>CAIXUZ010000026.1 GCA_903922735.1 uncultured Verrucomicrobia subdivision 3 bacterium
ATCTTGCCGTGCGGATCCGTCTTCACATCCCACACCCACTGGTAGCGGCCGCCCACCAGATCGCCGCCATCGGCCATGGCGTAGATCTCGCTGATCGCGCGGCGCGTGAGCAGTTGCACGCCATCGACCTTGGCCAGCGGACTCATATTGGTGGCGTCCAGGTTCATGGGTTGGGGCTTCCCACTCCGCTCTGACTCATTGGGCTGGGGCTGGTTTGAGCCGACTCACGTCGGCTGCTACCATTGAACAACCAGTAGCCCAGCAGCCCGCTGAGCAGCACCACCAGCATCATCGTCACCTGGCGCACCCGCCATGCGCGGAGGCGCGAGACGTGGCGTTCGCGCCAGACATCCATGGGCGTGCGTTCATGCACCCACTCGTCGCCGGGATCAGCGTCCAGGTGGAAACCGGTTTCATCTTCATGGCCACGGGGAATGAGTTTCATACGATGGTCTAGGTTGGAGGTGGTGGGGAGCATGGTTGCGGGCATTAATGGATTAATGGATTAGTGGATGGCTGCCTTAGCCGCCGCCGCCGGCACCGCCACTACCGTGCAGCGGTGCGCGCTGAGATTGTTTTGATACGCCGCATACCAGGCTTCCGGCTCGGTGGGCCAGCGGTCGGCGCGTTCGTCGGTCACCAGTTCCAGGCCACCGCCGCTGAACGAGACGGCCGCGCCCGCATAGCGGATGATGTAGCGCGGCAGCAGGGGAAGGTTTGCCAGGGTGCTCATATTTCAAAAAAGCTTGGGCAGATCGAGGGTTACGGGAAATTCAACCGGAATTCCCGATTCGGGAACGGCGGCGCTTGTTTTTTTGGCGGCGGGTCCGTTCTTAAAATTTGCGATGGCCTCCAAGGGCGCGGTCAGCGGCTCCAGGCCGTTCCAGTCGCGCACCAGGTTGATGGAGTTGGTCATGGCCTGCGTGCTCACGCGCGGCTTCACCTTCCAGTTATCCGAATCTTCGCGGATGGAATAGGTGGGCTGACCCTTGACCGTGATCACCCGGATGATCCGCATGTTATGCAAATCCTGAATCCCTTCCGTCACATGCGGCCGGCCAATGCCCGTGAGGTCGGTAAAACATTGGAGCTGGGGAATGACAATGCTCTCCCGCTGCCAGCCCAGGGTGAGGTCCAGAATAATCTCGGCCAGGTGCCGCTCGCGCTCACTCAGATGGTGGCGGCGCAGTTCGCGGCGGATCAGCATCCCGCGCTTGCGCCAGCCGTCGGCCTCGGCGGTGAGGTTGGGTTGGGGCTCGGGATTATTCATTGAGCGGCCTTGGCTGAGGGTTTAGCCTTGGCGGATGAATCCCCCTGGACTGGAAGAACTGGCGGCGCAAATGATGGCGGTGGCACGGCAGTTCCATCTGCGCTACACGGGCACGGACGTGGCGATGATTTACCAAACTGAATCGCTCGCCGAATGGCTGGCAGACAAAGACCAGGAATATGCCGCAGAAATTGAAGCGGCCATTGGGCAATTTGCAGACACAGGGCAATGGCCAGAGCTGAACCGGGAGCAGTGCCTGCTAATCTACTTGCGAGCGCAACATGCGCTCTGGTTTTTGCGGCTGTTAATGCCCACTTGCCAAGGCCAGGTGGTGGCCATGCCAATACCACCGCTGGCGGCACCAGCTCAGGTCGGCTGGTTAATGCAATACGTCTGGCAGCAGACGCCCCGCTGGCACTACGCGCACCAGGCAGCTCAATTGATGGGCAAGGGATAGAGTTCATCGCGCACCCCCGTTTTTGAAGCCCGCGCGTGGATTGGGCTGCGTGCAGCGCGGCAGTGCCAGGAGTCGTTGGATCAGCGGCGGGGAAAATCTCCGTCCGTTAAGTGTTTTTTCGATGGAAACAAACCCGCCCGCACCGCCAAAGCCAACGGCCTTGGCAGCGGCCACATAGCTCCAGCCAAATTTCCGTAAATGTTGTTTCACGGCTTGCCGCGTTTCCCGGCTGTGGCCCGTAGGTGGCTTGATCGCTCCGCCCAGAGTTAAAAAGTCATAGCGGCAGTCGGCGACCAGCGCACGTCGGATGTTTTGGCTCAGAGTCATCGGGCACCTCCAACGAGTTCGCGGTGCGCGTGAGTGAGGCGTCGGCTTTCGCGCTTGCCGTTCAGCACGCGGTTAAGATGCTCGCGGGTTACGCCGAGCACCTTCGCGGCGCGGCCTTGGGAAAGGGGCTTGGTGTTCGCCTGCTGGGTTGCTACTTTATTTGAGTTGTGACGGGTCACAGGAAGACATTACACAAAGTTGCACTTTATGTGCAATATAAAAGTGCAACAAAGTGCAATCTATTTTTAACAGGCTTGAAAAGCTACGCACCAAAGCCGATTTAACGTGGGACCAACTCGCGAAAGAAATCGGATTGAGCGTTTCGATGTTGATGCAGACTCGTCGAGGCGACCGTAATTTAAGTCTTCGTGCGAATGAGCGACTACGGAATTTGGAAACCGCCGCCGGCATCGAACCGCCTTATGAGCCATCGCACGCGCTTGATACCCGATACGCATTGCATGAAGTCGCTGCCGCGCCGGTGAAAAAAGAAGCGATCACCAAACTGCGGCGGCAGGTTCAGAATATTCAATTACAAATTGACGCCATCACGGAAACCTTGGACGAACTGGAAAAATGAAACCGTCTGCAATTTATTTGTTGAGCAACGATGAGGCAGATGGCCCGCATGAGGTCTCCGACATCTTCTTAAAAATCGAAGAGGGGTTGAGTGAGGAAACACTATCCAGCATCGAAGGCATGAAGGGCTGGCGATGCCTCTCCGAAACATTGGTCTATGCCTATGCAAAATTACTGCCAGGGCTGCCGCAAGCCGCTGAATGGATTGAAAAAATGGCAGACTCCTCGCTGAATCTGCGGGATGGCAATTTGGAAATTCGCCGCACGTTGCTGCGGACAATAAACCTCGACGACCATCAGTCACCTAAATATTTGTGGCCGGCGCTGGATGCCAACGCCCGGCTGCTGCGGTCGCTGCAAGATTACAACCAGCGCGAGCAGCATTGGAATGAATTTGCAATGGAAGCTTATCCCATCTTGGAATTCAAACCGTTTGCCAAGCCGCCAGAAGGCCGGGATTGGCTGGCCGACTGGCAGATTGCGGGCGGAACCTATTGTCAGGGCCGGATGTTGGCGCGCATCGACGATCCCTGCTGGAAAAAATTAAGTGACTTTAATCTGCCCTTTACTCCCTTTTCCTTTGGCCGGGATGGTTGCTTGGCGGGCGTGGCGTTAGCCCAGGCCAAAAGCCTTGGACTTGTGTTTGATGTTGGTCCAGTAAGGCTGCCACCATTGCCACCGTTCCAAATGGTTGGATTGTAAAATACCTGGCTCATCGGCACCTTGGCGGTGGTTTGTTTCATCCGCGCGTTCTGGCTGGGCTGCCGTATCGCCGAGGATCGGCGGGAACAAAGGCTGAAGGCTAAAGTTCGGAGTTCCCTACTTCAACGTTTAGCCTTTAGCGTTTAGCCTTGCCCGGCTCTCGCCTTAAGCGGAATAATAATTTTGTTTGCCGCCGTGGGCGGTCCTCTGCTACAACCGTTGCGGTCAATCTTCGAAGGCAGTTTCCCCCAATAGAAATAGGTTAAGCGGCTCAGGTGCAATTCTCCCAAACCGTGTGACGATGACCCCGTGATTATTTACGGGGCAACATACCAAACCAGACTTGAAGGACCGGCGACTCAGGCTTCGCCGTTGCCCCACTGTGAACCGCCGCTCGGCCCTTCACTCGCAGCCGTGAGGTTCTCCTCCGACACGGCGGCGAGCTATTTGCGGATCGTATCCGCCACCCGTGCTTAATTAACCATGAAAAATCTGTCCACCCTGTTTGGCGATGGCGAGGGCAACTACTCCATGATGCGGGTGGTGATGTTCCTCATGGTGGTCGCGCTCATCGCGGCCAAGTTCTTCAACGCCTGGCTCACCCGCCAGCCAATCACGTTCACCGCGCAAGACCTGACGCTCGTGGGCACGCTGGTCGGCGGCAAGCTCCTCCAGAACGCGCAGGAGAATTCATCGGCACCAAAACACC
>CAIXUZ010000027.1 GCA_903922735.1 uncultured Verrucomicrobia subdivision 3 bacterium
ACCAAAGGAACCGAATCGCCCGAACTTAATTATACCCGCCTTGAGGGTTGACTTTTTTGGTCCCCACATGGCCGTCAAAATACCCATAATTCCGAGCGTTGCCATGGACTGGCTTCATGGGCAGGAAGGTTCCCTCCCAAGAATTGGTTTTGGATCCAATAAAATCCACATCGGTAATATAGCATATGGAAGCCAGTGATCCTTTCGTGGCAACCTCGCTCAGCTTATGCCCTGGCTGGTAAACACCCCCCGCATTCCCGTTCGCGGGCGGATAATAGGGATAACCAAAGGGATCTGAAGTGTTAACAGTAGTGCCATCAGGCTTGTTCCAAACAAATGTAAGCCCTTTACCAGTATTATCATCTACGGCCTGACGCAAATAGACCGTTTTATTGGAAAAAGTCACAGCATCTTTGGCATTATACAAAGCGGCCACACCCGGACAGAGCGCCACTTTGGCCAAATTGTAGGCAACGGGGAACTGGCTTGGATCAGGCAGGCCCAAATACGGCGCAAAGTGATAAACCAACTGATTTGTGGATTTGATATTGTAAACGGCACTTTGGCCGCTCATCAGGCCTTTGTAATCGCCCATAAAATCATAATCCGGCCCCAGCGGCAGCCAGTCGCCGTGCTCACCCACGAACATCATCAGGGCAGTATTCATCTGCTTGAAATTACTCCGGCAAGCGACCTGCTGGGCCTTCTTTTTGGCACTGGCCAGCGCCGGCAACAGCATCGCTGCCAGGATGGCGATGATGGCGATGACCACCAGCAATTCAATGAGGGTGAAAGCCCGACGCCAGCGGAGGAAATGTTTCTGATTCATAATATTTAAGTTCTCGTTATATTTTGCCAGCCGGTTTTAAGCGCGGCTATTAGGATAATAGCTTAAAATCTACCCTGCTCAGTAAATATTTTCAACCGCAAAATGCGTGAAAGTTTCTGCCACCCTTTCCTTCACATCCACAAACATCGGCACCATATCCCGGCACTGATGAGTTCCCCGTTTTCCCCGTGGAGATGGAATCCGATTGTGATGGAATTTTATTGCCCCCCATTGGGCTTGGGTTTTTTGTTTGCCACATGGCCATCAAAATATAGATAGTTACGCACGGAACCGTGAATCGGCTTGGTTGATAACATGGTTGAACCCCAAGGATTTGTGCCATTATGAGCAAGCTTATCCGCATCAATCAGATGCCACGCGACCGAGAGCGACACCTTGGCGGCCACTTCAGACATTTTATGACTTGGTGCCCATGGGCTGCCAGTTTGGGAATTGGTCGGATAACCAAAGGCCCCCCCCTGCCGACTGCGACGGCGGCGTATTGGGAAAAGATAATGGCTGGTTTGCATTTTCATCAAAGCCACCCCGGTCCTCAAAAACTGTATAGTTGTTGAGGTTCGTGGCAGATCGGTCTGAGGCCACAGCGGCAACGCCGGGACAAAGCAAGGCTTTGCACACTTGCTTGACGGTGGTCGGTTCCTTTTCCCCCAGATATTTATACAGATAAAATCCAAACGAAGATTTGGCGTTGGTATCATAGGTACAGCCCTGTCCACTATACAAACCCGTTTGATATTGTGCAAATTCCGGTCCGGGCGGGCAAAAATCGTTGTTCTCATCACTAAACATCTTCAACGCAATCCCCACCTGCCGTATGTTGGAGGTGCAACTCACCTGCTGGGCCTTCAACTTGGCTTTGGACAGCGCCGGCAACAGCATCGCCGCCAAAATGGCGATGATGGCAATGACCACCAGCAGTTCAATGAGGGTGAAAGCCCGACGCCAGCGGGAGGAATATTTTTGACTCATAATTATTAAAATTCACGTTTTATTTCGCTGGCCGAATTTAAGCACTGCGATCAAGGTGATGGCGAATAATCTATACGGTTCAGGTCAAATTTTCCACCGATAATTGAGTTAAAATTTCCGCCATCCTTTTCAACCATCTCTGCCATCGCCGACGCAGCTACTCCAGAAGTCGCTTGTATTTATGGCATTACGTTTGGAATTGACGATGGCATTCATTCTCGCTAGTCTGTTGGACCGTTCGAGCATGAAGCGCGGACGGTAACTATATTTATGGCTGAAGGATACTGCGTCAAATGCAAGGCCAAGAAAGAAATTTCTGATGGCGTTGAGGAAACGATGAAAAATGGCCGGAAAGCCATCAAGGGCAAATGCCCGACCTGCGGCACGGTCATGTTCAAAATCCTCGGCAAATCCGCCACGCCGGCGGCAACCGCCACCAATCCCAATCCGCCGACTGTTTAAATTATGTCCCAACAGCTCGCCTACGTCATCATCACCCCCTACTCGCTTTACAAATCCCGCACCGGCGGCATTTTGAGCCGCCTCATCACGCGCACCGGCCTCGACCTCGTGGGGCTGCGCATGTTTGCGCCGAGCGCCGAACTGGTGAAGGAATACGCCGAAACCATCGTTTCCGCGCATGACACGCAGGATCGCAAGGTTCAGGAACTGCTGAAGCAATACGTCCAGGAAAACCTTTCGCCCGATCCCAAGACCGGACGCCGGCGGCGCGTGATGATGCTCCTGTTCAAAGGCGACGAAGCCGTGCGCAAGGTGCGTTCCGTCGTCGGCAACCTGAGCCCCAACCGCCAGGGCGGCGAAACCATCCGCGACACCTACAGCGATCTCATCGTGGGCGATGATGGCAAAGTCCGCTACTTCGAGCCCGCCGTGCTGGCCGCCCCCACCTTTGAGGAAGCGGAACACAAACTTAAAATGTGGGCGCGCTATTCCGACGCGGACGGCGGCATCGTGGAAAACGTCACGACCTACGCGCCCGGCGAGTTGCCCGAACGCACCCTCGTCCTGATCAAGCCGGACAACTTCCGCTTTCCCACCGGCCGCCCCGGCAACGTCATTGATTTCTTCTCCCGCGCCGGCCTTTACATTGTCGGCGCGCGGGTGTTCCGGATGAGCACGGCGCAGGCGGTGGAATTTTACGGCCCCGTCCGCGAATTTCTCCGCACCAAGCTCAAAGACGGCGTCAGCGCCAAGGCCAAGGAAGTCCTCGAAAAGGAATTCGGCTTCAAAATTTCCGCCGCCGACCAGAAGGCGCTCGGCGAGATTCTGGGCCCGCTGCAAGGCGATTCCCAGTTCGACAACATCGTCCGCTTCATGGCCGGCCGCGCGCCCAGCGAGATTCCTGAATCCGAATGGCCCAAACCCGGCACCGAGAAGTGCATCGCGCTGGTTTACGAGGGCGTCAACGCCGTCAGCAAAATCCGCGACGTGCTGGGGCCGACCGATCCCTCCAAGGCGCCTCCCGGCAGCATCCGCCGCGAATTCGGCTCCACCATCATGGTCAATGCCGCCCATGCCAGCGACTCGGCGGAAAACGCCAAGCGCGAGTTCGGCATCGTCAAGCCCGGCGAAAACAACTTCAAACAGGTCATCGAAGAAGCCTTCGGCAAAAGCTGAAGCGAAACCGACAGAAACCTTTCAAGCCCACGCCCCGCGTGGGCTTTTTAATTGCTCCAGCAACTGCGCATCGGCGGCGGGAAATTCATGCGCCTCCAGCTCCGACCGGTCAACCCACTTCACCGCCGCGCAATCCAGCGGCTGCGGTTCCCCAGACAGCAGCCGGCAGACAAAGAATTTCAGATGAACGGATTTTTCGGGATAGGCGTGGGAGATTTCTTCAAACAAAGCGCCAACGGAAATCTCCACCCCCAGCTCTTCGCGGATTTCGCGGACAAGGCATTGCTCAAAGGTTTCAAGCGCCTCGCGCTTGCCGCCGGGAAATTCCCACAGACCGCCGAGGTGCGAATGAGCGTGGCGCTGCGTGATGAGCAGTTTACCGCCGCGAAAGATGAGCGCGGCGCTGACTTCGACGCAGTTTTTAGTTTTTAATTTTGAGTTTTTAGCTGGCGCGGGATCGGCGTGAATCATCGCAACTAAAAATTAAGAACTTAAAACTAACGTCCCACGCTCTTGTAGATCCACCCGAGCTTTTCCATTTCCGCGGGATCGAAGAGATTGCGGCCGTCGAACATGATCGGATGCGTCAACGCTTTCTTGGCGCGGGCCAGATCGAGCTGCTTGAATTCATCCCATTCCGTCGCCACCACAATCGCGTCGCAGCCTTCGGCCACGGCGTTCATGTCGTCGACATAAGTCACGTTCGGCAGCAGTGCTTTCGCTTTCTCCATGGCCTTGGGATCATGAACGCGCAATGTCGCGCCGTCCTTCTGCAACCGATGGCAGAGGTCAATGGCCGGCGAGGAACGCACGTCGTCGGTATTCTGCTTGAAGGCCAGGCCGAGAACCCCGATTTTTTTGTCTTTCAACACCCAGAGCGTATCGGTGATTTTCTTGATAAAGCGCTCCATCTGGTCGGCGTTGATGCGCTGGACTTCCTTGAGCAGTTTAAATTCGTAACCCACCTGCTCGGAAATCTTGATAAACGCGCTCAAATCCTTCGGAAAACAACTGCCACCGAAGCCGATGCCCGCATTGAGAAAACGGCGGCCAATGCGCTCATCCAGGCCGATGCCTTGGGCCACTTCCTGAACGTTGGCCCCGGCCGCTTCACAGACCGTGGCGATGGCGTTGATATAGGAGATTTTCAGCGCGAGAAAGGAATTGGCGGCATGCTTGATGAGTTCGGCGGAATTGATGTCCGTGACGATGATCGGCGCTTTGAACGGAGTATAAATCTCCTTCATCGCCGCCGCCGGACGCGGCGAACTGACACCGATAACCACCCGGTCCGGCTGCATCAAATCATCCACCGCAAAACCTTCGCGGAGAAATTCCGGATTGCTGACAACGTCGAACTCCACCTTCGCCGCGCAGTAGCGCTTGATGGTCTCGGCCACTTTCTCGCCGGTTTTCACCGGCACCGTGCTTTTGTCCACGATGATCTTATAGCTCGTCATGGCGGCGGCAATATCGCGGGCAACGCGTTCGATGTAGCTCAAATCGACCGCCCCGTCCGGCTGCGGCGGCGTGGGCACCGCGATAAAAATCACGTCGGAATTCTGCACGCCCTCGGCGGTGCTGGCGGTGAATTTCAAACGTCCGGCGGCCACGTTCTTTTTGACAAGCTCTTCGAGACCGGGTTCGTATATTGGAATGCCGCCCGCCTGCAGCAGCTTCACCTTCGCCGCGTCGTTATCCACGCAGATGACGTGGTGGCCGACTTCCGCGAAGCACGTTCCCGTGACGAGGCCGACGTAGCCGGTGCCAATGATGGAAAGTTTCATCTTAAGATTTGGTCGCGGGTTGCTGAAAACGGCTCAAAGACTGCTTGGCGGATTCAGCCGCCGCCGAACCCGGAAATCGGGAGATCACCTGCTGATAGGCGGCGGCCGCCTCGGGTTTGTTTTGCGCTTCCAAGCTGGTGGCGATACCGAGCTGCGCGGTGGCCGCCAAGGTTCCAGCGGGCGCGGCTTCGAGAACTTTTTTGAACTGCGCCTGCGCGTCCGCGTAACGACCGGCGCTGAACATCGCCGTTGCCGCCTGCAATTGCGCCCGCTGCCCCGCCGCCGTGCCGGAATACTTGACGGCCAGCTGGGCGAAGGCATCAGCCATCTGGCTGGCATTGGCACCGGCAACCGGCGTGACCAGCAACTGCGTCAGCGCCTGACCCGCGGCAACTTCCTTCTGCGCGTGCTGGGTGGTCACATAAAAATAAATCCCCCAGAGGGCGAGCAGCCCCACGATGACCGCAAGGATCCGGTTTTTGTTGGCCTCCAGCCAGGGCCAGATTTGAATCAGTATTTCCGCAGGTGCGTCTTTGGTTTGCATATTGAAGGGATAGTTTTTCCCCGCCGCGCGCGAAACGCAAGCCGAAATCCCACCGCCGCACGGTTCTGACTTGAAATAAGAGGTGTTTCCAGCGCACTTTGCGGCGATGTTTCGCCGCCTGCTGCAACTGCGAGCCGCCGACGTGCAGCTTTATCGGTTATGCGATGAAGCGGCCGGCAGCGTCATTTTGCTCATGGTGGTCTTCAGTCCGTGGGCGTTCGGCACCACCCAGCCATGGGCCATCTGGATCATGAATTACGCCGCCTATCTCCTCGGCGCGCTGCTGCTGGCCAAGCTGTTCATCCGCAAAATCAAAAAATTTCCGGCCCCGCGCTGGGACGCCGGCGATCCGGGGGATAAAAAAACCGCAACGTTTTACACCGTCACCGCCCTGGTCTGGCTCACCGGCGCGCTGCTGTTGTTCTGCCTCACCAGCGCGCTCAATGTCGCCGCGACTTACGAACCCGAAAAACATTTTTTCACCTACCACGAGCATGTCAAATGGCTGCCGCACAGTTTTGATGCGAACCGGACGTGGTTTTATTTCTGGACCTATCTCGGACTCGCCGCCGCGTTCTGGAGCATCCGGGACTGGCTGCTGGGGCGCACCGAAGCCGAAGAAAAGTCCCGGCGCCAGCCTACGCCCCCGGCCCCGCCGGTGATTCCGGCCCGGCTGCGCCGACTGCTATGGCTGCTCGCGGTGAGCGGGACGCTGCTCGGCATCGAAGCCATCGTCCAGCGCGCCGCCGGCTCCACCCGGCTGCTCTTTCTGGTCCACCCGGTCGTCAATCCGGAGGGCGACACGCAATTCGGCCCCTACGCCTACCGCTCGAATGCGGCGCAGTATTTCAACCTGCTCTGGCCGGTGTGTCTCGGCGCGTGGTGGCTGCTCCGGCGCGAAGGTTCACGGAAATTATTATTCCTTCCCGCCGCCGCCGCCGTGATGGCGGCCTGCCCGATCATCTCCAGCAGCCGGGCCGGCGCACTGGTGGCGGGCGCCATGCTGGTGCTGACGGCCGGGTTGTTTTTGGGGACGGAAATCATTGGGTTCCGGCGACCCGGCGGCGCGCGAAGACAATGGCGGAATATCATTCTGACCCTGCTTTTTTTGACCACGACACTGGGACTCGGCTGGTATTTCGGCTGGTCAAAACTGGCGCCGCGGATGGAGCAGTTTGGCGAGGGTCTGGCCAACCGGGAACAAATGTATGCGGCCGCGCGACCGATGGCGGCGGATTATCCCCTGTTCGGCACCGGACCAGGAACCTTCGGGACGGTGTTCCAACTTTACCGGATTTCCAACGCCACCTACTGGCCGGAGCAATTGCACAACGACTGGCTGGAAACGCTGATCACGTTTGGCTGGACGGGATTGCTGCTGGCACTGGCGGCGCTCGGCGGCGTGGTGGCGGCCGGGTGGCGGGCACCGCGACGATTGGCCGTGATGGCCGGACTGGCGCTGGCCGGCTGCCTGATCCAGGCGCGGTTTGATTTTCCCCTGCAAGTCCACTCCGTGCTGTTTCTCTTCCTGCTGATTGGCGCCATGCTGCTGGCGCTGAGCGCGATGGCGAAAAAGAATTAGATCACCGAGGCGCGACCACCGCCTTCACGCACAAGCACGGCGACGGGCAATTTAACCATCGTCTGCCGGCCAAGAAATTCCATCAACACCGCCACGCGCTCACGGCCCGACTGCACCGGTGCGACCACCGCAAGCAAGCCGCGCAGACTGCCTTCGGCCACGCGCACGACATCGCCGGGAGCCAGGGCGTCGTCCACCACATGCAATTCCTCAGCGCCCAGCGTCGCGCGCAACCCGGCAATAACATCACCCCCGATGCTGGGCCAGCGGTCGCCAAAGTGAACCACGCCGCGCACGCCGCGCGCATGTTGCACCGCCCGAAGATCCGCCGGCCAGATGAACCGCGCAAATAAATAGCCGGGAAAAAGCGCCTCGGTGACCCGCACCGCGCCGCGGGCGGTGGCGCGTTTGAAGCGGATGCGCGGCAGGAAGACTTCAAGGCCGGCCAACTGGCGAAGGTGCGCGGCGGCGATGTGCTCGTGCTTGGGCTGCGCGCACAGGCAGAACCACGCGGTCACCGGCGGATGTTCATGGGCGGCCTGCGGCATGGCGGACGCGGCGGAGGTCACGCCTGGTGATAGTCCTTGTAGTGGTCGTAGTAATGGTAGTCGCCCGTGCCGGCACGGACGGAGTTCAATACCAAGCCGAGCACTTTGGCATTGCGCTGGACCAGCAGATCCAGCGAGGCGCGGGCAACGCGGGCGGAAGTGGCCTCGGCGCGAACGACAAAAATGACACCGTCCACGCGGGGAGCGAGGGTCGCCGCGTCGTCGGCCGCCATCACCGGCGGGGTGTCAATAATAACGAAATCGTATTCCTTGCCCGCCTCGTTCATGAAGTTCTCCATGTCGGCCGCAAAGAAATATTCGGTGGAACTCTTGTCCGACTGGCCGCGGGGCAGCAGTCCGAGATTGGAGATGTTCGTCGCGAGCACAAGCGAATGCCAATCCAGTTTTTCCACCAGCATCTGGCCGAGGCCTTTGCTCGCAGCAAGATTAAAGCGTTTATGAAGGGAGCCTTTGCGAAGGTCGGCGTCCACCAAGAGCACGCGCGATCCGCCAATGGCGAGCGACACGGCGAGGTTGGCGGCGATGAGGGATTTACCATCATCCGGCACGGAACTGGTAACGAGCAATTTGCGCGGATGCTGGCCGCTCTGGTTGTTGAGATAAAGCAAAGAAGAGCGCAGATTGCGGAATGATTCCACAAACGCCGTGCGCAGGTCATCGGATGCGAGCAAAGGCAGCTCGCCGGAAATCGAGGTGCTGGTTTCGCGCGGAATCTGGCCGAGCACTTCCTCATCGAAAAATTCCTGCAGCTCGGTGAAGGAATGCATCCGGTCGTCCAGCCGGTCGAGGAGGAGCAGCAGGCCGAGGCCGAGGCCGAGGCCGAAAAGGCCGGCCAAAAACAGATTGCGGAGCTGCAAGGGTTGCTGCGGCCGGGCGTCGGTGGCGACTTGATAGATGGTCACACTTTCGGGGCTGACCTCCTTGTTGACATCGAGCATTTGCAGCGAGGTGAGCAATTGTTCGCGCAGGGTTTGGACGCGCTGGGATTTTTTCTGAAGGCGGTCGTATTCCGCGCTTTTGCGGGCGAGGGCGACGTTTTCCCGGCCGATCTGCTGGCACTGGTTCTGGAGGTTGGTGATTTGCAAAGCGAGGGCATTTTTGCGGGCTTCGAGCTGCTCAATGCTTTGGTCGCGATAGATGACCAGCAGGCGACCGAGGCGGTCAATGTTTTCACCCATGCTCACCATGCGGGGGTGCAGGGGCTGGAGAAATTCGGCAAAGCGCTCCTTGTCGGCCTTGAGGAGGAGAATCTGCTGCTTGATGGTCAGGTATTGCATGCCGATGCTGTTGGCGGCGTTGAGGCCGGATTGTTCGCCGACCCCGGTGTTGACGAGGATGTTGCCACCGGCCGCCAGGTCGCCCGCACCACCGGAGCGCAGGAGGGTGGTGGACTGGCCCTGCTCAAGCAGCAGGCTTTGGTCGAGGGTCATGGAGCTGAGCAGAGCATGCTGCGATTCCGCCTCGGCGAGCCGCTGGTAGAGCAGCGTGAGAAAATTGTTCATGCCGGTGGATTGCTGAAGCAGGGCGGCGTCGTTGGTGTTCAAAAACGCGGCGAGCTGGTCGTCAATCCGGTTCAGTTCCGGGTCCAATTTTTGAATCTGGTCGCTGAGGCCGGAAACGGTGGCATCGGAGGCGTGCGAGGCCATCTCCTTTTTCATGTTGTTGTATTCGACCATGCAGGCTTGCAGAAATTTCTGCGTGTATTGCGGCTCCGGTCCGGTGGCGCGCAGGATGAAGATGGTGGTCTTGGGCAACACGGAGACGTCCACCTTGACCAAACAGGACGTCAGCCCGGGATTTTCCGACGCCACACGATCGCGGGCCCGGCTCAAGACGGTCTGCCCCTGCATAAGCGCGGCCTGGGTGCCAAGGAAATTGCCGAGCTCCTCGGAATAAAGCGACCCGATGGAACCCGACTGGGTGTTGAGCTTGATATTGACGATCATCTGGCCGACGGAAGTAAATTCCGGCGCGACGTTGGCCAGCCGCCATTGCTCGACGCCCACCGCGACCGGAATGGTGAGGAGAAACACCCACCAGCGCCGGAGCAGCAGGTTGCGGTAACGCTGCAGCCGCGCGTGGAATTTATTCATCAGCGCCGCCCGATCCGGTTTGACCGCAGAAAAATTATCGTTCATTGAAAAATCGGCGTTAAAAATTCACCAGCCGAGTGGGCACGATGATGAGGTCGTTGGGCTGGAGAAGGATGTCCTTTTCAATTTTACCGTTTTCCAGAATATCCTCCATATTCAGATTGAACGTCTGTTTTTCGCCGTGCGGCCCGGTGGCGGCGCGCACGACTTTCACCTTGGTTTTGCTGGCGAAATCGCCGAAACCGCCGGCGCGCAAAATGGCGTTGCCGGCCGTGAGATTCTCATTGATCTGCATATCCAAAGCGCCCTGGTTGCGCACCTGTCCCCAGATATAAACCCGGCCCAGAATCCGGGTGGCCACGTTGAGGGACAGTACCACGGTGGCTTTCTTGTAATATTCTTTTTCCAGCGCCGCCTTGAGGCCGGCGGCCAGTTCTTTGGAGGTTTTGCCGACTGCCATTTGCCGACCGATATAAGTCACATCAATCTCACCGGAGTCGGTCACCACCAGATTCACGGGCGTTTCTTGAATTCCCAACACCCGGTCTTCCAAGATCTGAAAACTCACGGCATCGCCCACACGCAGTTTGTAAGAATCATCCGCCATATAACCGTTGAGCAGCCCGGCTGCCGGGGCCGCGGCAGCGGACGACGCGGTCGCCGAGGACGTGGCGGAAGTCGCCGCATTTTTGGAGCCGGACACCGGCACGGGCAGTTCCGCCAGCGCCAGGGACAAGTGCCCGCAGGCCAGCAGCAGCAGATAGGAGAGGAAGTTTTTCATAGGAACCGGCTAAGTATTCAAAACTGGTAGTTCAGACTCAAGCCTACAATGTTGGCGGTGTAATTGTAGTAGGATGACGTCTGATCCGTGGTGCGCAGCACAAATTGATAATAAACCGAGGCGGTCAGTTTTTGCGTCAACGGCCGGCCGACGGTGATGCCGGCGCCATACTGGTCATATTTTAAGGCCTGCGCGGACAGCTGCGTCCCCTGCTCCCACCAGACCGGCGTGCTGATTGAAAAATTCCGTACGACGTTCCAGTTCGGACTCAGCCGCACAAACAGGCGCTCATACGCCTGGCCATTGTAGGCAAAATCCACGCTATGCCCGGCGGACAGCGAATAGCTGATGTGCGGGGTGATTTCGTGCGTAGCCGAAAATTGAAAATACAAGGAATCCATCTCGCTGATTCCCGCCGCCTGAGCATTCTCCGGCACATAAACGGTGTAGCCGCCATCCAGCCGGGCACTCAAATGCTCGCTGAGCTGAACGCTGGAAAACGCGCCGGCATTCCATTGCATCGCATCCGAGGCCACCACGACATTGGACGAACCGGACCGGTCGTAACGCACCAGCCCGAGCCCCCCCTCCAATCCCACCATAATTTCCGGACGGAGCTTAAAGCCGACGTTCAGGGAAAAATTTTCCGAAGCCGAGTCCGGCTGGGTGCTCTGGTTGTTCACGCCCACGTAATCCACATGGTCATAACCGAGGTTGACCACGACCCGGCTCAAATCCCAGAGCGCCGACACGCCAATATCATTCTGCAAAAACGAATTGTTCCGGCCGCCGGTTGACGCGGGGTTTTCGTAGGAATTTTGCGTCAAAGTCGCGCGGTCGTGCAAATTGAACTTCCAATCCTTGATATAGACATCGAAGGACAGTCCGGATCCCGGATTGATATAAAACTGGCTCAGGTCGCTGTGCTGCGTGTAAAACGAATAGCCGGCCCCCAGAGACAAGTTCAGGGTGTTCCACTCCGTCACCGGCCAGGTCAATTGCACATTGGCAGAGGGACGGAGAATCACATCGCTTTCCGCCTGGCTGGAATTGCGGGCGTTGTCGGTGAACTCCGTGCTCACCGCGGTGCTGCAACGCAGGGCCACGGGTCCCCAAAGCAAATTGTAATACCCCACCGAATTCCGAGCTTGCTTCTGCGTCTCCGCCGACACATCACCCGCCAGCGAAATCCGCAGCGCCTCCTGAGCCATCAGCGACGGCAACAGCAACCACAATCCCAAAACCACCCGCCAGAAAGTCAGGAGGGAACGGGATGACGGATGCACGGTTTGATAGCTCACGGAATAAGAACGGGCATTATGACCTCAATCGCCGCACACGTCAGCAAAAATGGCACAAAAATGGCACGCCGGATCAGCGTTCATTTCGGGAAGAAACTCGTGTTTATCCCCGTCCCCCGACCCGAAAACCGCAAAAGACCGGCTCATTTCCGGTAACATTTCCAGTAAATATCTTGCCTCAACGGCAATAAAATAATTGACTAAACCGCCGAAACCACTTATGAATTTAAAGCCTCCTATCTTCAAAACATGAAAACAGAAAAAGTCGTTTTAGCACTGGCCACCGGCTCATTGCTTTTGTTTGGTTTATCCAGCCACGCGGCAAATCCCGTCTCTAGCCCTTCGTTGAGCATCTTAAAATCCGTGCCCCAGGCTGAACTGCCGGGCAAGGCCGCATCGCTGGTGGCTGCCGCCGACGCAAAATCACAAGTCCAGACAGCGGTGGACGTGATCAAATCAGGAATTGGACTCAATCCCGGCGCCGCGTCAGCCATCGTGGGCGCCATAGCCGCGCGCACCCCCGAGGTCGCCGCCGTGACCGCCGCCACCGCTGCCAGTTTGCTCCCAAAACAAGCGTCCGCTCTGGCCAAGACGGCGGCGGCGGCGGCGCCCAAATTTGCCGGTAAAATCGTGGAAGCCGTCTGCGCCGTGGCGCCAAATTCATACAAAGAGATTGCGCAGGCGGTGGCGGATGCCGTTCCCGGCGCGGCTAGGGAAATTTTAACGGGGGTAGCGGCGGCGATTCCCAGCCTCAAGGGTGCCATCAGCAACGCACTGGCGATTTACAAAACCCCGTCGGTTAATCTAGTGCTCTCCCAAACATATGCGACCACCGCAGCAGCCACACCGGCCGCACTAAACACTCTGACATCCGGCATGACTGTGACCCCCAATGTCAACCCCAACCCGACGCCGATTGGTTTACCCAGCGCGCCGGTCAATCTGGATCCGGGGTCAACTGGCCAGGTACCTTCAGGTGGACGCGATTATTCGGTTCCAACCGCAACGACTGGCGGACATGGACTCTAATCCCGGCATCGTTTTAAAACCCGTCTTTGAATTCAAAGACGGGTTTTTTATTATCTGATTTTTTTTGTATCCGCCACCATATTCCCCTAGTTTTCACCCATGGCTGAAGCATTTAATACGACCCGAAACAAATGGCTGCTCGCAGCTGTTTCCGCTTTGGCCGTGATAATCCTGCTCTTTGGTCCGGCCATAAAAATTTACCACCGGCAAAAAGAACAGCGAAGCCTCTCGCTGGCGCAGCAATTTTTTAACCAAGGCGATTATCCCAACGCCACGCTCAGCGCCCGCCAAGTATTGCTATTAAATCCCGAAAATTTTCCCGCCTGCCGCATCATGGCGGAAATTGCCGACCGTCTGCAATTGCCCACCACGCTGGACTGGCGCCGACGTTTGGCGGAACTCGTGCCCGACCCCGAAACCAAACTCCAACTCGCCGAAGCCGGCCTGCGCTATCAAAGCCGCCCATACCTATTGACCGAGCAGATTTTACGGGAACTCTCCACCAGCGCGACCAATCTTGCCTACTACCATGTCATCGCCGCGGAACGGGCGCTCAACCTCCGCCAACTGGACACGGCCGCCGCCCAATTCGCCAGCGCGGTGCAATTGGCACCCACCAACCGGCTCTATGAGCTTAATCTAGCCATGGTACAATTAAGTTCCCGCGAGCCCGCGACGCTGGCGGCGGCGCGCCACCGGTTGAATGCATTCACGGCGGACACCAACTTTGCCCCCAATGCCTACCGGGCGCTCATCGCTGACCGGCTTGCCCAAAACGACGGCCCGGCGGCACAAAACCTGTCCGCAAAACTGTTGCGAACGCCCCAGGCCGCCCTGCCCGATCAACTGCAACACCTCGCCATTCTAAAAAAAAACCAGAGCCCTGATTTCATCACGCAGTTGAAATCCCTGCAGCAAGCCACCGCCACCAACGTGCCCAAGGCCGCCCAGACTGCAATCTGGATGCAGGCCAATGGTTTTGCCGACGACGCCTTGACATGGCTGGGCAGCCTGCCAAAAAATCTACGCACCCAGCCGGCCGTGCAACTAGCGCAGGCAACCGCCATGGAAACAAAGCGCGACTGGCCGGCGCTGCGGCAATTTTGCACGCGCGGCCATTGGGAGGATCTGGATTTTTTGCGGCTCGCATTTCTTTCCCACGCCTGGTTGCAACTGGGCGAGACTTCGGTGGCCAAAAGCCACTGGCATTCAGCCGCAGGGGCGGCCGGCAGCCGCCTCGGGGCGCTTTCCAGCCTGCTGGAACTCACGGCGCGCTGGCAACTGGCCGAGGAACGGCTGGATTTGTTCTGGCTGCTGTTCCAAAAATTCCCCCGTGACCAGTGGATTGCCACCGCGCTGAAACAGCATTGCCAAATCACCGGCAACACCGCCGGGCTGCGCCGGATTTTCCAGCAATTGGCGGCAACTTATCCCAACAGTTTGGAAATCAAAAATGACCTGACTTACATTCATTTGCTGTTGGGGATGAATCTGGCCGAAGCCGGAACCGAGGCCGCCAAGCTGCACGTGCAACGACCGGAGGATCCCGCCATCGCCTCCACATATGCCTTCGCCCTGCACCTGAAAGGCCACGATGCCGACGGATTGGCGGTCATGAAGGAAATGCCCGCGGCCGCCTTGGAGCAACCGGCCATCGCCTTGCATTACGGCGTCCTGCTGGCAGCCACCGGCGACAAGGCCGCCGCCCGGCATTATCTCGACCTGGCCCAGCGCGAAACCAGCCTGTTGCCGGAAGAAAAGCAGCTCTTGAAATAGGCTGCCATCAAACATTGAGCCCTTGATTAAGCGTCCACACGGGTTACTTTAACGAATAATTTCATCAGACTGACCCGATGCAAAACCGACATTTTAAGATCCGGCAGGTTGCTAATTTTTTCTCAAAAGCAGCCCTGTTTTTTGTTTTTGCCAATCCGGTTCAGGGAAACACTTTTTTTGTCACCACCACGAACGACAGCGGCGCCGGCTCATTGCGCGAAGCCATTGCCTTCGCCAATGCCAATCCCGGCCCGGACCTCATCAATTTCCAACTTGTCGGCACGCCGCCGTTCACCATCAAACTCCTCAGTGCGCTGCCGCCCCTCACCAGTCCGCTCACGATTGATGCCACCACGCAAACCGGCTACTCGAATGCCCCGCTCGTGGAGTTGAACGGAGCCGGGGCCGGCGCCAACACGGTAGGCTTGCAATTCAATTCCGGCTCCGGAGCCAGCTCGCTCAACGGACTGGCCATCAACCACTTCGCCGCGGAAGGGGTTTGGCTTATTAGCGCTTCCAACACCATCCAAGGCTGTTTTATCGGCACCGACACAACCGGCACCAATACGCTCGCTGGCAACGCCAATTACGGCATCGCGGTGTTCAGTGCGGGCAATACGATTGGCCCCAGCAATGTGATTTCGGGAAACGCCTACGCGGGCATCCTGCTATCCGGCGCCCCGACGACCGGCAACAAAATTCTCGGCAATTTCATCGGCACGGATGCAGCCGGGAAATCGGCGGCGGGCAATAATGACGGGATTTATCTCACCAATGCGATCGCCAATCAAATCGGCGGTACCGCCGCCGGCGCCGGCAACGTCATCTCCGGCAACTTCCGCAACGGGATTGTCCTCACGGGTGGCAGCAGCAGCAATTCAGTGCAAGGCAACTTGATTGGACTGGCGAGCGGCGGCACCAACGTCTTAAAAAACTTCCTGGACGGCATCCTCATCAGCGGTGGCTCGGCCAATACCATTGGCGGCTATGTGAATGGCGGGCGCAATATTATTTCCGGCAACGGCACCAACGGCGTGTTCATCGGGCTGACCAGCGATTGCTTCAACCTCATTGCCGGCAATTATATCGGCACCGATTTCACCGGAAAAACCAACATCCCCAATGGACAGGCGGGCGTGCGGATTCAAGGCTGCACCAACACTGTCGGCGGCGGCGTGGTGAAAGGCGTCAGCGGCCGCAATATCATTTCCGGCAATGGCCAGCAAGGCATCTGGCTGCTCGGCACCAACGGCAGCGCCGCCGGCAATATGGTGCTGGGCAACCACATTGGCTTGGACGCCACCGGCACGAACAGCCTCGGCAACGGGAATGCGGGCATCCACATCGACAGCGCCGCCGGCAACACCCTCGGTCCGGGCAATACCATTTCTGCAAACACCAACGCCGGCATCTATCTCAGCGGCGCGAATACCGCCGGCAATTGGATTTGGGGTAATTTTATCGGCACGGATACCAACGGCACCAGTGCCCGTGCCAATCAGCAGGAGGGCATTTATGCAGAATCCGTGTCCGGCAACACGATTGGCCCGAGCAACGTTATCTCAGGCAATCTGCTGCAAGGTATTTCAATCACCAATTCAAGCGGGGTTTCCATCATTGGAAATTATATCGGATTAAACGCCACCGGCACCGCTGCGATAAAAAACTGGGCCGAGGGAATACTAGTCAGACGTGTCAGTCTCACAAATTGGATTGGGGGGGGGACTCTGGCAGGCCGCAATGTCATTTCTGGTAACAATACTTATGGCATCTCTTTGATGGGAAGCGCATCGCAATTCATCCAAGGAAATTATATCGGCATCGATGCCAGCGGTAATTTTGCCGTTGCCAATGGAGCGGAAGGAATCGGGGTGGAAAATTCGACCAACAATCTCATCGGTGGCAATGGGGCAGGCAATGTGGTTTCCGGCAACGGATCTCCTAATTATCCGGCCATCCTGATTAACAACTCCTCGCAGACCACCCTGCAAGGCAACTCCGTTGGCCTAAATGCCGCAGGCACCGCTGCCATTCATAATCTCGGTGATGGAATTTACCTTATCAATGCGAACAGTAATGTTATCGGCGGCGCAACATCGGGTTTAGGCAATTTTATTTCTGGAAACGATAATGTCTTTTCAGGGCTTGGTTTTGATGGCCTTTATTTAAATAATTCTTCCAAAAACCTTATTCAAGGCAACTTTTTTGGTTTAGCCGCTGACGGCATCAGCCCATTACCCAACAGTGGCCATAATGTCGATTTCGATGCCAACTCCACCAATAACATTCTTGGCGGCATCACCTTCGGAGCCGGTAACAAAATTGCCTTTGCAAAAACTGTTTACACAGGTGTGCGCGTGCGTACAAACGCCTTCAATAATCTAATCAGTGGCAACTGCATTTACAGCAATGGGACTTTGGGATATTCGCCGCCAAGTTCCAGTGGTTTGGGTATTGAAATAGGTGATATCGGTGTAAACGGCATTATCCACCTTGAAAACGGCGTCGCCAGCACCAGCGCCAATCATTCGCAAAACTTTCCCACGCTCACCAATTCCATTTCCGGCACGGCCACCTTAATTCGCGGCTCTTTTGACAGCGCCCTGGGCAAGACGTATTCACTGGAATTCTTTGCCAGCCCAACGGGTGATGCTTCCGGCTACGGGGAAGGGCAAGTGTTCCTCGGCCAGACCAACCTGAGCATCAGCACCATCAGCCCGACGAATTTTTCAGTGGTCATTCCCGCGACCGTGGCCGCCGGCTGGGTGATCACGGCAACCGCGACGGATCCCGCCAACAATACTTCGGAATTTTCGCGTTGGATCACCAACTGGGTGGTTCCCAGTCTCCAATTCGGAACCAACCCGGCGGCCGGCCAATTCAAGGTTTCTTGGACCAACAGCAGCGGCAGCTTCAGTCTGGTGGAAAGCACCAACTTGAATCCGCCGGTGCAATGGAGAGCCTCCAGCCTACCCCTGACGCTCAGCAACGGAATTTATTCGGTGCCGGCCAATCCCACGAACCGTTCCACCTACTTCAGACTTTTGGCGCAATAACCCCAGTAAAAAACCCTCCGCCAAGGGAGGGTTTTCAAGTCTGGATCGGTGGTTTTTACACGGCGGGTGTTTATTTACGGCGCTTGATCAAGCGAGCCATAAAAACCATGCCCAGCGCACCCAAGCCAAGCGTTGAAGGTTCCGGCGCGGGGGTTGATAAATTATTGAATTGCGCACCAAATGACACGCCACCACCGGTGTTGGTGACCAACTCCCAATTGCCGCCAACCTTAACCCAGTAATCATTATAGTTGGTCCCTACGGACGGCGGATAATAGACCGGCAAAGAGAGCGAATCTCCACTGCCCAGTCCGGAAATGGTATAAACCACAGTGAAACTTGACGGCAAAGCCAAATTGCTATCCATCGGGGTCACCGCGCCGCCACCCGCAAAATCGTAGTTGTAATTAAGGTAGATATCCTGCCAGGCAAATGTTTCCTTCACCCCGTTGGTTGCGAACGTCAGCTGCGGATTAACCAAGGAAAACAAGCCCGTATCATAAATCAGCTGTGACGGAGTGGCATAACCGTTAAATGTCGAACCGTTATTCAGGTAAAATTTGACGTCGGCAGAAACCGAACCGGACCACCCGACATTGGTGCTGTAATAGGAAAACGAAAAACTCGACAGATAGGGGTTGGCGGCCAGCAAGGTAGAATCCATGTACACCTGTTGGCCAATCACAACACTATTGGACATTGGGAATTGAACGCCGCTGGGGGTGGTTATGCCGTCGTAAACCGCAACTTGTCCGCGAGCGAAAGAGGCAGCGGCTGCCACCAAAATAACGGCTATGGTTTTGAGCGAATTTTTCATTCTGATTTAGGAATTTATCTCTGGTATATAGAAGTTTGGATTTCAAGAGAAAGTAACGCGAATGTAACTTCAGGTCAAGATATTTACTATATTGGGTTGTTTGACCTTAACCCGTATTGTAATATTTTGCCCATCCACAAGGTAAAATGATGACTGGATTCAATTTGTTTTTGCTTATCGGCGCATTGAGTCTGGGAATAACGGCTGGCTCAATCGCCTTGATTCTGCATTTCTCACGCAAGCCAAAATTTGGCGGACGGGAGCGGGAATTGCATCATACGCATCAAACGGCCATTCCCCGCCTGGGAGGGATTGGCTTGGCCCTTGGCTTCATCGCTTCGGCGCTGGCGTTCCGGTTTGGCGTGTTCCACACCGACGACGCCGATGAATGTACGAACATTCTGGTCCTATCCCTAGCGATGTTCACGCTCGGTCTATGGGACGACCTGCGGACTATCGGAGCCAAACGAAAGCTGATCGGCCAAATAATCATCGCCAGCGGCGCCTATTATTCCGGCATTGGCATTCATATTGCATCCATCCCCTTTGGTCATGAATCGATGGATTTAAGGCTTTGGGCTTGGCCAGTGACCGTGATCTGGCTGGTGGCCATGACTAATTTAATTAACCTGATCGACGGCGTGGATGGATTGGCGGGGGGAATCAGCCTGATGTTGATGGTGCTTCTGGCCGGCCTGGGCACCCAAGGCGGCTGCGTGAGCATCCTGGCTTCGGGAATGATCGGCGCCCTGCTGGGATTTTTATGGTTTAACTTTCCGCCTGCCCGGATTTACATGGGCGACGGCGGCGCCTACTTCTTGGGGTTTTTGATTGGCTGCCTGACCATTGTCAGTTCGCATAAAGGAACCGTTTTTGCCGCTCTGATTGCCCCCCTCTTTGTTATGGCCCTGCCGATCCTGGATACAAGCATGGCCATTGTTCGCCGCGGCATCCAAGGATTGCCGCTCTTCCGCCCGGATCGAAAGCATATACATCACCGGATGCTGGACTCGGGGCTTTCCCGCCGCAATGTCGTGTTGGGGGCTTACGCCTTCACTGCTTTTTTTCTGCTGTTGGGCTTCGTCGCCTTTTGGACTCATGGCGAACACCTGCCGATTCTCGCGGGTTTTGGCACCCTTTTTATCCTGCTGGCAGCGGGAAAATTAAGTTTCAGCCGGGAATGGCTGGGGGTCGGCCATGTATTGGGAAATTCCCTGTCCGCTCGTGCTAAAATCCAATACGCCCTCGCCCAAACCCGCTGGCTCATTCTTGAAGGCGCACACTGCCGAGATCTCGACAGCCTTTGTGAAGACACTCTGTTTGCCGGCCGTAAAATCGGATTCCGCAGCGTATCCATCAAACTGGCCGACATCGAAAAAAAATGGCAACAAACCCCGGTTGATAACGAGAAAGACTGTTGGACTTTCCGGCAATGCCTGCCAGGCCGGCCTGACAGCTACATCGAAATCACCGCCGTAACGAACATCGAGAGCGGCACAAAAATGATCTCTCCTTCGGAATCCCACATTTTAGACAAACACACCTTTGAAATCTTGAGCGACCTGCTAGCAGAAGGCTGGGCAAAAGCGGTGGCCAAATGGGAAAGAAAATCAGGAAATTCGCCAAGCAAATAGATTGTCTCGAACGAAAAAATTCCCGCTGCAATAAACCCGCACTCAGCGGCATCTGGAAAAAATCAAGGCAGGACGTGGGCGGGCGCAACCGTGGAACCCAAACTACAAGTCGGCAGGACGCCCACGGTAGGGCACGCGTAACTCCCTCCGGCGGGGCACCCAGGGATACTGCCACCTGAATTCAGCTTGAGATAGGGCGTCAAATCATCTGGAAAATTGATAATCGGCGAACCCGTGATTCTTTTTTGCTCCAAAGCAAACAGGTTGGCCGCCGAATCAATCTGACGAAGGCTGCCAATACAAGCGTGGGCCTGCGAGGTGGCGCGAGCCTTGACAAAACTGGAAATTGCCATTGCCGATAACAAACCGATGATCGCCACCACAATCATGATTTCAACGAGGGTAAAACCTAGTTCGGGGTGGCTCATAGTCTTTTTCATAACGTGTATCCAGTTTTACGCATGTAATTACCCTCGTCCATAGGCTGCAAAACTGACTTGCCCGAACACTTTATCACCACGCCTGGCTGTTCCTCACCAAAATATAACAGGAAAATAAAATAAGAGCAAAACAACTGGTGTTCGAAAGTGGAGCGGGCGATGGGAATCGAACCCACGTATGAAGCTTGGAAGGCTTCCGTTCTACCATTGAACTACGCCCGCAGCCGGTGGAATCATACCGCCCGTGCTTGCCTTGTCAACCGCTCCGCGCTACCTTCCCCGCGATGAATTCGCTGCTGCTCACCGGCGGACGGGTGATCGATCCCGCCAATCAACTTGATTCCCTCGCTGATGTTCTCATTCTCAACGGCAAAATCTCCGCCGTCGGAAAAAAACTTTCCGCCCCCGCCGGCGTGAAAACTCTCGACGCGAAAGGAAAAGTTGTTTCGCCCGGCCTCATTGACCTACACGTCCATTTCCGCGAGCCCGGCCAGACCGCCAAGGAAAACATCGCCAGCGGCACGGCGGCGGCGGCGCGCGGCGGCTTCACCTCCGTCGTTTGCATGCCCAACACCACACCCGCGATAGACAACGCCGGCACCGTCGCCCTCATCCATGAACGCGCCGAGCGCGAAGGCGTGGTAAATGTTTTCATCACCGGGGCCATCAGCAAAGGCATCGCGGGCGAAGAACTGGCACCCATTGGCGGCCTGAAAAAAGCCGGCGTCGTGGCCATCACCGATGACGGCCATTGCGTGCAGAACAACGACCTCATGCGGCGCGCCTGCGAATACGCGAAGATGTTCAACCTGCCGGTGATGGATCACTGCCAGGATTATTCGCTCGTGACCGATGGCGTGATGCACGAGGGCTACTGGAGCGCCGCGCTCGGCCTGCGCGGCTGGCCGGCAGCGGGAGAGGAGATGATAGTCGCCCGCAACATTTTGCTCGCCGAACTGACCGGCGCAAAAATCCATTGCCAGCACCTGAGCGCCGCGGGCAGCGTGCGTTTGCTGCGCGAAGCCAAGCTGCGCGGCGTGACGATTTCCGGCGAGGCGTGTCCGCATCATTTCACCCTGACCGACGCGGCGGTGGCGGGCAGCGAAAAATTCTGGAACGCCGACGGCAAAGAACTCGCACGAACGCAGGGCAAGACGCTTCCCGTCTGGTCGAAATACGACACCCATTTCAAAATGAATCCGCCGCTGCGCACCGCCACCGACCGCGAGGCAATCCTGGAAGGCCTGGCCGACGGCACCATTGAAATTCTTTGCAGCGACCACGCCCCGCATTGCGACTATGAGAAGGAAGTGGAGTTTGACTATGCCCCGTTTGGAATTACCGGCCTCGAAGTTGAACTCGCGCTGTCGCTCATGCAACTCGTCCACACCAAGCGGATTTCGCTTGCCGACATGATCGCCAAATACACGGTGAACCCCGCGCGCCTGCTGAATCTGGACAAGGGCACACTCAGCGCCGGGGCGGACGCGGACGTGACCGTGTTTGATCCCGAAACGGAATGGGTTTCCACACCGGAAGCTTCCGCGAGCAAATCCAAGAACAATCCCTTCTTCGGCTGGAGACTCAAGGGCAAACCCGCCGCCACCATCGTGGCAGGAAAACTGGCCTGGTCGGAGCAGTATGAATTCGCAACCGTATAAAATTCCAACCCCTGAAAATCAAATCCATGAAAAAAATCCTGATCCCATTACTGGCGGCCACCGTGTGGTGGCAGGTGAATGCAGCGGAATCCACCTGGCTGACCGATCTGCCCAAGGCCCAGGCGCAAGCCAAGGCGGAAAACAAAATCGTGCTACTTGATTTCACCGGTTCGGACTGGTGCGGCTGGTGCATCAAATTCAAAAAGGGCGTGCTCGACACGCCGGAGTTCAAGGCTTATGCAGCCAAGAACGTCGTGCTGGTGGAACTGGATTTTCCCCGCAAAAAAGCCCAACCCGACAGCTTGAAAAAGGCCAACGACGAACTGTCGAAAAGATTTAAAGCCGACGGCTTCCCCACACTGGTGGTGCTCAACAAAGACGGCAAGGAAATCGGACGGCAAGAAGGCTATGCCGAGGGCGGACCCGCCGCGTTTATCGCCAAGCTGGAGAAATTCAAAGGCAGGAAATAAGCGGCGGCGGGAATCGTCATTTTAGCTTCCCATAGAAAGCCGCAGCATGACCTCATTGCGCCGGAGAAAGGAAGGGGTCCACGGCGGGTCGAAATAGCCAAAAACCGGCCCGCCTTCACTTTTCAATTTTTCCCGGGCGAGCCAGTTCCGCAACTCCGCCAGCGCCCTGGTTTCATTTTTCCCGCTGCGCCCGCCGCGGAAGCGCAGCACGGCAAACCGGCCGCCGCCGACTTCCCGCACCGACAGGCCGGGCTCGTTGGGCTTGGGCGTCTGCCCGGCGCTCATGCCTTTCGGCATCACGAACGCCATCGTCGCGTTCGTCGCCTCGCCAGCCATAATGACCGGGGTGGTCATGGAGATTTTTTGCTGCGCAGAATTTTTCCCGCCGATGAAGCGAAAGAGCCGCATGAAGCTGTCATCCGCGCCACGCATGGGCGTTTCCACCCAAACGAGCGCCGGATAATCGCGCAATTCAATACCGCCTTCACGGCGCACGACGCGATACGACGCAGAATCGTAACCGGCACGCACGGCAGCGCAACCGGCGCTGATCAATCCAGCAAGAGCGACGAGGGCAAGACACATAAAGGCAATTTTCATAATGGTTTTCATAACACAGCAAATTGTTTTTTCAACGCTCCGGCACGATAGCCGAAGATTTTTTCCACATCGCGGCAAACGAAGAGCCAGTTTACCAATGCACCGCCGGGCACCGCGTATTCCACACGGTCGTGGCAGAGCGTGCCACCATCCTTTGCTTCAAAAGTGTGCCGATGACACCAACGACGATACGGCCCGCGACGCTGCTCATCGACAAAGCCAAATGGCGGATTCCAACCGGTGATTTCGGTCCGCCAGCGCACCGGCAAACCATGGATACGCAACTGGTAGTCAATGATCGCACCGGCGCACATCGGGATTTCACCGGGCGTTAAAATCCGGAACTTCAACCACGGCGGCGTTATAATTTCGAGGTTTCGGGCATCGGCAAAAAAGGGAAACACCTTTTCGCGCGGGACCGGCAGCCATAATTCGCTCTCGAACACATGCATGGTCATGGATTCGCAATGTAGTCCAGAAATCTTGGCTGGCAACCGGCTTCGTTCTTGAACCGGCGGATACAAATCTTTACCATTGGAAAATTTGATGAAAGCGATTTTGGCCCTCGAAGACGGTTCGATTTTTCACGGCACAGGTTTTGGCGCAAAAGCGTCAGCCTGCGGCGAGGTTTGTTTCAACACGTCCATGACGGGTTATCAGGAGATTCTCACTGACCCCTCCTACAAAGGGCAGATTGTGACGATGACCTATCCGCTCATCGGCAACTACGGGGTAAATGCGGTGGATATTGAGTCATGGCGACCACACGCGGCCGGCTTCGTCATCCGCGAGCTTTCACCCATTGTCAGCAATTGGCGCGCAGATTATTCGCTCGGTGAATATCTGGAACAGAACGGCATTCCCGGCATTCAAGGCATTGATACCCGCGCTTTGACGAAAAGACTCCGTGTGCGCGGCGCGATGAACGGGTTCATTGCCACCGAGAAAATTTCCGACGCTGAAGCCGTGAAGCGCGCAAAGGAATTTATCTTTGTCGGCGTGGATTACGTCAAGGAAGTGACACACAAAAAGGCGTTCCGCTGGGACGAGAAAGACGAACAGAGCGCAGCGTTTGATCTGGTGCGCGGCAATAAAATCGCCGACGCGCGCAATTTCCGCAAGCCGTTGCCAGCGGCGGACATTCCGATTGTGGCGTTTGATTACGGGATGAAATACAATATTCTCCGCCGCCTGCGACAGCACGGTTTTGCCACGCACGTTTTACCGGCGACGGCCAGCGCCGCCGACGCGCTGAAGCTCAAGCCCGCCGGGATTTTTCTTTCCAACGGCCCCGGCGATCCCGCCGCGCTGGATTACATTGTCCGGGAAGTGAAGACGCTGCTGGATACGGGCATTCCGATGTTTGGCATTTGTCTCGGCAACCAGATTTTGGGACAAGCATTCGGAGGAAAGACTTTCAAGCTCAAGTTCGGTCATCGCGGCGCGAACCAGCCGGTAAAGGATCTGGAATCCGGGAAAGTCGAGATCACCTCGCAAAACCACGGTTTTGCCGTTGATCCAAAATCCCTGCCGTCCGAGGTGGCCGTGAACCGCATCAATTTGAACGACCAGACGGTGGAAGGCTTGCGGCATAAGACCAAACCGGTGTTCTCCGTCCAATATCATCCCGAAGCCTCACCCGGGCCGCACGATTCCACACCGCTGTTTGCCGAATTCCGGCAGTTGATAGAAAATCACGGTTAAATTAAATTCCATTTGATTTCCGTTTGACTTGAACCATTCCACGCCCATAATCAAGGCGATCACTTTATGGCCAAACTCGTTATCCTGAATCAAGGCATGATCGGTCGCACGTTCGACCTGACCGCCGAGCGCACCACAGTCGGGCGCGTTGAGGATAATACTTTTCAAATTTCCGACCCGTCCGTTTCCAGCCGGCATGCTGAAATCCTCCTGCGCGGTTCCGACATTGTCATCAAGGACAGCAACTCGACGAACGGCACCCTCATTGAGGGCGAAAAAATTTCCGAAGCGGTGCTGAAACCCGGACAGATTCTCCGGTTTGGCCAGGTGGAACTCAAAATTGACGACGGCAAACCAGTTGCCGCCACGACTTCAGCGCCGCCCTCGGTGACAGCGTCCCCAAAACCAGTCGCGGAAAACACATTGGTTATTCCCCGCGGCATCAGTTTGGAACAACTAGAACGCGGCGCCGGCATGCCGCAAAGCTTTGATACCAGTGCAACTTTCTCGAAGAAGACGAACAAAACCAATAAATACTTCGTCGTTTTTGGCATCATTGTCGGCTTGGTGATTGTTGGCTTCATCATTTTCTTGTGGAAAAAAGTCAACGCCAAGTAAGGCTTTAGCGGGATTCCATTTTAAATTAAAAAACCTCCGGCCTTATCGGTTCGGAGGTTTTTAATTTCCAGGAAGCGGCGGCGAGACAAACTCAAACCGGCCGGGGCTTGAAACTTTTCCACCATTTCACAGGCAGCAGGCCAATCGCGATGAAAGCCAGCTGGCTGACGGCAAAAAGCACGAGCCAAAAAAACGCCGACTGGGTAAATCCGTAGCTGTGCAACCCGATGCCGAGCATGTTCACCCCGAACCACGACCACGCCGTGACAATGTTGCCAAAGATGGCGCAATTCACGATCCCACGGTCACGCACAATGCCCCCCCAGCGCAGGTGCAGGATCAGCGCGTTCCAGAGAACGATGATGAGCGCGCCGTTTTCTTTCGGATCCCAACCCCAGAACCGACCCCACGATTGATCGGCCCAAATGCCGCCCGTGACGGTGCCAATGAAACTAAACAACGTGGCAAAACAAACAATGCCATAAATCATCCGCACCAGAGCCTTGCCGGTAGCCGCATCCAGCGTCTTCGTGAAAAATCCGCGAAGGATATAAATCAAGCCCAGAAAGCCCGACAGGAAAGTGCCGACGTAGCCGATGGTCACGGTGATGACATGGACGGCCAGCCAGAAATTTGAATCCAGAACGGCGCGCATCATTTCCATCGTGTCACCTTCCAACGCCAGGTGATGAGCGATGATGAGCGTGATGAAGCCGACCACCGTGGCCGCGACCACGCCGATGCCATTCCGGTATAAATGCTCCAGAATGAGGCCGAGCAGCGCCACACCCCAGCCGATGAAGATGGCCGAGGAATACAGGTTCGTCACCGGCGGGCGACCTTCCAACACCATGCGGTAAACCAGGCCGACGGTATGAATCATAAATGCCAGCCATACCAGCCAAACACTCGAACGGCGCAGAGTTTCCGACAAATTAAACCACGAGAACACCGCCAGCAGACCGGCTAAAACGTAAATCACCATCGCGTTGTAGAACGGCTGCATCTGGTTAAAAAACATTTCAGCGCGAGCCTTGCTTAACGCTTTCGCCTCCGTCGGCACCAACAGCGAACGATAATCTCTCAAGGCGGCGTTGAATGCATCCGGCTGGTTCGCGGCGAGCGCGCCGGTCATCTTGGCGAAAGCCTGGATAGAACCGTCCACACCCGCGCTGCGAGGCGATTCGAGCAAGGCATCGCCCATGCGCCGCCAGTTGCCGCGGCCATGGGGCGGCAAAATCAGCGGCGGCTCCAGGCTGGCCATGAATTGAAAGCGGGAAATATAAGCGGCAAAGGCAGCGAGGTTATCGCGGTTAAATTCCTTGCCGGCCTGCTGCGCCTGCGCGGCGGCAACGCCGTCGGGAATCAATTTCACAAATGCGGCGAGTTCCGCCGGCCAGTCCTTCGCATCCGCCGGCTGGACCGAGTTCCGCAATTGCGCATAGAGCATGAGGCTGCGGTGCAGCTTAATAATGGCGTTTTCGTAAGCGGTGCGGGACGTAGACTCGACCTTTTGCACCCGGCTATTTTCCTTCTCGAGGGTTTCGATGACGGGCTGGATCTGGTTCCAGGAATAATGTTTGCCGTCGGATTTTTTCCCGGCGTCTTTCTCCGGCAGTTTCAGCAGTGAAACCAAATCCGGATTATCCAAGCGAAACACCGGCCATTCATCAGCCACGACCGGATTCATCATCACGTTGGCAAGCCATTCGGTTGCGGGGAGAAGTTTAGGATGATCCAGATGCGATTTCCATGGCTCAAGGTTGATGGTCTGCTTTTCCCGGATTTGCAACAGGGAATTACGGGCGAGCGAATCCAGCGGCACGATGCGTCCATTGGCCGTAAGCGGCAGCCGGCCAAATTCAGCGTAGGCGAACCCCTGGTCCTTCGGCGTTTGCAGGTTTCCAAAAAACCACAACGCCATCAGCAGCATGAGAATCGGCGGAAACCATTTTTGGAAAAATATTTTCATGGCGTTTTCTTTTTTGAGATAAATCCGACGAGGTGATAAAGGAATTGAATAATCAAACCAAGACCCACCAGCGCACAACCGACATAAGGCGTCAACCAACTGGGGTTACGCACCACGGAGAGCACGGATGAAGGCGTCTGCCCGGAACGCTCCACCATATCTCCCGCGGTCATCTGGTATTGGTAATACGTGTAACCACCGTAACGCAGCGGATGGTTCATGGATATTTCCACCTCGCGTTTCTCGCCGGTCTGCCGGTTATCAATGCGGACACGACTGCGAAAATCTTTCGGGATGTCCGTGCCGGGATAAACCGTGTGGGTCGCCTTGAGCAACGACAGGGAAAACGGATGGTAAACGCGCAATGGCCTGATCGTGAAGGTGAATTTCTTCCCGTCCACCGTGACACTTTGCGGCGCAACCAGTAATCCGGCAATTTTCTGCGCCATCGCCGCCCCCATCTGGGAATAACCGTTGCGAACCGCCTCGACGAGCGAAGGGTCACCGGCCCAGTCGCTGGCCACCCAGGTTCCCAGCGAGCCGGCGGGCGTGAGAAATTCCAGAACCGCCGACGGCACGTTCTTCGAATCCATCGCCTTCGCGTCCTCCGTCGGGCGGAAATCAAAACTCACCGCGATGCCGTTGGTGGTGAGCGGCGGAATATTTTTCATCATCGGCGCGCGAAAATTGATATCGGTATTGTGCCAAAGTTCCTTAACGCGGATGACGAACGGCAGGCCCGTTTTCTTCGGAGACACTTCGCTGCCGGGCTTCAGCATTGGGCGCGGGATGGACGTGTTTACATCGCCGGAACGAAAAACCAATTCGTAATCCGTAGCGCTGTCAGAATAATCGCGCGTTTCACCTTCATTGAAACGCATCTGCAACTCGCACGATAGCAAATCTGTCGAAAGCTGGCCGACCAGCAACACAATAATGCCGGCGTGCGCAATCTGGATGCCGGTCTTTTTGGCCGTCAACTCAAAGCGATAGATATGGGTGGTGACGAGATTCACCAGCAACAACATGCCGATGAGATAACCACCCGGCAGGATCAGCGGAATCTTATGGCCGAACAGTTGGGCACCAATAACGAGCCACTGCTTGAAATAATGCGCCTGCGCGCCATAAAGTCCCTCATCCGCCTGTGCCAGCGTGCCGACGAACACCAGCACAATCGCAAACGCCAGCAGCGCGACCGTGAGTTTTAGCGACGTAAAAAACCCGACAATTTTCTTCATAACTAGCGTATAAGTGGCGTATCGATTGAATTGACTGGTGAACAGAATTTACTTTCCGGCGGGATATTTTGCTGATTGGACGAATTTCATAAGCGCATCCTTTTGCCGATCAACTGTGGCCGCGTCGCCCATCAACTTATAAAACCAAGTCTGACCGTTGAGCGGCAGCACCACGCCAACCAGCCGCGCGGGTTTACCCGAACGGGCGTCGGTGCCGGTGAAATCTGCCACCGTCGCCTTAACCCCAGAAGCGTCGAGCGTCGGTAGTTTTACCAAATCAGCTTCAGAGACCGGCGGCTGACCAAGCTGTGCCCGCCAGCGATTAAGGTTGGCCAATAATCCTCCGCCGTCACCGGAGAGCTGGCTCACGTTGACCGATGCCACCGCATCGCCACTGCCGGAAATAACGAACTTGGCGACGAGAAATTGCGCGAGCTGGCCTTCTTTCCAACCGGACGGAACGGTCCAGATTGGCTGGTCCCCCGCAGCAGCGGTGGGAGCCGTGCCGGGTGAATCCATGCCCGAGATAGGCGGATGCGATGGCGGGAGTTGGCTCAAATCCATCGCGGCCGGAGCGGCGGCTTTATCGAAACTGAGCGTTTTCAAATACGCCATGAACGCCGGCTTTTGTTTCTGCACCAAATCCGCGTCGCCCATCATCTTGAAATACCAAGTCGTATCGTCAACGTGCAATATACCGCCAAGAATCCGAAGCGCGTCGCCGCTGCCGGGGCTGGTCCCGGCAATGTCATAAAGCTGACCCGGCTGGCTGGCAATTTCGATTGTCTCTACGAGCTTTTGCAACCCTGCATCATCCAATGGCGGCTGTCCGACCTGTCCGCGCCAGCGATTCACATTCGCCGCATCACCGCCAGCTGCGCCACTGAGAGGAATCACGCTGACATCCGCCGTCTTGCCATTTTCAAGAACCTCAAAACTGGCCACGCGTAATTGCGTCAGTGCTTTTTCCTTCCAACCGGCTGGCAAAGTGTATTTCAGCTTCGGCTGACCGCTATTATCCGGCACCGGCAAGCCGTCAGGCATATTCGCCGGCATCGATGCGGCCGCGAGGGCGGGCGACGGAGCGGCCGCGACGTCACTGGCATCCACTTTATAAACTTTGACCTCATCACGGCCACAACCGGTGGCAGCGACAACTATCAAGGCAACCGCCAGAGGCAGCGCGTTGAGGCAAATCGATCGTTTCATTTTAATGGTGACAACAATAGCTGGCATTTTGCCAGCAAACGAACCCTTCTTTGGCTTTCGCTGGCCTTAAATTACCTCACCTTCAGCAAAAAATGAATACTTAATGCAAATATCCTTTTCAACCGACCGCCATATTGAGCAGAAATTCAATATTGCTCTTGGTTTTCTTGAGTTTGCCAAGCAGGAGATCCATCGCCTCGACCGGCGGCACGCCCGTGAGCGCGCGGCGCAACATGACCACGCGGCTGGCCTCGTCCGGATGATAAAGCAGCTCTTCCTTGCGCGTGCCGGAACGTTCGACATTGATGGACGGGAAAATACGACGGTCCACCAGGGCGCGGTCCAGATGCACTTCCATGTTGCCGGTGCCCTTGAATTCTTCAAAAATGACTTCATCCATGCGCGAACCGGTATCCACGAGCGCCGTCGCCATGATCGTTAGCGAGCCGCCTTCCTCGATGTTGCGCGCCGCACCGAAGAAGCGCTTCGGCTTGTGCAACGCATTCGCATCCACACCACCGGAAAGAATTTTTCCAGAGTGCGGCTGCACCGTATTGTAAGCGCGGGCCAGGCGGGTGATGGAGTCGAGCAAAATGACCACGTCGCGCTTGTGCTCCACCATGCGGCGGGCTTTTTCGATGACCATTTCCGCCACCTGAACATGGCGTTCCGGCGGTTCGTCAAACGTGGACGAGATCACTTCCGCACCTTTGCAGGAGCGCTCCATGTCCGTGACCTCCTCGGGCCGCTCATCAATCAGCAGGATGAACAGGTAGGCTTCCGGATTGTTCTTCAAGATCGCGTTGGCGATTTTCTGCATCATCACGGTTTTGCCGGTGCGCGGCGGCGCGACGATGAGGCCGCGCGTGCCTTTGCCGATCGGGCAGACCAGATCCAGAACGCGTGTGCTCAATTCATCCGCGGCTGTCTCCAGGATGAAACGCTTGTTCGGAAACAGCGGGGTCAGGTTGTCAAAATGCGTTTTGTCCTTCGCCTTGTCCGGCTCCTCGCCATCCACGGCCTCGACCTTTAACAGCGCGAAAAATTTTTCCTTTTCTTTCGGCGGTCGAATCTGGCCGGTGATCAAATTGCCCGTCTGCAAATCAAACCGCCGGATTTGGGACGGCGAAACATAAATATCCTCCGGGCACGGCAGATAATTGAAACTCTTCGAGCGCAGGAAGCCAAAGCCTTCCGGCAACACCTCGATGACGCCCTCGGAAAACAACACCCCCGCCCGCTCGGCGTTTTTGGAAAGGATGTGGTAAATCACCTCGTGCTTGCGCATCGTGCCAAAATTTTCCACCCCGTTTTCCTTCGCCATCGCGTTTAATTCCGTCATCTGCATGGCCTGCAGCTTGGCGATGTTCATGGACGTGGCGATGCGGTCGCGCTGGTAGCCACCGCGCCGTTCAAACTGGCGCGGCTCCTCGCCTGTGGGCTCGACCGGCGCGGACGGCGGACGCAATTGCCCCGATGATTCCGACGGAAGAAACATCGCGGTGTCTTTCCGCGCGTCTTCGGAAGCAGATGCTTTGATGCTATCCACGGTTCGCTCCGTACTATTTTCCGGGTCGGCGGCAACCGGCGCGGACGGGGGCGGTTCAACCGCAGAGGTTTCAACTGCCGCCACTTCCGCCGCCACGGCTTTGGCCGATTTACGCGGGGCTTTTTCTTTTTTGGTGGAAATTTTGGCCATAAATTTTAGTGGTTAAGTGACTGAAAATCCTTTGCCAGCAGCCATACAGGGAAATTCTTCCCGCATTGGACGAGTTGCGTCAGGAAAAGTTCAATTTGAATTTACCGACCGATTTATTTTTCCTCAAACCGGCAAGGGGGATTTCGTAGTCAACGGCGTTATTTTGACGCAAATGCCACCCGCTGTCAATTGGTTCTTTGCCTGCCGATTCTTGATCCTTCCAAGTCTTCACACTTTTACACTGATCCATTTAACTTAATGAGGCTGAACAGGGAGCAGCAAACTCACGGCTTCGGGAAAATCGATAATATATTGTAACCGTCACGCCCCCATTAATGTCCTACCATCCATACAAATGAATCCCACCATCGCAATCGTCATAGCTCTGCTTTTGGCTCCGCTGGCCAGCCGTTATTCCGCAGCCGGTGCCACCCCAACCTCCATTCCGTCCCTGTCCGAGATTGCCAACAACTGTGCCGCGACGGACGAAAAACTCTGGCGCTCCTGCGCCAAGCCACCGGAGAGCTTGAGTTCCCGCGACCTGTTTGCCTACGCCTTGAACTTGTGCGAATCCAGACAGCATCCCGAACGGCTGGATCGCCTCTTTGAACTGGCCGCCGAGATGCAGGACCGCGACCCCAAGAGCCGCAGCTATGGCAACTTCCGCTGGTATCGCCGCGATGCCAAGGTTCTCGACGGTAACGCGGTGGATTTTTGCATGAGAGGCGGCTCGCTGATGTGGATGAAATACCGCGAGTTCATTCCCGAAAAAGCACGCGCCCGACTGCTGGAGCTGCTGAATCTTTCCACCATTGGCTGCCTCAATCACAAAGTGCGCGAAAGCTACTCCAACATCGCCATCATGAACGCCGGCGATTTGATTCTACTCGGAGAAACCTTCGGTAATGCCAAAGCGACAAAAGAAGGCTACGACCGGCTCGACCATGTATATCAATACGCCCAGCAAGCCGCTTTTCATGAATTTGACAGCCCGACTTACTCCAGCGTGGACCTGGACGGCCTGGGAATGATCGAGGCCTATTGTCATCAGGAGCGCGGCCGCGCCCAGGCGCGCGCGCTGCTGGAATTGCTGTGGACCGACATCGCCGCGAACTGGTTCGAACCGTCGCGGCGGCTGGCCGGCGCGCAAAGTCGAAGCTATAATTATCTGCACGGCCTCGGCGGCCTGGATGTTCAATTGACCTTGCACGGCTGGTTGCACGAGCCATTGGATAAAAACCGTGATGTCATCTACGCCGCGCAATCGCAATGGCAGCCGCCCGCAAAACTTCAGACGCTCGCCCAGAAATTTCCGCGCCTCGTCCGGCAAACCTGGGGCATCGAACCCAACCAATTCCGCACCCATTACCTGCTGCCGGATGTCACGCTGAGCTGCACCGCCTCGAGTTACGGCGGCTGGACGGATATGCCGCTGACCGTGGACCTGCCCGGCGACCGCAAAAATTCCGTGCGTTGCTACTTTATCGCCGATGGCCGGGACGATCCTTTTGGAAAGAAAAAAATCGCGCAAGGCGCGCATCAAAAGGCGCTTCACCTCAATCCATTCTGGGCGGGAGCACAACGGGAGACCGATGCGCTGGGTCTGGTCATCTACCGGAACAAAGACATCGCTGCAAAAGACACCGCCTTCACGCTCCAATCAACCATCGTGCTGCCAATGAGCGGGGATTCCATCCGTATCGGCGACCGGCCGATTCACTTCACCCAATCCAAACCCGCCCGTGAAGTGGTGAAGCCCGGAGACGTGATTTCCGTTCGCCAAGGCACGGCCGCCCTGGCTTTGCGCATCCCGTGGACGAGCGGCGTGGGCGGCGCACCCGCCAATATCGTGCTGAACTACGATGGCAATAACTACGGCGCCTGCTGTCTCACCGTTGAGCATGGCAAACCCACGGCAGACATCAAAAACGATCTGCCCATCGCCAGCGCCGCCTTCTGGGTTCGCGTCGCCTCGGGGTTGACCGACGAAGCCAGCTTCAACACCTGGCTGGCCAAATTCACCAAAGCCCATGCGACCACGGATGGCCAGGCGAACCGGATCAAAATCCAAGTCGAAGGCTTGACCGGCCCCGTGGCGCTGGACACTTCCACGACCGGCACGCCTCCCGCCACCTTGAACCCGCCTCCCGCGCCTGTGGTTCTGGACGTGAACGGCACAGATCTCGCGCCGCGAATTCTGGGAAAACTGTAAGCCGCGCCTGGCAAAACAGACTTGTCGCCGGGGCGGACAGAGTTACAGTTGCCGCCGCCATGAGAACGCTTTTCGCCATGAGGTGCATCCAGACAATCCTCATCCTGCTCGCCAGTATCAGCTTGGGCAATGTTCAGACGGTTAACGGCAAACCCGTCACAGGAGAAATTTCGGCGAACAAGCTGGTTGATCCCGGCATTCCCGCTGCGGCAAAGAGGCAAAAGAATCCGCTCCCCATGACAGCGACAGAAGTGGTGGCCGGTCGCAGCCTCTATCAAAAAAATTGCACGTTTTGTCATGGCTACGATGGCACGGGGAAAACGGCGGCAGGAATGGGATTGAATCCCGTCCCCGCAGACTTGAGCCGCGCCGCCATCCGCCAACGGACGGATGGGGACCTGTTTTACATCATCCGCCATGGCATTCCCGACACCGCGATGCCCGCCTGGCAGTTCCCGGATGAAGCGACGTGGCAACTGGTGACGTTCGTCCGCTCGCTGCCATTGACGGCGGCGCCGGATTCGTCTGTCACCGCGACGAATGTGCCTGCCCACTACGTCGGCTCGACGGCCTGCCAGAAATGTCATGCGGAGATTTACGCGCACTGGAAGAAAACCCCGATGGCTAACATCGTGCGCGATCCGCGGGAACATCCCGATGCCATTCTCCCGGACTTTTCCCAGACCAACACGCTCGTGAATTTCACCAAGGACGATATTGCGCTGGTATACGGCAGCATCTGGAAACAGCGTTACTTTAAGAAGGTCGGCGATGACTATTTCCCCTTCCCCGCGCAATGGGACGTGACGCATAAAGCCTGGAAAAAGTATTTTGCGAAGGATGATTGGTGGTCGACGGTTTATCCACCGAACAATTTCCAGCGCCCAACGAGCGCGCTTTGCGACGGGTGCCATTCGGTGAACTACGATATCAAGACCAAGTCCGTCATGGAATGGAACGTCGGCTGCGAATCCTGCCACGGCCCCGGCAGCGAACACGTCAAGACCTCCTCCTGCGACACGGTGGTGAATCCCGCCCGCGAAAATTACGTCGCCGCCAGCGACGTATGCATCCAATGCCATTCGCAAGGCCGGCCCCGGACCAATCCCATTGAAGGAAAGTATTATGACTGGCCGGTGGGTTATAACGTGACCCGGAAGTTGAGCGATTATTGGCAGCTCGAAGAACACAAGCTGGGCGACACCACCTTCACGCATTTTGCCGATGGCACCGCGCACAAAAACCGCATGCAGGGAAATGATTTTGTCACCAGCCAGATGTATACCCACGGCGTGACCTGCTTCACCTGCCACGACGTGCACGGCACGGAACATCCGGCGAACCTGCGCAAGCCGGCCAGCACCTTGTGCCTCGACTGCCACGGCCCGAACTCCCCCAACGGCCCACACGCATCCACCATCGCGGAACACACGCATCACCAAGCCGACAGCACAGGCAGCCAATGCATTGCCTGCCACATGCCGAAGATTGCCCAGACCCTCGGCGATGTGAACGTCCGCAGCCACACCTTCCGCTTTGTCAGCCCTGCCATGAGCGACTCGCTGAAGATCCCGAATGCCTGCAATGTCTGCCACGCGGATAAAACCACCGCCTGGGCCACCGCCGCCTTGAAGATGTGGACGGATCGCTCCCCGTGGCGAGTGGCACCGTAACTCACACGTGACGAAAATCCCTAGGTGCACTGCGAATCAAAACGCTTTTAATTAATCATTTGATGGGTGATAAAACTTGAATCAAGTCACTCGACACCGTGACGGGCCGGTCATCGGAAACAACCGCAAACCATTCTGCCGCCGCCGCCGGAAGCTTGGCTTCATAGGTTTGCCCGCCGACATTGCCCGCCGGCAATGCGAGCCATTCACGCTTCATCACATCCGGGTTTGGTTTGGCCCAATAAACTTCCAATTTGGTGAGAGGATTAAGGGCACTGACCTGAAAGCGCGCAACCAGTGGATCCCCAGTTTTCACGACGGACACCTTCGGCAATGGCTTCCCGACGCCCTTCAGGTAGTAATCAAAGAAGGGCACCTCCATCGCCAGCCAATTGGCCTTGCTGCCGCTGGGCGTGGGATAAGGTTGAAATGGCGTCGGCTTGAAAGCTTCGGCTGATTTGTTTGAAAAAACCGTGCCACCGGGTAACGGAACTTTGTGGTTTGCATTCGGCGCAAAGAGATGGTTTTTCTCTCCGGGAATGGCATTGAGCGTGGCCTGCACGGCTCGCGGCCAATAGAAAAAATCATTTGCCGCACCAGCGATAAAAAAAGCGGCTTTAATGCCTGGCGCCCGGCGTCCCGCATCCAAATCCCGCAACCAACGCTCGCGTTCCGCCATCGGCATGGCACCCAGTGTGGATTTGGGACCGTTTAACTGTGCCGTCAGATCATAGAAGCCACAGCCAAAAACGGCAAAACCCGCCCGCACCTGTTCGCCCGCCAAGCCACAGACCATCGTGGTCATATAGCCGCCCCACGATATGCCCACCACACCCATGCGCGCAGGATTCACATCCGTTTGAGCCCGCAACAAATAAAGCGACTTCATCGCCGCGAGAACGGCATCGAATATCACACTTTCACTTCCATCGGGATTCGCCTTCCAGCGGCCCTCGCCATACTTGAGCGAGTTCCATTTCCCCTTGGAGTCGATGAGTTTTTTGGGTTCAGCAATACCGGGCAAATCCGGGGCGACGGCCACATAGCCACGTTGCGCCCACGCCATGGCTTTTTCCACTTCCGCGCTGCCGCCACCGCCATGCAACACCAGCAGGCCGGGATACTTGCCCGGCGTCTTCGGCGCGGCGATCACCGCAAAGATTTCCGAATTGTCACGGGACTGAAAAACGACACCGCGCAAGGTGATATTTCCCGGCGGCAGATTGGTCATTGGGACTTCCCGTAATATCACCGGGGCTTTCCCGTCGAGATACGGAGTCAAAGGATCAGCCCAAGCAGGCAGCGCCGCCAACAATAGAGCAGCAAGCGGTGTGAAAGTTCGGATCATGGTTTGGTATCGTTCAAAGATAGTTCCAACCCGTTCGGGAATGAAGAAAACTTTTAGGCCGGACAGATTTTGATGATCAGGAAACCAAAAGCTTACGCCGAAGGCGAAGCTGCTTGCCCTCCGTTCCACAGGAACCTTGGACCATAGCCCGCAGTTTTAATTGCGATTAAAGCCGAACACCGTAGGTCTGAAAACTCACGACGTGCGGCTATTCCCAAACGTCATGGAGCTATACCCGGACGCCTTGCGGGTATAGACAAACGTCGTGGGGCTATACCCAAACCTCGTGCGGGTATACCCAAACGTCGTGGAGGTATAGACAAACCTTGTTTGGGTATAGACAAACTTCATAAAGGTTCACCCAAACCTCGTTTGGGAACACCCAAAGACTCTTTGGGAGTACCCAAACGAGGTTTGGGAGCAGCTTTTTAGCTTAAAACCCAAAAAACACTCAAAAATAGTGATTCTGGCCGATAGCGGAGCATGTCCCGGAATGACTCGGAACCCTACACCCGGCATAAAGCGGCACCTGCAAAAAACGGACTTGTCGCCGGGGCGGGCGGAGTTGTAGTTGCCGCCGGTATAAAAACGCTTCCGGCCAAGGCGAAAATTGTTAAGGAGTGCCACTAAAATTTCAACCACGGCTCTTTGGGATCATGCGTGTCATAAGGTTCAGTGCGCCATGCCATCCGAAGGCCAAAAATAATCAGGGCAGTTCCAACGAGAAATGCAACAATGGCCGTAATTAAAACTGGTCTTAAATGATATTGAACTTCTACATGCTGAATATATTGCTTTTTGTAAATCAGCCACGAAGCGTAACCAGCCAAACCAGAAGCCACCCATGAAAGCATTCCAAAGAAAACGAAAAGAAATCCGCCGGGCGTAGATTGTGTTGGTTGGTCGAACATAAAGTTTCAGATTGTAGAAGCAATTGACTTTTTGCGGCAAAGAAATTTTCTCGCCCGCAAACCCATTTCTCGGTTTAATCTCCGCCGCATGAAGAAACAGAAAGCTTACGCCGCCGCCGGCGTGGACATTGATCTCGGCAATAAAGTCAAAGCCACCCTGCCCCAGTTGCTCGCCGCCACGCATCGCCGCGAGGTGCTCGGCAAGGTCGGCGGCTTCGGCGGCCTGTTCGCGCTGGACGTCAAAAAATATCGCGAGCCCATCCTCGTCTCCTCCGTGGACGGCGTCGGCACCAAGCTCAAGATCGCCTTCCAGCAGGACAAGCACGACACCATCGGCGCGGACCTCGTGAACCATTGCGTG
>CAIXUZ010000028.1 GCA_903922735.1 uncultured Verrucomicrobia subdivision 3 bacterium
CCTATTAAGCCCTGTGGGTCAATAGACAAAAATGCTCCCTTACAGAAAATTAATCTTTCTGTTTTCGTCCAACAAACGAAGCTCTCCGGCTTAATTTCAATTAGCAGCTCGGACATGGGACGTCCGGCTAAACACCTATACGGATTCCATCGGGCTGGTCAGAGTGCTGTGCCTTGGCACCTGACACCTCAACCAGCCTTCCAGCCACGTGATCAAACGCCACGCAGCGATCCAGAAACTCTATCAGTTCACCCATGCGCTATCCATTCAAGTTGAGGACGGCTGCCGGGTCATTCCTTGCGGAATATCCGGTTCCAGTTTTTTGCGGACGTGCGCTTGGGGCGGAGTCGCCAAATTTTTTTCGTTCGTTGGTTATGGTTGCGAGCTAAACGAGCTGGAGGCGAAAGCGAGCCCTAGCTCGCGCCTCCAGCGGTCGAATAGTCCGCAGTAAAGGCCACTGACGATCGTGCCCAATCAAATCGCCGGAGTCCTGCCACGCCCAACGCAGACCGGGGGTGCTCTGGCACCAGTGAGTTTGGTCTGTGACTTTTAAGGGCATTGGTTTTTAATCGGCTCCAGTTAGGCGTCCGGTTCACGGTCGTCAGGGCCAAATTAGTTTCGGCTCAAAGTGGCCACCAATCTATCGGCATCAAAGACGGTTTTGTTTTTGAGCATGAAATAGACGGCGCGCGCGAGCTTGATGGCGAGCACGGTGTTGGCCTTGAACTTGTTGCCGTTCATCCGCGCTTCGAGGCGTTGGGACAAGGGGCCGAGAATATTATGGTCGCGTTTGGCCACCACCGCTGCCTCCCCAAAAGCCCAGCGTAGATACGGATTGCCCAGCTTGGCTCCGCGCAGTCCCTTGATTTTACCCGCACTGGCCACGGTGCCTTTGACCAACCGGCAGTAGGATAGGAAATCCTTCACGGTGGGGAAGCGGCTGATGTCTCCGATTTCGTGGAGAATGGTCAGCCCGAGGTAATCGCCAATGCCGGGCGTGGTTTGCAGCAGTGTGAAGTCGCGGTTGGCGGTCTTCTTGGTGAGCTTCAGGAGATCGGCTTCGAGCGAGGCTAGTTGCGTGTCATAATGGCGGATGAGAGCCATGTCGTTTTGCAGGGCCATCTGGCGGACGGGATGATCTTCCTGCGCGAGGAGTTGTTCCGTCCAAGGATCGCGGTTGTAACGGGTCTGGCGAAGAGTTGGACGATTGTAGGCGAGCTGATGGGACTGGATGCGGGAGAGCAGTTCACTGCGGTTCCAGACGTAAAGAATCCGTTGCCGCAGCAAGGCCCGCAAGGGGCGTTTTTCAGCGGGATAGACATACGCCGGCGGGATCAGGTTGGAGCGCAACAGATGGCAAAGTTTTTCCGAGTCAACGCGGTCGTTCTTGTTTTTGCCGCCGTGAATGGCCTTGACGTAAAGGGCATGGGCGAGCACGAAGTGGATGCCGGCCGCCAGGCAGGCATCGGCGAGCCAATACCAGCCGAACATGCACTCGGCACAGACGGTCAGGTCGTGGCGATAGGGGGCGACGAGTTTGAGGAAGTAGGCGAAGTCGTTGTTTTTGATGTTGGTGTGGACAAGCTTTTTGCCGTCCCGATCCGTGAGGCAGACATACATCTGGCGGGCGTGGAGATCAATTCCGCAGTTGAACTGGGTGGTGGAGGTGTAGTATTTCATGGCTGATCATTCGTTGTGGGGTCGCAAGACCCCGGTTGATACGTTTGGTTATGCGGGGAGGTGTTCGTTGCACTTCCCCGCCCGTCAACCCAATGCTAGCAAAAATAACAAAGGGCTTTGAGGGGAGTATCATTTCACCGGAGCCAACCGCCGCTATCGCGGTTCACGGTTTCTGGTCCGGCCTGGCTCAGCTCGCCCGGCGGCTTTGAACTATGAACGTTAAAAAACAGCAGGCGGTGGTTTGGGTTGTCTTCGCGCTCTGTTCCGTTTTGCTTTTTTTGAGATTCAACCCCCAATGGATGCTGGGGGAGCTGGCTTCCTACGCCGTCATTTCTTGGCTGGTATTCGCGGTTATCGCTTTCAGCACCGCACGCTTTCTGGCCTGGTGGGCGATTCCCATCGGCCATCTGGTGGTTTTGGGGATTATCGCCCATTTGGATGTTCGCTGGATTCAGATTGACGGTGCCGGGCGCGAGCAGGACATTGGTTTTTATGTTGGCATTTTCATTCACGCATTTATGGTCAACACCATCCTGCTGCCCGTTACCGCCACCGGTCTGTGGCACAAAGGCAGGAGTCGTTGGTTATGAACGTCCCGCCGCCTAAGTCGCCCGAGCGCGGCGGGGTAGGCGTGGCTTAGCCTATGCCAACCTACAGCCGGAGACTTATTTTAGCGGCTTCAGCGTTTTGGCTCTGCCTGCCGCTGTGGGCGGCGGAGCCCCATCTGCCCGCCTGGGCCGCATCCGCCAACGGCCGGGAAACCAACTACCTCGGCGAGACCTTGCAGGGAGGTCTGATCACCAATGACACAGAGCGGGCTTTTTTACAGGCGCTGGCCGGCGACCGGAAAATAACGCCTTTAATCAGGGCGCTCGGCTATGTCGCCAAAATCGATTACCAGCCCTTGGGCACGGTTCAGTATCCCGGCCGGAAAGCAGAGCCGACGTATTCCGACAATGGCTATATTGAGGTTCAGTTGCGCAGGATGAGCCTGGTCTTTCACGCCACGGATCCACCCGCCCCGCGCAGACAGATCCTGGTATTTGCCCGTTATTCTGGCTGGCCCGGGATGAACGACACCTGCGTCGTGATCACGGACGACCAGTTTGGGGTGCTGGACTGGCGGGCAAACGAGCAGAGCGACATGTTTGAATCAGCCCGGTATCAACCGGATGGGCAGCGGCTGGTTTTAAGCTGCCGCCGCCGGTCGGGTGGCGTGGTAAACTATGGCTACGATCTGACGGGCAACCAGATAACAGCGCTGGGAAAATGAAGGCTCAACGCCACCCGCGCCGCCCGGTTTTTGTGTCGCCAGCGCCCCGGTCCTGGACCACCATGGCCTTGGCCGCCATTTTATCCGGCCGCATACACCCCGCCATCCTATGAAGCCACCCACAACAATCCCGGAGCCATTGCAGAAAATCATGAAGCAGGACGGCGTGGTGGCCATCGCCACCCTGGGGCCGGATGGACCCCACCTGGTCAACACCTGGAACAGCTACCTGAAAATAGCCGCCGATGGCCGGCTGTTGATCCCCGCCGGCTACATGTTCAAAACGGAGGCCAATCTGGCGCACAATCCCAAGGTGTTGATCACCCTGGGGAGCAGCAAGGTGGAAGGCTTGCGGGGCATGGGCGCCGGGTTCCTGATCAAAGGCACGGCGCGGTTCGTGACCTCCGGCCCGGATTTTGAGGGCATGAAAGCGAAGTTCAGCTGGCTGCGGGCGACCCTGGCCGTGACCATCGAAACCGCCACGCAAACCTGGTGAACCGCCGGGCGCCCCATAAAGACGCCGCCATCCCGAGATGCCGCCCATCGCCATAACGATCTTCAAGCGAAACGCGCTGGTCGCCCTCGTCTTTCTGCTGGTGGTGACCGTCCGGCAACCCTTTTCCGGCAGATTTACATTGCCATGGATGGTGGTGCTGGTGGCTTTCGTTTGCAGCCTCGTCTGGGCCAGCCGCCCCCTGATTCAACGCGGCCGCCCCATCTCCGCCGCCTGGTTGAGCCTCCTGCTCCTGCCCGTAATGGGATTCCCGATTTTGATCACCGCCTCCCAGCTCAGTCGGGATTGGGTCGAGCGCCAGTATCGGGCGCAGGGATTGGAGCTGGTCCCGGGCTGCAACCTGGCGGCGGCCAGCCGGGCGGATATTGAAATTTACCAGATGAATGACCGGCTGGAGGAACTGACCAATCGACCCAGTGCGGACCCGGCCCAATTTAACCGGCTTCACCAGGCCATGCCCATCGCCCTGGAGCGGGCCCGGATCCTGGGCGACGACTGCCGCAAGCGCGGACACCGCGACAGTCACCTCTGGAAAACCAATTGGGTGGCCATCAAACAAGCTTTGGCCGCTTCGGAACCATGAGTGCGGCCTTGCTTCAGCGCCCTGAAAGGGCAGCCGGATATCAGCCCGGGGTAAGTGATGGTGGCCCTCCGCAAAGGTGGCCCTCCGCAAGGAGACCGGCATCCGGTTTTTCAATGTCGCGGAAACAACAAAGCCCTCTCCGTGGGGAGAGGGTTTGGGTGAGGGAGGACAAGAATCTAACTTATCGTTTTTAGTTTTGACGCCCGCCCTCCCTCACCTGATCCCCCAGGAGAGGTTTTTACCAATCACACTTTCCGTCGGCTCGAATGGATGCCTGAACAATCCAGCGTCCGGTTTTTCAAAGACGCGGGAAACGATTCACCTTCTCCTTGGGGAGAAGGCCGGGATGAGGGAGGACAAGCAACTAACTTTTGTTTTTGCTCGCCCTCACCTGTGTCCTAACCCCTGCTGGCTTTTGCACTGTTCTATAGAAGTAGGTAGGGATGAATAGGTTATGTCAATTGACCCATTGCCAATTATGATCTTTTCGATGAGGGCTTCGACATTCTGCCGCTTCTCTGGAATCGACATTTTGGGC
>CAIXUZ010000029.1 GCA_903922735.1 uncultured Verrucomicrobia subdivision 3 bacterium
CGGAACCGCGCAATCGGAACCGCGCAATCGGAACCGCGCAATCGGAACCGCGCAATCGGAACCGCGCAATCGGACGGGGAAATCCTGAGGTTGAAAGCGGTTTAGCGGCGTCCACGAATTTTTCCCCCTTCCCGTCCGTCCGTTTTTCCGTCGCCCCATTTCCCAACCGGACGCTCCTGAGCCAAATGGGGCGCACCCCGGATGATTTTTTCGTCTCCAAAAATGTTTTTCCCACGCTAAAAAATGATTTGGGGCGCACCCCCAACCATTCGGGGTGCCCCCCGCTTCATTTGGGCGTCTCCCCCAATGGTTTTGGGGGAAAGCCCATTTCACTTTTGGAGCGCCCCGGATGGTTTGGGCCACGCCCCATTTCACTGGGGCGCGCCCCGGATGGTTTTCCCGCGTTCAAAAATGGTTTTTGCGTGTCCAAAAATCATTTGGGGCGGAGCAAAAACGGCTTCCACTGCGCCCCTTTTCATCAAAAACTGGCCTTTTTCCCCAAAAACACATGAGAATTGCCTATTTCGACTCCGACGATCCGGAAATGTATTTCGACAATCCAAACCTGATTTGGGGCGACCCTTCCTATCTCCTCGAGCCGGGCGACCCCGGCTATGTGGGACCGATTCCGTCCGTCAATGAAACCAAAACCAAGACCAAGCGTATGAAACATAACAACTATTATCCAAGCAAGCAGACTGACCAGATCAACTGGCTGGTTAACTTCTACAACAAACTTGCCACCCACGCCACGGCACTGGGGCTGACGCCCGGGCAGGTCGCGGCGGCACTGGCGGATTGCGCCTGGCTGATCTATGTCCTGCAATCCTGGCTCACCGCCGTGCGCACCTGGTCGCAGTCCTGCACCGATGCGGCGAATTTGGCGCAGACCGGCACGGGCGGCGTGCAGGTGCTGCCGGTGTTCCCCGTGCCGGCGTTGCCCGCCGGCGACCCGCCATCCATCCCCGCCACCGTGCCCGTGGCGCTGGGCGCGCTCACGCGCATTTTTGCGCTGGTGCAGGTCATCAAAAACAGCGGCAAAAGCACGGTGGAAATCGACCATGATTTGCAGATTGTCGGCTCCGTGGCCGCCGGCCCGGACTTGAGTGCCATCCAGCCCGTCCTCACCGCCAAGGTCGTTGGCGCGCATGTGGCCATCGGCTGGGGCTGGCAGGGCAACGCCGCGTGGCTGTCCAGTTGTGAAATCCTGGTGGACCGCGCCGACGGCAAGGGGTTCAACCTGCTGACCATTGACACCACGCCGAACTATGCGGACACGCAGCCGTTCCCGGCGGCGAAAGCCATCTGGACCTACAAGGCCATCTACCGTCAGGGCGACGCGCAGGTGGGCGTCTGGAGCCAGACCGTCAGCGTGAACGTGGGCGGATGAAAAATAAAAATGGTAGGGCGCGCAGTCCCCTGCGCGCCGTCGTGGTGAACCAGAACGTGTTGGTTGGCAACAGCGGCGGTCAGGGGACTGACCGCCCTACCAATATATGAAATTATGCCCTACGACCCGACCTTGCCCGTGAACCAATCGCCCATCGGGGCGACGGAAATGCGCAACCAGTTGAACGCGCTCAAGGCGCTCATCGACGCGCAGGCGGCGCAGATCGCGGACCAGCAAATCCAGATCGCCGGTTTGCAGGCGCATTTCCCGCTGTCGGTGCCGGAGATCAGCAGCGACCTCAGTTCCTCCGCCGATGGGAGCATCGACAAAAGCCTGGTGCCGGCCGCGCCGGAGGCGTGGCAATGTGTCGTCACCGTCAGCAGCGGCATCGACCCCAATCAGGATTTGTCCAACTGCACTTTGCTCCCCGTGTTGTCCGGCAGTGTGGACGGCGGCACAGTTTGGACGAAGCATGGCGGTAACGGCGGGGTCGCTCCGCTGGTGGCCATGCGTTACCGGGTGGGCGGCCAATGGAGCCCGTTCTCCGCCTGGGTGATGTCCGAGACCTAGCGGACGGCCACCACGGCGGAAAGTTTTCCAGCCGCCGATGAGAGACAGAGGCACACAGAGGAAACAACGAAAGCCAGGCCCGTAGGGCCGGAATCTTTGTAGCACATGAATTTGAAAAATACACCCAGCTCCGTTAGGAGCGACATCGTGGCCGTCCGCCAGGACTATGCCGCCCCGACGGGGCTGGAATTTGTTTTGTTTCGGGATTCTACAAAGATGCCGCGCCTACGGCGCTGGGCGGGCGGACCACGAAACCCAGCGCTGAAGCGCTGGGCTATTGTCGAGGCCCGTAGGGCCGGAATCTTTGTAGAACATGAAAATGAAAAACAATTCAAGCTCCGTCGGAGCGACATCGTGGGTAGGGACGGCGCGCTGCGCCGTCCGGTCATCGCAGCGCGATGACCCACCAGGGACTATGCCGCGCCTACGGCGCTGGGCGGGGCGGACGACAAAACAAAATAGATTGACCGGGAAACCAAAACTGAAAACATCAAACGGAATCCAACTATGAAGACTCACTGGGGAAAACTTATGGTTATCGGGGTGGGATTGTTTCTCGCTGTCACTAGCTTCGCGCAACCCGCCATCACCCAACCGCCCACCAACCAGGTGCTGTCCGTGGGCGAAACGCTGACATTGAGCGTGACGGTTTCCGGCACGGCTCCGGTTTATCAATGGTTTAAGGACAGCCGTTTTCTAGTGGATGCCACGAACAGCACGCTTACGGTGGCGAATGCGGGCGTGACCAATTCCGGCACCTATTATGTGGTGGTGACCAATGGCGGCGGAATGGTTATCAGCCAACCCACCTTGGTGATGGTGGGCAATCCTGTTTTGGCAGGTTGGGGAAATAACTACAATGGCAATTTGGGCAATGGAAACACGAGCAACACCAACCGGCCAACCAGTGTGGCGACCAATGTGGTGGCGGGGGTGGCGGGTGGGGCTCATTCACTGGTCATAAAAACAGATGGGACGCTATGGGCGATGGGGCTTAACACCTACGGCCAGCTGGGGAATGGAACTTCTTACATAAAAACAAACCAGCCAACCATTGTGGCGAGCAATGTGGTGGCTGTCGCGGCGGGAGGGAATCATTCACTGTTCATAAAAACGAACGGGACGCTGTGGGCAATGGGGGATAACCAGTATGGCCAGTTGGGAAACGGAACTTACTCGTATCCAGGCACCCCCACTCCAACGCCAATTTGTGTGGCGAGCAATGTGGTGGCGGTCGCAGCCGGAGGAGATAATTCTCTGTTCATAAAAACGAACGGGACACTGTGGGGGATGGGAAATAATAGCTTAGGCCAGTTGGGCAACGGCACGACGATCAACACCAATCGACCAATCTGTGTGGCGAGCAATGTCGTGGCGGTCGCAGCCGGAGGTGCACCGACGCCACTTGGTCATTCACTGTTCGTGAAGTTGGATGGGTCGCTGTGGTCGATGGGAGAAAACTCCTACGGCCAGTTGGGCAATGGCACAGCTATCCTCTACACTAACCGACCAATCTGTGTGGCAAGCAATGTGGTGGCGATCGCGGCGGGAGCGGCTCATTCCCTGTTCGTGAAAACGAACGGGACGTTGTGGGCGACTGGGTATAACCTTCATGGCCAGTTGGGCAACGGTACCACGATTAACACCAGCCAGCCAATCAGCGTGGCGAGCAATGTGGTGGCTGTCGCGGCGGGAGAAATGCATTCTCTGTTCGTAAAGTTTGATGGTTCGCTGTGGGTAATGGGGTATAACCAATATGGCCAGTTGGGCATTGGCACCACGATTGACACCAATTTACCAGTCAATCTGCCCCATATATTCCCGGCCAATATTTTTCCTGCGGATGCGGCCGTTCACTCGCTGGTGATGGGCATTGTTCAATTTTCAGCTTCCGTCACATTGAGTAACTTGAACCAAGGTTATACCGGCAGCGCCATCAGCGTCTTGACCGGAACTACGCCGTCCGGACTTGCGGTAAGCCTGACTTACAACGGTTCCCCAACCGCGCCGAAAAATGCGGGCAGTTACACCGTCATCGCCACTATCAACGATCCAAATTATTACGGGAGTGTGACGAATACATTGATGATCGGATCGAGCCCGCAAAGTTTCACCGCCAGCTGCACCAATGCTCAGAATTTGACCCTGCAACTGACTGGCACGCCGAATTATCCCTACATCCTGCAATCCGCCACGAACCTGACGCCGCCCATTGACTGGAAGCCGGTCTTGACCAATCCAGCGGATGTGAACGGCAACTGGAGTTTCACCGTCAGCAACCTGGCTATGCCCAATCTCTTCTACCGCGCGGCCAGCCAGTAAGGCGGATTAAAAACTTCAAGGCCGGTTCCTGCAAAGGGGCCGGCCTTGTTTTTACCGGAACCAGAAAAACAGGAACAGCAGCACGAGCAGCAGCGCCGTGAGCCGCCCGCCCTACTTTGGCGGCTCGGAGTGCAAACGCGTCCATTGATCCTGTTTCCATTCCGGACTGCTGCGCGGCGCTGCCGTGGGCAGATAGACCAGTTGCACATTGGCGTCCAAGAGTATCTTTTGCACTTGGATTGGATCAACGGCCCGCGGCGGGATTTTGTTTTTTATCGCCAGCGCGGCGATCACACCGACGGCTTGTCCGTTCAGCATGGTGCTGGGTTGCAGCCGGGTGGCGCCATTGGCCCGCCGTGATTGCGAAAGGTTTTTTTCGGCGGCCAGAAAGCCATCAAGGGATTCAGGGATGAAAGCCGGGAAAGGCAATTGGAACGGTCCTGCGCGCTTGCTATACGGGAGTTTCGTCGTGTTGGTGGGAACGGTTTCCAGGCTGGCTTCCATGTCTTTTGGCGATCTGGCTCCGTGGAAATCCTCGGAATAATCATTCACCGAGATGGCGTCGGCAAAAAACTTCGGCCCCTCGGATCGGCTGATGTCGCTGCCCACCAGGGTTTGAACGCCAATCATGCGGCGGCTTTCCCGGACGTAGGCGATGGGTGGCAAGAGCTGCAAGAGGCGTTCATAAGGTTTCAAAGACGGTCGTTCGCTGACGATGCGGGCGACTCGGTCGCGATTATAGGGGGAATCGTAGCCTTCATCGTTCGCCACCGACCAGGACAGCTTTAACTCATGCTGCACATGATAGAGAAGCTGGAGCGTCACCAGGCGCATTTCGATTTCCTTGGACCATCGCTGGGCCGGATCCACCACGTCGCCGACAGTCATGCTCATGTCATTCTGGGGGATGTTCAGATGCGTGCGCGTCGGGTTGTAATATGGCGGCGTATCTTTGCGCGAGGAATCAGGCATCCCGCGATACCAGGCCACCGCCCGCCAGGGGGTTTTTTCACCATAGAGATCGTCAAATCCCAGCTTCTGCTTGCCGTCGTCAGCGACTTGAATGCGGTCAAAATGTTTTTTCAGCCTCGCCTCGGCATAACCGGGCGGCGGCGCGGTGATCTGCAATTCGGCGGGTATGCCAGCGGGATACTCTTTGATCACCGCCGTCCAGGTGTTGTCCTGAATGCGGGCTTTGAGGTCGATGTTGTCGCTGGTGCTTTTGCCAATACGATAACGTGCGCCGGTCAACGGAAGAACGTCACCATATTCGGTGGCATCCACCAGAATGGTGCATTCAACGTGGTTGGTGATCAGGCCGTTTGACCGCACGCTTTCAACGTCCGCGCCCTGCACCTGATGGCCATGGCGAAACACTTTCACGACGTGCGACCGCAAGGAAACTTCGATGTGCCCCGGCCCTTTTTGATTCACCTCGCGGATGAAGTCATACAGGATTTTCTGGCCGATTCTGGGTTCGACGGCGCACGAATTGCTTTTGTAGTAGCAAGTGCCGACGGATTTCCCCAGTTTCTGATAAGTCTCCACGGCGCGCTCGTAAAATTCGTGGTAAATCCCTTGTTGGCGGATGATGGGGCCTTCATCCATCGAAGTCACACCGGCCGCGTTCATCTGGCCGCCGATCCAATCAGTCTCATCCATCAGCAATACCGAACATCCCATGCGCGCCGCCTGCACGGCCGTTCCCCAGCCACCCGTGCCGGCCCCGGCCACGAGGAGGTCGCACTGGGTCGGCAATAATTCCGCCTGAATTAATACCGGAACGAAAACCGCCACCATTGTCATTAAGCGAATGGATAACATCAGGGTTTTTCTTGGTGCAGGGCCGCTTTTTTGCTCAGGCTTGTTAAGAGATTAAGCAATTACCATTTAGCTTGTAAATAATGGTGGGCAAAATCCGTTTTTTCTTCCGCGCTGTCAAAAACTATTGGGGCATGCAAAGCGCGTTCGCTTTTCTTCACCTTGTTTTAAAATCATTTTGGCCAGGACCAGTTTTTCAAATCGTCGCTCCAGGCCAGTCCGATGCTGGCAAAATTGTCGAAGCCGCCGCGCCGGTCTTCCTCCGGAAAATCGGAGCCGTGGAAAAACATCAGAGCCTTGCCCGCCGCCGGGTCCTTGCGGAGGTCCAGAACAAAGCCCGCCGTCAGGCGTCCCTGGGCCCATGGCCATGACTTTTGACCGAGCGTGAGCAGTCCTTCGTCGCGCCATTGCGAGAGGTCCTTTGACCGCTTTACGCCGATTCCATTCGCCGGCGAATGGAAGAGCACATATTCATCGCCGTCGCGGATAATACACGTGTTTTCGCCGGCGGGCGTTTGTCCGGCCAAGGTCCAATTCTTCAGATCCCGCGACCAGGACCTGCTCACGCCGTTCTGCTTGAAAAAGCACCACCATTTTCCCGGTTCCTCCGCGTCGGCCAGCAAAAAAGGATCAATCATCCGCCCCATTTTCTCGCGGGGAACATCAGGGCCTTTGACCCGCAATAATTCCGGTTTGCTCCAGGTTTCGAGATTCTTGCTTCGCATCGTCCATATCCGCGCGGAGGCGTTGCCGTATTTTTCCCCGTTGGGCCGGGGATAGGTGCACAGGCATAGCACCCATTCGTCGCCGTAACGGATGATGTTTCCCGGGCTGCAAAAATTGAGGTTGGGGTCGCGGGGTGTAAATGGCACCGGCTCGCTCCATGAAATCAAATCGCGGCTCTTGCTCCAGGCCGTGCGGGCATAGGGTTTCCCGTCGGCTTCGATTTTTACCATCGTGAAAAACAATCTGAACCAGCCCTCATGATAGATCGCGGCCGGGTCGCGAAAAGCCGTTGTGGCATCGCCGCGAAAGATGATTGGCGAATGAATCATCGAGATGTCCAGCCGCCCGGTTGCGGACAGTGTCGTCAATGGCGCTAGAAAAAGAACGGCGAGCAATGCGGTGAAATATTTTCGGGAATGAATTTTCATTTGCCGGTTAAATCCGATGGGCTCATCAAGGATGGGTTTGTCAGGCGCTCACCGGAACCAAAAGAACAAGAACAGCACCACCAGCAACAGTGCCGTGAGCCACCACACCCAATGCATGTCGCGTGGCTTGGTGCGCCCGCCAAATTCGTCCTTCACGAAGGCTTCATAGTCAAAATCTTCGTCCGGAATGCCGAGGTTGTCCGCGTGGGCGGAATCTGACCAGCCCGTCTTTTCGTCGGAGCCGCAGCCGGGACAGGCTTTCGCCTTGGGTGGCACGGTTGCGCCGCAGTTGGGGCAAATCACCGGCGGCATGGTCAGCTTTCGCTCACCAGCGGCGAGAACTGCCGCGTTTCCGGGTCGTAGGCGAACAATTCCGCCGTGGCGATTTTGAAAAACCAGCCGTGCAATCGCAACGAACCGTCCATGAGCCTTTCCTGCACGCAGGAATAGCTGTGCAGGCTGTCGAGGCCGAACAAAACATTTTCCTCGGCGGCGGCGGTTTCCCTGGCTGCGCCTTGAAGGTGATCGTAATCCTTTTTGATCGTCTCCATCACTGGCGAGGCGAGGTTCAGCCAGTCGCGCAAATGCGGGGTGTTTTTGCTCACCGGCTTGCTGTCGAGCAGCGCGGTGATGGCGCCGCATTGCGAATGCCCGCAGATGACGATGTCGCTGACCTTCAGCGTGTCCACGGCGAACTCGATGGCGGCGGCGGTGGAATTGGTGTCGCCGCGCACGTTGGCGGGCGGAACGATGTTGCCGACATTTTTTACGACGAATAAATCGCCCGGTTTGCTCTGCGTGATGAGCTCCGCCAGCACGCGTGAATCCGAGCAGGTGATGAACAGCGTGTGCGGATTCTGCCCTTCCTGCGACAGCTTGCGGAAGAGTTTGCGGTAGTTGCCGAACTCGTCCTTCTGAAACCGGTGAACGCCTTCGATGAGCCGTTGCATGAGTTGAATTAGATTTTAACCGCGAAATACACCAAGCACACTAAAGGAAACACGGAAATAATTAACGCCTGACTGATCAATTCTTTCTTTCGTGTCATTTTGTGTGTTTCGTGGTTGAAAAAAACTATTGTGCGAGCGTTTTGTTTTTCGCGCGGGATTCTTCCATCAGCCGCACCTTGAATTTCTTCAATTCCTCCTGCAGCCGCACGTCGCCCACCGCGAGGATTTGCGCGGCGAGAATGCCGGCATTCCGGCCGCCGCCGACGGCGACGGTCGCCACGGGTACACCCGGCGGCATTTGCACAATGGCCAGCAGGGCGTCCATGCCTTCAAAAGCCTTGCCCAAAATCGGCACGCCGATGACCGGCAGGGTGGTGAACGCCGCGGTGACGCCCGGCAGATGCGCCGCCCCGCCCGCCCCGGCGATAATGACTTTCAACCCGCGCGGGATGGCGGTGGAAACGTATTCTTCGAGCCCGTGCGGGTCGCGGTGGGCGGAGATGACTTTGGCCTCGGAGCCGATGCCAAATTCTTTCAGCGCCTCGGCGGCGGCTTTCATGGTCGGCCAGTCCGAATCGCTGCCCATCAAAATACCAACGAGCGGTTTATCAGATGTCGAATTCATGGCCGGAGTTTAGCGAAAGCTGGTCTAAATGTCATCATTCCAAAATTTTCTGCCGTGATTCCTGATTTGGTGGGGCGAGCGTCCCCGCGAGCCGTCGTTGTTATGATTTGACAGGCCAAGGTCAGCTCGTCAGTAGCCTCGCCCCACTGGGCATGAACGCACATTGCTTTCCGGCGGCAAACATCCTACACTGGCACAGTTCGAACAGCGCTGACCTTCGCCCAGCTCACGCCAGACAACACAAAATGGAAGATCAAATTTTACGATTACTCGGCCGGCACGGTTATGTGCCGTCCAATGTCCC
>CAIXUZ010000030.1 GCA_903922735.1 uncultured Verrucomicrobia subdivision 3 bacterium
CCGGACTGCCGCGCAACCTCATCACGCAAAAGCCGTATCGCGGCATCAACGTGTTCCTGCTCATGGCGATGAATTATGAATCGCCGAACTGGCTCACGCTGCGGCAGGCCAATGCCATGGGCGGCCAGATCAAGCCGGGCGAAAAATCCTGCCCGGTCGTGTTCTGGAAACCGATGAAGGTGCAGGACAAGGAAACGAAGGAAGAAAAGAAAATCCCGTTCCTGCGTCTGTATCACGTCTTCAACGTGGCGCAATGCACCGGTTTGAAGAACATCCCACCGGCGGATAATTCAGCCTTCATCCAGACTTTGCCGGCAGAGTTGGTGGCCAACATGCCGCAACGTCCCGTCATCAAGCATGGGATGAATATGGCGTCTTATTCGCCCGGCAGTGACCTGGTGAATATGCCCGACCGGGCACGGTTCCAGTCGGAGAATCATTATTACGCCACCCTGTTCCATGAGCTGGTGCATTCGACCGGACATGAGAAGCGGTTGAAGCGCGCCAGCATCATGGAGCGGAACGGCTATGGTTCCGATCCTTACGCCAGGGAGGAATTGATCGCCGAAATGGGCAGCGCCTTTCTCTGCGGTTACGCCGGCATCGTGGACCAGACGATCAACAGTTCGGCCGCCTATCTCGAAGGCTGGCTGAAATCGTTGAAGGAGGACAAGACCCTCATCGTCCACGCGGCGGCCCAGGCGCAGAAGGCGGCGGACTTCATCCTTGGCCATAAACCGGAGATTCCGGCGGAAGCCATCATTCCCAAAATCTCGGTGCCGCCAAAACCGGCGGAGGTGATGGCGTGAAGCTGATCCATCCGCAGGAGTTCAAGGTGATGTCCTTGCGGGATTGTCCCGTCCCCAGTGAAATGCTGGTGTGTGAGACACCGAAACAGGTCGTGGATTACTGGCGGTTGCACATCGCCACGGCGCCGCACTTCAATCCCGAATGCGAGTGCATGGCGGTGTTGATGCTGAACACACGGAAACGGGTCAGAGGGCATCAGTTGCTCTCCATCGGCACGATGGACACCATCCTGGTGCATCCGCGCGAGGTCTTCCGCTGCGCCATTATTGCAGCGGCGGCCTCAATCGTGGTCATCCACAATCACCCGAGCGGCGAAAGCACCCCATCCGAGGCCGACATCAAGGTGACCCGCGACCTTTTTCGCGCCGGTCAACTGCTGAAGATCGAGTTGATTGACCATGTGGTGATCGGCAACCAAAACCATTCATCGTTAAGGGAGCTTGGCTACCTGGCGTGCTAAAAAAACAACCCCGACCATCACTGGCCGGGGCTTTTTATTGATTCATTGAGAGGCGCAACCGTCAGGCTGGCACCAGTTCAATCCGCACTTTGCGCCCCAGCGCGCGGGCTGCTTTGCCCAGCGTGTGCAAGGTGATTGAGGAATTGGACGCATCCAGCAGGCGATCCACGGCCGCGCGGCTGGTTTTCATCCGGGCTGCCATTTGGGTTTTGGTCAGGTCTTCTTTTTTCAAGAGGTGATCGAATTGCAGGCTCAACGCCTGTTTCAAGGCCCGCGCCTCGACTTCGCCCAGGATGCCCTGTTCCTTGAGGAAATCCCGGAAGTCGCTGCCACGATGATTCTTTTTGCTCATAAATTTTGCAGGTATTGTTTTTTACGTTTCTTCGCCAGCTCCAGTTCGTCGGCCGGCGTCTTTTGCTGCTTTTTGATGAACCCGTGCAACAGCACGATTTCCTGATCCACCATCGCGAACAGCGTTCGCGCCAGGCGGTTGTCCAATCGTGAACGGACTTCCCAAAGGCCGTCACCCAGATGGTCAACCAGCGGCTTGCCGACCGGCCACGCATATTGCACCGTCAGAATGTCCGTGCCGATGACCTTGCAGTCGTCCCTGGACAATTCTTTCAGCCATTCCCGCACCGGCTCATTGCCGGTGTCCGTCTTGAAAAAGACGACTTTAAGCGGGCGTTCAGCTTTCATCTGTTTCCAACTGTATCAGAAATGATAC
>CAIXUZ010000031.1 GCA_903922735.1 uncultured Verrucomicrobia subdivision 3 bacterium
GGCTTTCGGAAACAAGTTCTAGTTTCTGCCCGGTGACGGGACAGCGCAGTAACGGCAGCAGTTCTTCCAACCGCCGCCGGTGGCGCGGACGCGGTTCGGTACCATCGGTGATCAGCGGTTGACCAGCTTCGGTCGCTGAGGCCGGTGGCGTGACTAACGTGGTGGTGAGTTGGGATGTGCTCAACCAAGGATGCAGGGCCTGTATTTCCAAACTGAGGCGTCTGCGATTACCTTCGATTTCAGTCTGAGTTCGCAACATGGACTGCTGATGCACCCGATAGCGTGCGAGCACCTCCGGCACCCAAACGCCCCACAGCCCCTCTTCCACGAAACGACACCATAATTCGTAGTCTTCCCAACCCATGACGGTCATGCGTTGGTAGCCACCCGCCTTGGCCCAGGCAGCCCGCCGAATCAGTGACATGGCGTCAATATAATTAATGCCCGCGAAACGACCCGGCTTCCACGGGTTCGCACTAATCGTCCCTTCGCCATCACCAAATAGTTGAATGGTAGGGTAAGCAACGGCCGCGCCGGTTTTCCGAATGGTCTCCAAACATCGCTCCAAACATCGGGGCAGAATCACGTTGTCCGCATCCAAGGGCAGGATGAATGGGGCGCTGGCGAAAATGAAGCCGGCGTTCCGGGTGTGTGCGAGACCGAAGTTCCGCCGGTTTTTGAGCAGAGTAACGTGGGTGAACCTTCCAGAATTCTGACGCAGCCATGCCTCGGCAATATGCAGCGAATCATCAGTGGAGCAGTCTTCCACCACCACGAGATCCAAGTTTGGCAGCGTCTGGGCCTTCACGGATTCGAGCGCTTCCACCACGTGTGCGGCATAGTTGTAGAGTGGGATGACCACAGCGACCTCGCTATGTGCCGCCGTGCCGGATTCGAACATCACATCGAATTCAGATGTCTCTGGCGGTGATCGCCGTGGCGCGGCGGCGCGGCGCAACTCAAGTTCGAACCACTGGGCGGCAGACGACCCCTGACCCGTGATCATCTGCTCGAAAACCCCGCAAGCGAGTTCCGCCCGACGTTCAGAGCCGAAGCGCCATAGCACATCCAAGCCGGCAACCTGGCCCATGCGCCGGCGCATTTCCGGTTCCGTCACGAGGCGTTTCAGGGCGGCATACCATTCCTCGCGGCTGCCGGCCAGGAAGCCGGATTTCCCGTTCTGGATAGCACCCGCATACGGCACCGTGGGTGAAGCGATCGTGGGCACGTCCGCGAGCGCCGCCTCGAAATATTTCAACTCGCTCTTCGCCTCGCAGAAGACATTGCCCGTCTCCAGCGGAGCCAGGTTGACGTCAAATCGCGCCAAAATCGTGGGTAACTGCTCCCAAGCGGCCCATGGCTGCCACTCGATTTGCGCATCCAATCCGTCCAGTTCGGGAAACTCATGGAGATCAAGGCAGCCAGTTTGATCGGTCGCATGTTCCATCCGGAACAACACCAGACGGCATTCCGGATGTTCGCGCAGAATCCGCCCCACCGCCGGCGCGGCGCAGGCGAAGTCGCGCTGGTGGGTTCGTGAACCTCCAGCATAACCGATCCGTATCAGACCGTCGAAACCGCCTCGCCGCCGGGCCGAGAAGGCTTGACGGCTGGTAAAGTAACGCTTCTCATCGAAGCCGTTGGGAAGCACAACCGTGATCTTATTAAACTCCCGCATTGCCGCCGCCAACGGCTTCGTGGGGCAGGTGCAAAAGTCCGCCGCAAACATCGTTTTCTGGATTAGGCGAAAATAGTTGGCGATCGCTTCCTCGGTAAATCCTTGCGACCGGATGCCGTCAATAATAGTCGCTTTGGCCAAGGATGGGTCAATCATCAGATCGTCCACGTCAAACACCAACTTCCCACCATTCATTTTTAAGAAGGTAATCGCATCATCAAGCGCATCAGACCAAGGTGCTCTCCAGACAACCACCACATGAGCCGTCTCAATCAATGACCGGTTTTGGCGGATTTGTTCACTTCGAAGGATCTGAACACTATGACCGCAGTTTGCTAGCGCGTCAGCATACATTTGCACCCGATAGAAATGACCGGGCGTATCGGGTTCACCTGAAATGTAAACGATGCGCATTTTACCCGATTCGATCAACTCAGGGTTGCCGGCTTGGTTGAAATAACCGATGGCTTGAGGTTGCAACCGATGCCCGAACAAAATGCTGAACAGCTTTTTTTTGCGTTTGCGAAACGAGCGCTTCAACTTCCGCCAAAAACCGTATTTTTGTGGTTCCACCACCCCTGCAGGGCGAAACCCGCTCATCCCCTTATTAATTTTTTTATCCTGTGCCGCCGTTTCAGCCGCTCCAGGTGGGCGCACCCGGTCCATAAGGCTTTTACGACGCTTGCGAACCGACCGCTCCAACTTTTTAAGGAAGCTCATATGAACCGCTTTATTTTCACGCTGAAGCCTTTCCAACTCCGCCTGTTTCCGGCTATTTTCACGCTGCAGTCTTTCCAACTCAATTTGTGTCTCACTAAATACGGCGCGAACGCCAATCCCATTCCCAAGGCCAGAATAAATATTCCGTATTTTTTCAGCCAGTTGAGGCTGGTTGGTCGTGGCGAAGAGATTGTGGATTGGATCTGGAAACGAGCTGCCAACTCCTAAAATGCCCAACCCATGGCCATGGAAAAATTCAAAATGTGGATACTGGTCAGCCAATTCCCGCCATAGCCTCCAAACTCCGAAATCACCTTCATGCACATTCGTATCGTGAAACAGAATAATTCCGCGGTTTGACATCTTCGGGAGCCAACTCTCAAAGTCATGCTTAACAGCTTCGTAGGTGTGAAGCCCGTCGATATGGAGCAGGTCAATTGATCCGTCGGGAAATTTGGCTAATGCCAGATCAAAAGTTGACCGGATCAAATTTGAAAATCCAGAGTAATGTTTTTGATTGTGATCCAAAACCGCTGTAAACACATCTTCGCCATAAATCCCTGCCTGTTCATCCCCTTGCCAAGTATCCACGGCATAGCATTTGGCATCAATTTGATGCCTTTCCACACTCTGGCAGAATGCCATGTAAGAAAATCCCCAATGGGATCCCAGTTCCACCAGACAACGAGGTTGGTGAACTTCAGTTAACCAGAAGGCAAATGGCCCGTGTTCAAACCATGCAGATCCATTGGGAAGCCACACTGGCATCCAAAAGCTGGACGGCGAGAGAAAATTTAGCGGGTTGTTCTGTTCCTGAATTTTATTCATTTTATTTCAAAAAATTGGTGATTTTGTGTTTCAACCAGCAAGTCCAAAACCATCCCCGGCCCAACTGCCTCATCGTCTCGGCTTGCAACGCCAGCATTTCAGGGGCATCACTCTTCCGACAGCCGCGCAGCAAGTGGAACCGCACTTCCCGCTTTACTTGCTGGCTGACCCATGGTTTGGCGAGATATTTCTTCATCAACAGCAATTGCTCCTGATTGGCAAAACTGGCTCGATGATTTTTGACTGTCGCCTGATCGGCATGCCGCCGAAATGCCGCCAACGGTTTCGGAACATAGCCCAAATCTCCCTGTTCCAGCAGCTGGAAGAAAAATTCCAAATCCACAATCTGGCGGTATTGGGAGTTAAAACCCATTGTCGCCTGGCGCTGACGAAACATGACCACTGTCGGCTCCCCAATCAGATTACCGCAGTGCTTCAAACAGCGCATCACGACTTGCCGTCCATTGCTGACGCCCGCGGGAAAATTGTCGCGGGTTTCCAGAATGCTTGAATGTTCATCAATAACCTGTGACGCCGAGGCGACCAAAATGATGCCGGGCTGGCCGTCCAACGTTTCAGCCATCATCCTCACCGCCGAGGGGGAAAGCAGCTTGTCATCCTGAAAGACAAATTTAATGTATTCCCCGTGAGCTGATTGCAACAAACAGTTCCAATTCTCCACCAGACCGAGGTTTTGAGGGTTTCTCCACCACCGAATGCGCGCGTCGCGCGCGGCATAATCTGTCAGCAAAGCTACGGAACCATCCGTTGAGCCGTCATCCGCAATCAAAATTTCCAGGGGCTCGTAATCTTGGTCGAGGATGGAATCGAGACACTCTCGCAAAAACCTCTCGCCGTTATAGACCGGCACCAGAATGCTTACCAAGGAGGCGTTGGCCATATCTCAATTTTTTCTTGGAAAGTATATTTTGTTATTTTCAGCATCCCTAGCAATAAAATAACGCAGCTTTAGTCGTCGAGAAAGTTTTTGAAACGGGCGCATCATCTTGTGTTTCAACCATTGCCAGACAAAACTGCGCGGCGACAACCGGGACATCATGGCGGTAGTCAGAAGTTCCGCCTGGGGGCCATAACTTTTCTTTAGATAATAGATTTGAGCGAACAACATTCTTGAGGTCGCGGAAGTCTGGAGCCAAGGTTTCGCATAATAAATTTCCATAAAAACCAGGTGCTCATGACTCGCAGAAGAACCGGGCATGGCGTTTTTGGCCGTCTGCTGAGTTTCGTGAACCCGCCAGGTGGCCAAGTCTTCAGCCAGATAAAAGAACTCTCCCTGCTCCAAAAGATGGCACCACATTTCAAAATCCAGATAACCGACAAAACGGCTGTCAAACCCACGTTTGGCGGAACTGCGACGAAACATCGTCAGTGTGGGTTGGCCAACAAGGTTGGTATTTTGTTCCAAACTGGCGACAATCGTTCGCCGACCGTCATAAAGCCCGGACTGATGGAATAAAATGGTTGGGCTTGATTTCGCGCCAGTGAGATGCTGCCGACACCCCACCAGCACAGCGGAAGCGTTCTCATCTAACGCGTCCGCCATTTTCCGGATGGCTGAAAGGGAAAGCAATTTGTCGTCCGCATGGACAAATTTGACATATTCGCCACATGCCTGTAGCAAACAAAAGTTATGATTAGGAACGAAACCGAGGTTTTTTGAATTCTGCCACCAGCGGATGCGGGAATCGCGAGTGGCGTAGTCTTTTATCACCGACAAGGTGCCATCGGTGGAACTGTCATCGGAAACAAGAATTTCCATGTCGTCGAAATCCTGCGCCAACACAGAGTCAAGGCATTCTGCGAGGTGCCGCTCTGAATTATAGGTTGGAATCAGGACGCTGACTTTCATGTGCTTGATTGTATCCGGAACAAGTTTGGAAACCCAATAACTTTAAATCCAACCGGGTGCCCATAGGCTGCGGATTTGATTGTAAAATCGGATATTGAAAGCGATGGTATTTTTCAATTATCATCGGTTTTTGGTGGATAACCAAACTAATCCGCTGATGATGGCATCCAGCCCCGAACATTTTTTCCAGCGCACCCGCCACGCCCGCAAAGTCATGGTGCTTGATCTTGGTTTTCTGGGCGACACGGTGCATCTGCTGCCCGCGCTCTGGCTGGTGCGGCAGGCGCATCCGCGGGCAGAATTGCACGCCGCCGTCGCTGCACACGTCACCTCGCTCATGGATTGCGTGCCGTGGGTCGACCGCGTCTGGGGCTACATGCGCTATCCGCGCCACGCCACGCTGCGCGAAAATTTTCAAATGGTCGCGCGCCTGCGCCGCGAAAAGTTTGACGTGGTCATCAACCTTAACGGCTCTGACCGGTCAAGCTGGCTGACGTTTTTGAGCGGCGCACGCGAGCGGCTGGGCCGGCGGCCCAGCGATGGCGGCCCGCCGTTATGGAAACAGATGTTCACCGCGCATGTCGCGCACCCGTTCGCCGAGGAGCCGGTTTATCTGCAACGCTGCCGCTGTCTGGAAAAAGCCGGCTTCCCGTTCACACCACCGGAATTTCACACGCAGGTTGATCCGGCCGGTTTGCGCGCGGCGGAAATTTCCAGCGCGGATCGCGGAACTTATTTTCACCTCAGCCCTTTCACCACGGCGGATTCCAAGGAACTGCCGCCGGCGCAGCTGGCGGAATTGATCGCCGCCCTCGCGAAGAGCTTCCCCCAAAAGAAACTCGTGCTGTCCTGCGCGCCGACGCGGCGCGAGTTGGAAAAAATGGGGCAGCTCCTGACCCGGCTGCCAGAAAAACCGTGGCGAGTGCTCGCCGGCAATCTGAATCTGATACAGCTGGCGACCGTCATCCAAAACAGCGCGGTGCATTTCTGCGGCGACACCGGACCGTTCCATCTGGCCGTGATGACGAATACACCAACGGTCGCGTGGTTCTGGCCCAATCCCGGCATCCGCCAATGGTTGCCGGTGGATGAAAAATTCCGCGTGCTGGTCGGCGCGAACACGCCGGGTGCGCCCTTTCTTGGCCGCATCGCCACGAACGAATTGGTTGCCGCTGCGCAATCCGTTTTGAAATTCCCGTGAACTTGGCTAAAATCCGCGCAACAAATTCATGAGCAAACTGCCCATTTCCGTCTGTATCATCGCCGGCAACGAGGCCGCCCGCATCGGCCAAACCCTTAAAAGCGTGGCCGACTGGGCTGGTGAAATAATTGTGGTGCTCAACATCGAGGTGAATGACGGCACCGATACCATCGCCGAATCCTTGGGTGCCAGGGTTTTCCGAGAACCGTGGCGGGGGTTTCTCAAGCAGAAAAACTCCGCCTCGGAAAAATGCCGGCAACCCTGGCTGCTCAATCTGGATGCCGATGAGATTGTCACGCCTGAATTGCAGAAGGAAATTGCCGCAGTTGTCAGCCAGAATCCAGCGCCGTTTGCCGCCTACGAATTTCCACGGTGCGCCTTTTACTGCGGACGCTGGATCCGCCATGGCGACTGGTATCCCGACCGCGTCCTGCGACTGTGGCGGCGGGGAGAAGCGCATTGGGGCGGCATCGAGCCGCACACCCATCTGGAAGTGAACGGCAAGGTGGGCCGCCTGCGCGCCGACCTGCTGCACTTCACCAACGAAAACATCGCCCGCCACATCTCAAAAATCGCGTTCAATCACGCCGCCTTCGTGAGCCGCCGCCGGGCTGGCGGTCGATCGGCCAGTTTTTTCGAACTCGCGCTCCGCCCACCATGGCGTTTTATTCGCGCGTATTTTCTTCGGCTCGGTTTTTTAGATGGCTGGCAGGGATTTTACATCGCGAACCTAAGCGCCTTTTCCACTCTGACCAAGTATGTGATGGTTCGTGAGGCGGAACAGGATCAACCTCCCTTCCCGCAATGAAACCGGCTCCGGGCATCTCGCTGGTCATCAGCACTTTCAATCAGCCGGATTATCTGGCGAAAGGGCTGGCCAGTCTGCGGCGGCAAACCCATCAGCCGGAAGAAATTATCATCTCTGACGACGGTTCGGGCGAGGCAACCCGCGAACTGGTCCAAAAATTTGCCGCCGGTTCGCCGGTGCCGGTAAAACATGTTTGGCATCCGCACAATGGTTTCCGCAAAACCGTCATCCTTAACAAAACCGTTGCCGCGGCCACGGGCAGTTACCTTGTTTTTACCGATGGCGACTGCGTGCCGCATCCCCAATTTCTAGCCGACCACGCCGCGCTGGCTGAAAAGAATTTCTGGGTGCAGGGCCGCCGCTGTTTTGTGCGCGAGGAATTTGTTTCCGCTTTTGAAGTGGAAGAAATTCCTGCGTTTGGCTGGATGCTGGCCGGTAAAATCACCGGCGCGACCAAGGGCGTGCGCTGGCCACTGGCCATCATCCGCCGCGACACGAAACAACGCGGTATCATCGGCTGCAACATGGCGTTCTGGCGCGACGACATCGTGGCGGTGAACGGCTTTGACGAGGATTACACCGGCTGGGGCACCGGCGAAGATTCGGACATCGGCACGCGGCTTTATCACTTGGGCCGGCAGCGAAAATTTGTTTATGGCCGCGCGATCACGTTTCATCTGAATCACCCGCCGGCACCGCGCGGACATCACGCCGCCAGTCTCGCGCGGCTGGCTGAGACCATCGCCAGCCGCAAAATCCGCTGTGAACACGGCCTTGACCGGCATTTGGCGGTGAAGCCATGACACGGGCGCATTTATTCCGGGTGATGCTGGGTGGGGGCGCGGAGCGACGCGCCCAGCCAGCCATACCGCCGGCGGAACTATTTTGATTTGCCCTTGCCGATGGAAAATATTTTACTCATCCGCCTCAAGGCCATCGGTGATGTCGTGTTCACCCTGCCTGCTGTCATCGCGCTGCGCGAACATTTTCCCGCCGCCAAAATCACGTTTCTTACTTCCAACGAAAATGCGCCGCTGCTGCGCGGCTTCCGCGAGGTGAACGCAGTCATTGCGCTGGACCGCGCCGCGTTACGCGGCGGCAATCCATTGAAAATCGGATCGGAGTTTTTCGGACTGCTGCGCCGGGTTCGCACCGGAAGGTTTTCACTGGTGGCGGATTTTCAAGGTTTCGGTGAAACCGCATGGCTGGCACGTATTACTGGCGCACCGCAGCGCTGGGGCAATGTTTATGGCCCCGGCCGCAGTTGGGCTTACACCCGCGCCCTGATCCGCGACGAAAATCTTCATCCGGCGGACTGGAACCTGCAAATGCTTGCCGCGTGCGGAGTCAAGCCAAACGTGATAGAAAACAAATTTTCGCTGCCCGCCGATGCGCTGGCCGCCGCGAAAAAGTTTTTCACAGAAAACAAACTTGATCCCGGCCAGCCAACACTGCTCATCCAGCCGTTCACCAGCACCGCGCAAAAAAACTGGCCGCTGGAAAATTTTGTAGCCGTGGCCCGGCACTGGCGAGAACGCGGGGTGCAGGTGATTTTTGTCGGCGGGCCGGCAGATCGTGAGCCGTTGGCAACGGTGCGCGCCGGACTTTTTTGCGTCGCCACCGGCCAACCACTGCTGGTTTCGGCGGGACTCGCGCAACTGGCCACACTCACGCTCGGCGGCGACAGCGGCCTCGGGCATCTGGCCGTTGCGCAGGGCAAGCGCGTCCTGATGCTGATGATGCACAAAAACCCCGGAGCCTGCGTGCCGTTCCAGCATCCTGACTGGGCGCTGGCGCCCGAAACGCCGGATCACATCCGGGGAATTTCCGTGGACGCTGTGCTGGCGGAAACCAGCAGAGTGCTTAATCCACTGGCAGGTAATGTTTCTTGTTGAATTTCAGTCCGAACTTGTTTTCCAACCACAGCATCCGGCGATGTTTCTTTTCGCGCGCGGTCAGTTGATGGTCCGGATCGGCTTGAAAAATTCCGGCGGCAGCCGGCAGCCAGCCTTGAACGGCTTGGGGGTGCGTGCCGGTAAATAATTTCAGCACCGCCGGGTCAATTTTGGCATAATCCACCGGCGGTGCCGGCGCGTCCTCCCAGTATTTATGAACCGCGCCGGACTTCAAATTCATCTGGGTCTCGCTGCGCACCCAGCCGTAGTGGAAAATCGTCGCGCCCGTGTGCGCCGCGCGCGGGTAGCGCGATTGCTTGTGGCTGACGACGACGTTGAAAAACAGCGACTCGCTCGACCACGCCGGAATTGTGTTGCGGATGATGCGCACCTCGCTGCGATACCAGCCCGGCGACCAGGCGATGGTGTTTTGGTTGCCGTAAAAATGCAGGTAATCAAATGCCAGCGCCTCAACCCGCTCGTTGCCCAGGTTCCTTTCCATGGCCGCGCGGATTTTCGGCAGTTCGTCCTCGTGCAGCACCTCGTCGGCTTCCAGATAAAACGCCCAGTCGCCGGTGCAATTATAGAGCGCGATGGATTTTTGCTGCCCAAAGACAAAACCCTTCACTGAGTAATCGCTGCGGAGTCGTTCGTTCCAGGTCGTGGGGATGATGCGGATTTTCGGGTCGCCCAAGGCGCGGACCATTGATTCCGTGTCGTCATCGCATGGGCCGAGCGCGATAATGAATTCGTCCACAATTGGAAGAATGGAGCGAATAGACGCGATGAACGGATAGCCCAGCATCTGGCCGTTGCGCAAAAAGGTGAACCCGCTGACTTTCATGACCCGATGCTACCGCTCCGCCGCTCATTCGCCGAACAATTTTTTCAACTGGGCCCGCGCCGCCTCTTCGCGCGAAAGTTTGATCTCCGTGGAAACCCAATGACGACGGGCGAATTCAAAGTATTCGCAGAAGTTTCCGACGTGCTTTTCCAAAACCAGATCCGCGCGGCGTTCGCGGCATTGCTCCGCCACCTGCGGATCATAGCTTTGACAGTTCAGGCACACGCGCAGGTCGGCGCGGCATTTCATGCAGACTTCGCCGCGGCCGGGATTGCCGGAAATCGTCCACGGCTCGCCGCAGTGGTGACAGTGTCGGGTCATATTCATTTGCGATTTACGATTTACGATTTACGATTGTGCATCGAAAAGCAATGCCAACGATTTTGGCGGCGCTTATGATTTTCGACAACCGATGAAACTTGGAATCTACGGCGGCACGTTCGACCCGATTCATCTCGGCCACCTGCTCGTCGCCCAGGCGGCGATTGAGGAACTCGGGCTGACCCGGCTGTTTTTCATCCCGGCGGCCCGCTCCCCGTTCAAGGCGGGAAACCAGCCCGCACCGGATGCGGTACGCCTGCAACTGCTCCGGCTCGCCCTCGCGGGAAAAACCAATTGCGAAATTGACGGGCAGGAAATCCGCCGGGGCGGCATTTCGTATGCCGTGGAAACACTGCGTGACTACGCGCAACGGTTTTCCAACACGGAACTTTTTTATCTCATCGGCGCGGACAACGCGGCGAAGTTGAATGAATGGCGCGAACCGGCGGAACTGGCGCGACTGGCGGAATTTGTGGTCGTGCCGCGACCCGGCGAAGGCCCGGCGAGATTTCCCGCACCATTTCGCGGGCGGATGCTGAAAGGATTCCCGCTCGGCGTATCATCGTCGGAAATCCGGGCGCGGGTAAAAGCCGGATTAACCATCGACAATCTGGTTCCGCCTGCCGTTGCCGAAACGATTCGCGGGGCGAAAATATACATTTGATTTTTCCCGTGCCCAGCCACAACCATCCGTGATTTAATCCTGCCCGTGAAAATCATCACCGACGAACGCTGCACCAGCTACTTGCGCACCGGTCATCCGGAGCATCCCCGCCGCGTCGCGGCCACCACCGCATTTTTAAAAACCCAGACGGAACTGCCCGTCATTTGGGCCGGGCCGGGCGAAAACGTTTCGGATGAAATCATCCTCCGCGCACATGCGCCGGAAGTTCTCACGCGTCTGGCCAGGCCGGAAGATTTTGACGAGGACACGCCGTTCCACGAAAACATTTCCACGTTCGCCCGCACTTCCGTCGCGGCTTCGCTGGAGGCTTTGCGCACGGCGCGAAACGGCGAAAATGTTTTCAGCCTCATGCGCCCGCCCGGCCACCACGCCACGCGCACAAAATCCATGGGCTTCTGCTACCTCAACAACATTGCCATCACCACGCTCGAAGCCCTGGCCACCGGCGCAAAACGCGTGGCGGTGCTGGACTTCGACGTCCACCACGGCAACGGCACCGAGGACATCCTGCTGAACCAGCGGGGCGTGGAATTTTTTTCCATCCACGAGCACCCGTCCTATCCCCACACCGGCGCGGAAAACGCCGGACACAACTGTTTCAACTACCCCGTCACACCCGGCACGCCGCGCCTGACCTACCGCGCCAAGCTCGCGCACGCGCTCGACGACCTCCGCAGCTACCGGCCGGAACTTATCGCCGTCTCGGCTGGTTTCGATGCCTACGTCCGCGACCCGCTGGCGGAAGGCTCGCTGCTGGCGGAGGATTTTTACTGGCTCGGCGAATCGCTCCGCAAGCTGGGCGTGCCGTTTTTCAGCCTGCTCGAAGGCGGTTACAGCAAGGATTTGCCGAAACTAATTTTTGCCTATCTCAAAGGCGTTGAGGGAAAATGATTTGCAAATGACCGTCCTCGAAGCCATTCAGAAAAGCACCGATTTCCTCGCCAAAAAAGGCGTCGAGTCCGCCCGCCTGAATGCTGAACTTCTGCTCGCTCACCAGCTCAACCTCCCGCGCATGAAGTTGTATTTGAACTTCGACCGTGTTCTCACAACAGCAGAAACGGACGGCCTGCGCGAACTCATCAAACGCCGCGCCACCCGCGAACCGGTCCAGCACATCACCGGCTCGACCTCTTTTTGCGGTTGCGAAATCTCCGTCAGCCGCCACGCGCTCGTGCCGAGACCGGAAACAGAACTCCTTGCGGAACTGGGCTGGAAATTTCTGGCGGAACACCGGCCTCCAACCCGGCTCGAAGATGATTCGCAGAAACACGCCGGGCCGGAGGCCGGCGCTCCAACCGCCCTAGACTTTGGCACCGGCACGGGCTGCATCGCCATCGCCCTTGCCGCCAAATGTTTAATTGCCCGAATCACTGCGCTAGATATTTCGCCTGACGCGCTGGCGCTGGCCAAGGAAAACGCCGCGCAAAACAAGGTCGCGGAGCGGGTTGAGTTTTTGCTGGGCGATGGTTTTGCTGCACTCGAAGGCAGGTGGGGCGAGCATCCACGCGAGGTGAAATCTGATTCTCAAAACGACTCGCCAGAAGTCTCACCCCACCAGTTTGATCTGATTATCAGCAACCCGCCCTATATCGCGTCGGCTGAAATCGAAACCCTCAATGCGGAGGTGAAAGATTTTGATCCGCGCGGCGCGCTCGACGGCGGCGCGGACGGATTGGATTTTTACCGGCGGCTGGTGAAAGAGGCTGGACCGTTCTTAAAGCCAGCTGGAAAAATCATGGTTGAATTCGGCGACGGCCAGGCGGACGACCTCAAACAAATCTTTGCCGCCGAAAAGTGGATTGTCGAAGCCGTGCAGGAGGACTACTCTCACCGCGCCAGAATTCTGATCGCACATCTTTAATTTTTCATGGAAAGCTTTCTCATCAAAGGCGGCGTGCCGTTGCACGGCGAGGTGGAAATCAGCGGCAGCAAAAACGCCGCGCTGCCCATCATGGCCGCCACGCTGCTCACCGACGAGCCGTGCATCATTCGCCACGTTCCCGATTTGAGCGATACGCGGTTCATGGCGCAAATCCTCGCCTCGCTCGGCGCGGAAGTAAAATTTAGAAACGGCACGCTCACCATCCGCGCCCGGAAGCTCAAGGGCTACGCGGATTACAAACTGGTCCGCAAAATGCGCGGCTCCATCTGCATCATGGGACCGCTGCTCGGGCGATTACGGCAGGCGCGGGTGTCGCTGCCCGGCGGCTGCATCATCGGTGCGCGGCCGATCAACCTTCACTTGAAAGGTTTCGCGGCGCTCGGGGCAAAAATCAAAATCGAGGGCGGCTACGTGGACGCCACGGCCAAAAAACTGGCGGGCACAACGATGTTTCTCGGCGGCCGCGCCGGTTCCACCGTGCTGGGCACGGCGAACGTGATGATGACCGCGACGCTGGCCGACGGTGTGACGGTCATCGAAAGCGCCGCGTGCGAGCCGGAAGTCGTGGATCTGGCCGCTTTTCTGAAGGCGATGGGCGCAAAGATTTCCGGTGCTGGCAGCCCGACCATCACCATCACCGGCGTTAAAAAATTACACAGCGCGGAACACGAGGTGATTCCCGACCGCATCGAGGCGGCGACGTTTGCCATTGCCGCCGCCGCGACGGACGGCGAAATCACCCTTAAAAACGCCCGCGCCGATCATTTGCGGGCGGTAATTGACAAGCTGACCGAGGCGAATGTCTCAGTGAAGCGGCATGGCGATGATTTGATGGTTCGCCGCAAAGGAAGATTGAAATCGGTGGATGTGACGACGCTGCCGCACTCGGGTTTTCCGACCGACGTGCAGGCGCAGATGATGGCGCTACTCACGCTGGCGCCGGGCATCAGCATCATCACGGAACGGATATTTGAAGCGCGTTTCATGCACGTCAGCGAACTGGCGCGGCTGGGTGCGGACATTGAGATTGAAGGGCCAAGCGCGATTGTGAAAGGTGGTAAACCCTTGAGCGGCGCGCCGGTGATGGCGAGCGATTTGCGCGCTTCGGCGGCACTGGTCATCGCCGGACTGGCGGCACAAGGCACGACACAAGTGAACCGTATTTATCATCTGGATCGCGGCTATGAGCAGATGGATGTGAAGCTGCGGAAACTCGGCGCGCGGATTAAACGCGTTGAGGAAAAATAAAAGGCGCGGTAAGAAGCCGTTAGCACAAACGAAAAATTAATTCGTCTATGCCAACGGCTTCCCGCACACATTGGATTTCCTCACTGCAAACATTCGCATTTTCAGGCGGCGAGCAGCTCGCTGCTGTTGGCGTAAACCCGCGCCTGGCGGCAGGCTTGAGCGAGGGCGGTACCGACTTTCTCCTCAAACAGCGCCGGAAACACGAGCAGCGGATAAAACGTGACCCACGCCAGCGCGGCGGCCTCATTGGCGGCGCGGCGGAGCGAGGCGTTCAACTCCGGTTGCTCGGCGGTTTCGAGCTGCCGGGCGAGCAGCCGGTTTTTCAGCCGCTCGAATTCGTTTTCGAGATCGGCCCGGAACGGCACGGTGGCCACCGGCCGGAGCGCAAAGCGCGTTTCGGGGGCGAATTTGGCCGCCACCCGGTATTGGTTGGTATTCATAGATCTGGTCTTTCTTGGGTTGCTGGTCAAAACACAAAACCCGCGACTGCCTTGGCAGTCGCGGGTTTTTGAAAATTCTTAAGTTAAGTTTGAATCAAGTTTTCGTTCCCACGACGGCCAAAGGACGGGAGCAGCGCTGCCAAATGGCCATACAGCCATTTACCGGCACGGTCGTCTGCATATGTTTGGTGAACGTGGTTTTCATTTTCACTGACGGGGATAAGATAACAAGTTCCGGCGATTTGTCAAAAAATTTCCCCGCTTGTCGAATTTGACGGGCATGGTAATTTAGATTCACTTTCATGAGCGACCGACCGCTGAAAATGGTGACTTGTCCGGGCTGCGACGCAAAGACGTTCATCCCCGGCGACCTGCCGCCGCTGGCTTCCGAGCCGTGCAAAAAGTGCGGCCACGCCATCATGATGCCGATGCAATTGCGGCAGTTCGAACTGCGCAGCAAAGTCGCCTCGGGCGGCATGGGGATAGTTTATCGCGCCTGGGACGTGACGCTGGAACGGCTGGTCGCCGTCAAGCTCATGAAAAAGGAGTTCGTAAACGACACGCAGGCCCTGGAAAGTTTTTACCGTGAAGCCCGCGCCTGCGCCCGGCTCAACCACACCAACATCATTCACATTTACACGTTTGATGAATGGGAAGGCGAACGCTACCTTGTGATGGAACTCGCCGATCGCGGTAGTCTGGATGCACGAATTGAAAAACTCCGGGTGCTGCCAGAACTGGATGTCCTCGATGTCGGCATCAAAATCGCCTCGGCGCTGGACATGGCGCTTAAACACGATCTGCTGCATCGCGACATCAAGCCTGGCAACATTCTATTCGACGCCGACCACGAACCAAAGCTGGTGGACTTCGGCCTCGCGCGCAAAGCGGATGTGGAACAGGAAACCCAGGACATGGTCTGGGGCACCCCGTATTACGTTGCGCCGGAAAAAATTAAACGTGATCCGGAAACATTTTTATCGGACATGTACAGCCTGGGCGCCACGCTTTATCACGCCATCACCGGCTACGTCCCCTTCGACGCGCCGACGCCGGACGAGGTTGTGGTTGCCCATGTGCAAACCCCGCTGCGTCCCCCCATCGAAGTCGTGCCAGAAATTTCCCAGGCCACCAGTGACGCCCTCAGCCGCTCACTCGCCAAAAATCCCAGCGACCGTTTTTTGAGCTACGATGAATTTATCATGGCGCTCACCGCCGCGCGCAGCCAGTTGCTGGTGCGCCAGTATCAATCGCCGCAACTGAGTGACCAGCCCAAGCGCACGACCAGCTGGTGGCGCAGGCAATAAAAATGGCGGACGTGACCGTCCGCCGGTGAAATCTGTCCGGAAATTGTTTTACACGGATTTATTTCTTCTTCTCCCCCTTGCTACCATCGTTGAGGGACAAAACTGTTAGCTTGTCACCATCCTTCTTGTAGGCACCCGCAACATAGTCACCAGCGGCAAAGTCCGCCAGTTTGGCTTCCTTGCCTGCTTTCGTGATTTTGGTTTCGGCAGTGACGCTGAAGGTCTGCTTGCCAACGGTGAAGGTTGAAGCCGCGGCATTCATCGCAGCAATTTTGCCATGAAACGGCAAATGCCGCTTGGCCGGGACAGCTTGATCGGCTGCCGCGGGTGCGTCTTTGGCTTTGACTTCAGCACGGCTGACGGTCGGAACCGCCATCAGCGCGGCAGCAACGAGCGAGAACAATGCGATTTTTACGGTTTGTGTTTTCATGTTTGTTTATGTTTTTGGTTTTGTTTATTGGACTAACGACAACTGTCCAAAAAGCTTCAACAATTCAGACGGCATCAACCGCCCTAAGTTTTTTAAATCACCAGGAACCTTCGGTCAACAGCGCGATAATATTTCGAGCAAGGTCTTCGGCCAAGAGCGGCAAAACCTGTCGCTCGGCGCTGGCTAAATCAGATCCGATGTGAACCAGCGCGTGACCCCTCACATCTTTTTCTAACCGCAGTTTTCCGGAAGCCCGGTCGCGAACGGTTACGCGGACAACGACGCTATCACGATAACTTCCCGGCGTGGCAACATCGGTGCTTAAGTAGCCGAATCCCTCCCGCTGGTAATTCTTGATTACACCGGTTATCACCATGTCACCGTCACCGCGGGTTGCGAGCCGATAAGTGCCGTCGGTCTGCAGCCGTTCCCGCAAAGATTGAGTGAGAACGGCGCCCAACCGAGGCTGAAGGGTCTGATTGTTGAAAGGCAGGATGGTGATGGATTTTTCACCCGCAACCAAGCCATTGACCGACCCGAGGTGGTAGCTGGCGCAACTGGTGAGCATAACCGCCGCGAGGCAGGAAATGAAAAAATTGAGCGCACGCATGGCTTTATTATTTTGCCGGAGCCGTCTCCAGCCGGGGCTTCAAAACTTCGATGTGCTGCCGGGCTTGCGCCGCGAGCAGCGAATTGGCGTCCAACTGCAACACGGCGTTGTAATACACCACGGCCCCGGCCCATTTGTGATTTTTCTCGTAAAACTGTGCGATCTGAAAACTTCCACGCACCTGTTCGGCCTTAAGCTTGACGATGGCTTTTTGGGCGGCGGCCACACGCTTGTCGTCAGGATAATACGTCATGAAATCCGTGTAGGCGGCAATTGCCTGGGCCGCCGCGCTCTGGTCATATTCGGCGGAGTCGGCCTGTTTTTCCCACGCCACGCCGGCGCGATACATCGCGTCAGCCGCAATGGTTGGCTGATCATGGTAGCGGTCGGCGGCCGTGCTGTAAGCCTTCACCGCCTCGGCATAGCTTTTTTGCTTTTCCCGCGCGGCGCCGATGCGCAACTGCGCATGGGGAGCGACTTCGCTGTAAGGGCCGTTGGCAACGATTTTGCCGTATAGTTTTGCCGTCTCGTCCATGGATGTATACAGCGGAATGGTGTTCCAGAGCTTAAACCATTCGCCGCCCAGGAAACGATTGGCAATTTCGTATTGCCGCCAGAGGACTTCGTTATATTGGCCGCTTTTGGGGTATTGCTCGATGATATTCTGGTAGGCGTTGAAAGCGGCTTCGCTCTTGTGATCAGCTTCCAAACAGCGACCGACGAGGTAGGCCGCCCGCGGCGCGTAATCTGATTGCGGCCATACGCGGAGAACGCGGTGGGCAGCCCGCAGCGTGACCGAAAAATTCTTGTTGGTAAACGCCTGGTCGGCGACTTCAAGTTGCTCCCGTGCGCGCGTGCGCTGCCATGTACCGGTGCCGCCATAAGGTTCATAATACCAACCCTCACCGGGCACATACGTCAATGGCGCGGGTGCGCGTGACGGCAGCAAGACCAACACCACAGCCACCAACATCCATAATTCCAACCGAAAGTTCATGCGCGCACGGTAACGGCCATTGTCAATCAAGTCAAAACCAATCCCCCTCAGGACCGGTAAATCACGATTACCCCATAGTCGGTCATGATTTTTTGGATACCTACGTCAAAATGCTCGTAATTGATGGGGTGCACGCCGATGAGGTTCGTTTCGCCGACCTCGCTCAAAAAAGCTGAGACCGTTTCATCAAACTTATCGTGCCCCGATTCGATGCAATTGGCCCGCCGGATGGATCGCACTCGCAGCCGTTTGCCAGCCCCTTTCTGGACGACTTCCAAAGGGGGCTTTGGTTTGTCAATGATGAGCGACTCCATCGGCTTGTCATGGACCGGCACTTTCAAGTGGAGGGACACCTTGGCTGCCGCCGAAGTGTTGATCGCACTAACTAGCGGCGCCGGGGCGGATGGCACCGTCGGCACCGAGCCGGTGGTCATCTTGTCGGAGGCCGGGATGGTGATTGAATCACCACAAGAAGGGCACTCAATTTGTGTCCCGGCACCGGAGTGATCCACCGCCAGTTGCTGGTCACAATTCGGACAGTTGAAAACGATGTCCATAAATCGAAAGGGTCTATTTAGGGCCAGCCTAAATCCGTCCCGCACGACAAACCAGAAAAAAATCAGTTTTTCGGGGCGTGGTGACCCTTTCAAAAAATCCGCTATCAACCGGACTTGCCGTCGTGATTTTTCACCCGCATAATTTTCGCCGCTATGATGGATAATTCACCCCGCCCGCCGCGCACCATCTGGATTGGCTTTGTATTCTTGTTCGGCTTCATCACCCTCGCGTTTCTGGCCTGGTTCGTCCAAATTGCCCGGCACCAACTGCTACCGCTCCGCGCCATCGGCCCCGTCGCTAATTTCATGCTGACGAACCAGGATGGGAAAATCACCTCGCTCGGCGATTTCACAAATCATGTCTGGGTGGCCGACATCATTTTCACCCGTTGCGCCGGTCCATGTCCGCGTTTAACCCAGCAAATGAGATCACTTCAAAATTTATTACCGGCATCCAGCCCCGCCAAATTAGTGACCCTCACCACCGACCCAGGATATGATGCTCCGGAGGTTTTGAAAAAATACGGCGCCCGCTTTGGCGCTGACTTCAATCGCTGGGCTTTCCTGACCGGGGCAAAATCCGAAATCGCCGCGCTTGCGGGCGGCAGCCTGAAGTTGAGCGCCCAGCCCGTGAAGCCCGAGGAGCGCCGGAATGAAGCGGATTTATTCATTCACACCACGATCTTTGTGATTGTGGACAAGCACGCGCAGTTGCGCGGCTTTTTTGAGACCGGCGGCGAAGGCGTGGACTGGACGAACGCCGTGCTGCCTAAAATAATTTCCGCCGTCCGCCAGTTGGAGAACGAGCCATGACCGTCCACGATTTGCCCGCCATCAACGCCACGCTCAACGGCTTAAGTGCGATTTTTCTCGTTGCCGGATTTATCTTCATCAAGCGCATGGACAAAATCGCGCATCGCAACTGTATGATTTCTGCGTTTGTCACGAGCGTGATTTTTCTCGGCTGTTATCTGACCTACCACGCCACGGTGAAGACCGTCACCCATTTTGTTGAACCGGCGTGGTTCCGGCCGATTTACTTGACAATTCTGGGGACACATACCCTTCTCGCTGCCATCATCGTGCCAATGATTATGATGACGCTGTGGCACGCGAAGAAACATAACTTTGAGGCGCATAAAAGAATCGCCCGTTGGACTTGGCCGCTGTGGGTGTATGTTTCCGTCACCGGCGTGGTGATCTACCTGCTGCTCTACCAAATTTTCCCACAGAAATAATCCCGCATGACCACCAGCGTTCAGGTCACAATTCATCCCAGCCAATTTCCTGACAACGTCCGGCGCGATCTGCTGGCCTCGCTGCGCACGCGGCGGGTGAACCACAAGTTTCACTACGATAGCGTCAAGCAGACCCAAAAATGGCTTGCGTTACATGAAGCCCACTCGCCGTCCCGTTATGATAACGACTGCCTTTCCACCTACAACCGCGCTTTTGCAGAAGCCGCCAGAGTCATCAGGTTAAAACAGGTTCACGTCATCGGCCTTGGCTGCGGTGGCGGGCAAAAAGATGTGCAGTTGCTGAAATTGCTAAAGAGTTGCGGCCGGGAAGCAACCTATGCGCCATCCGATGTGAGCGTGGCAATGGCGCTCGTGGCGCGGCAGGCGGCACTGAAGGTTTTGCCGGAGAATAAATGTTTTCCTTTTGTCTGCGACCTGGCGACGGCGGAGGATTTGCAGAAACACCTTGTTACTCGTCACCGGTCGCTCGTGACATTTTTCGGGATGATCCCCAATTTCGAACCGCGCCAGATCCTGCCGCAACTCGCCGCGCTCCTGCGCCACAATGATTTTCTGTTGTTCAGCGCGAACCTTGCGCCGGGTGACGATTATACGGCGGGCATGGAAAAAATTCTGCCGCAATACGACAATCCGCTGACGCGCGACTGGCTCACCGCATTTCTGTTTGACCTCGGCGTGGAGGCGCGCGACGGCAAAGTACGATTCACCATCGAGACTGGCGGGTTGGGCTTGCAACGCGTGGTGGCCCGATTTCATTTTGGCCGCTCCCGGCGAATCAAAGTCAGCGGCCAGGAATTTTCCTTGGCGCGCGGCGTGGCCATCCGGCTTTTTTTCTCCTACCGCTACACGCCAACTCTGGTTCGTAAATTACTTAAACAACACGGTCTGCTAGTTTCTGGCGAATGGGCCACCAAATCGGAAGAGGAGGGCGTTTTCCTATGTCGCCGTAAATAAATCTGCGCCCATCGGCATAATCTGCGGTTAAAAAGTTTTCAGCGTGTCGAGCACCGCCTTGATCCGTGGAACCTCATGCGTGCGGAACAAATCCGTTTTCCCCAGCGCCGCCAGCACCGCAAAAAACGACTCGGCGCAGCGCACTTCCTCGCCGAAAAACTCGAACGCGTGCGGCAGCGCGTGGCAGACGGGAAAACCCAGTTCGCGCAGGCGGAAGGTGTTTAGAAAAATGTTCATCTGGTGCCGCACCCGCACCGCGCTGTCCTGCAAATTGCGGTAATAAAAGCCGAGGCCGGGATCGATGAAAATCTTTTTCACGCCGCACTTTTGCGCCAGTTCGATCTGCCGCGCGAAAAACCCCCGCAGCATCGGAAGCGGATCGGCACTCAATTCAAAGTGGCCGACTTCGCGGACGTTTTTGCCGGCGACGTAGCAGATGATGACCGCCGCATCGTGATCGGCGACCAGCTTATAAAGATCCTTGGATCCGGCGGTGCCGGTGAGGTTCAGAATGTTCGCGCCGGCTGCTAGCGAAGCGCAGGTGACGGCGGGCGAATAGGTTTCCACCGAGACCAGAATCTTTTCCTTCCGCAACGCCTTGATGACCGGAATCAGTTTGGATTTCTGCGCCGCGTTGCCCACGCGCACCGCGTGGGCAAGCGTAGATTCCGCGCCGACATCAATGATCTGTGCGCCCTGCGCCGCCAAAACCTTTCCGCGATGAATTGCAGCATCAGCTGATAAACAGACGCTTTCGCGATACCACGAATCGGCGGAGAGATTGACGACGCCCATGATGGCGGGCTGTGAGTTGAACTGAAATTCCTGGCCGCCGAGCGAAAATTCCCACACGCGCGCCGCCGCGGCGGCGCGGTTTGATTCGAGCAAAACGGAAAGTTGTTCAAGCGACAGCATGGGCGAATCGTAAGCGGGCGCAGTTGAAGTTCAAGCTTTAGCTGGTTGAGGAAGCAGGCTGAAGCCTGAACTCCAACGACGGTAAATTTGGACTGCGCTGGCAGAGCGCAGCGGCGACAGCACTTTTGTGGCCGGAAGCAGGTAATCACCTCGGCAATTTGAAAGCGGCGGCGCCCTTCGTTTGTCGCCGCCGCCCATAATTGCGACGTGGCCGCGATGCCGCGCTGAAAATCACGCTGGTTTTATTTGGAAAATCTTTCCGGTTGGCGTTAGATTCTGCACATGAATTTTCTGCAGAAACTTTTGGCAGTTTTTGGCAGCGCGGTGATTCTGGCGCTGGCCGGCTGCGGCAATCCCTCGGCGATGAATGAATCCACGGCAAGCGTGAAGCACATCATGCAGGGCGAGTTTGCCGCCGAGGTGACGCGTTGCGCGAAGCCGGTGGTGGCGGATTTTTACGCGACGTGGTGCGGGCCATGCCGGCAGCTCTCACCGATGCTGGACCAGCTGGCCGGCGGCTACGCGGACAAGGTCAAGTTCGTCAAAATCAACGTGGATGAATCACCGGGGCTGGCGCAGAATTTTCAAGTGCAGGCGATTCCGACGTTGATTTTTTTCAAGGACGGCAAAGTAGCCGACCGCGTCACCGGCTTGCCGGCCGAAGCTGACTTGAAAGCCAGGCTGGACGCGTTTTCTGCTGGAAAATAATCACTATCGGCCTAGGAGAAAAGTTTCCGCCAGGGACCCTTTTTCCGTCTTGATCACTGTGCCAGGCAAAATGTGGTGGCGCGTGAACCAGCCTTCCTTCGTTTCCAGCACAAACCGGATATCGTTCCGTGCCGCCACGACGGAATTCGTGTCGTTTTTTTCTAGGTGATAAATTTCCTGAATCACGCCATCACTGGTGATATAGGCGGCGGAAATGGATTCGGGACAATTCTTCATCCAGAACGCCGCGCGTTGCACCATCGGCAGCACAAACAGCATCGAGTCCGTTTCCAAAATATTGGTGCGGAACATCATGCCGGTCATCTCCTGCTCCTGCGTCAATGCCAGTTCGGCATCGAGCGATTCCAGCGGGTGGAATAGATTGTCATGAAAAGTGCCAAAAAAAATCTTCGCCGTTGGCAACTTCGGCTGCGCGTGCTTCGGCAGAAAATCGTCCACGGTTGGCGGTGCATTCGGCGTGGTGGACGCACCCGGCTTGGTGCAGCCCGCAAAAATCGCCATGACCAGCAGCAGGAAAAAAAAGCATTTAAACTTCACGTTGCCAATGTGCCCGACTAGCAGCAGGTTTTCAACCAAACTGCATCGTACGCGTTAAGTAGACTGGGGAGGGGCGAGCGGCCTCGCGAACCGCTTGAATTGAGGCGCACGGCTCGCGAGGACGCCTGCCCCACCAGAATTTGGAACTGATCCACGACTGCGACCGCAAGCCGCCGACAACAAACCGCAAACGGCCAACAGTATCGGCGCATTCCAGTGGATAGACTTTGACTGGATTGCAGGAAAGACTATTTTGTTCAAGTTGTGACAACTAATGCAAAGCCTGTTCCGCTGGTGCGGTTGGATGAACTGCCGCCGCACGTCTGTGCGGTTGTCCGCAGCATCCAAACTGATGACGAGGACACGCAGCGGCTCAAGACGCTGGGCGTCTGCATGGGGCGCCGCGTGGAACTCGTTCGTGCCGGCGACCCGCTCATCCTGAAAGTATTCGGCTCACGACTCGGTTTATCCGCGGAACTCGCCCGCCGCGTGAGTGTGGAAATCTGCCAACCCGGCCACTGCGCCATGCGGGAAAACGACTGCGCATGAGTGACTGTTGCGACACGCCGGTTGTCCCCCTGCCGCACCACGCGTTCACGCTGGCGCTGGTGGGCAATCCCAATGCCGGCAAAACCACCTTGTTCAATGCGCTCACCGGCTTGCGCGCCAAGACCGCGAATTTCCCCGGCACCACGGTGGAACGCAAAGTCGGCCGGCTGCACCTCGACCACAAACAGATTGTCGTCGTGGATTTGCCGGGGCTTTACAGTCTCGACAGCCCATCGCCGGACGAAAAACTCGCCGCCGACGCGTTGCAGGGAAAACTGGGGCACACCGCGCCCGACGCCGTGCTGGTCGTGGTGGATGCCACGAATCTGGAGCGGAATCTTTTTCTCGCCAGCCAGGTATTGGAATTGAAATGCCCCGTCATCGTGGCATTGAACATGATGGACATGGCGCGGCGCGACGGCATCCGCATTGACGTGGCCAAGCTGCGCGAGGAACTCGGGTGTGCCGTCGTGCCGATTTCGGCGCGCAACCACGACGGGATTGACGAACTGAAGCGCGAGTTGAACCGCCTCGCCACCGGCGCGATGCCGGAGGCGGTGGATCATGTGGACCCGAATTGCGCGGGCTGCACCGGCTGCACATTCCAGGCGCGCTATGAATGGACGGAGCAGATTTCCACGCGCGTCATGGATCCCGTCATCATCCAACGCTCGGCGTGGACGGAAAAACTGGACGAAATCTTCACGCATCCGGTATTTGGCGTCGTGGTGTTCAATCTCGTGATGATTGTGCTCTTCGGGCTGATTTTCTGGGCGGCAAAAATCCCGATGGAACTGATTGACCACGGTTTCACCAGTATCGGCAAATGGGCTGGCGCCCACATGACGGAAGGCGATTTGCAAAGCCTGCTGGTGGATGGCGTCATCGGCGGCGTCGGCGGCATTTTGATTTTCCTGCCGCAAATCTGCATTTTATTTTTCACGCTGTCGCTGCTGGAAGACACCGGCTACCTGTCGCGCGCGGCGTTCGTGATGGATAAAATCATGCGCCGGCTCGGCCTGCCGGGCAAAGCCTTTGTCCCGCTGCTCTCGGCCCACGCCTGCGCGATTCCGGCCATCATGTCCACCCGCGTCATTGAAAATCCGCGCGACCGGTTGCTGACCATTCTCATCACCCCGCTGATGACGTGCTCGGCGCGCATCCCGGTTTATGCGATGGTCACAGCATTGCTGTTCCCGCACTCGCCGTTGAAAGCGGCGCTGGTGTTCACCGGTGCCTATGGCGTGGGTGTGCTGGCGGCGTTGGGCGCAGCCATGGTGTTTCGCCGGACGATCCTGCCCGGCGGCAGCAAGCCCCTGATGATCGAACTGCCGCCCTACCGCGTTCCCGGTCTGCGCGTGGCGTTGTTGCACACCTATGACCGCGCGAAAATATTTGTGAAGCAGGCCGGCACGGTCATCCTGATGATTTCACTGGTTCTGTGGGCGCTGGCGCATTATCCCAAATCGCCGCCGCCCGCCGACGCCGTGACGCTGAACGAACAGGCGGCTCAATTTGAAAAATCCGGCGACGCAAAAAAATCCGGCGAACTTCATGCCGCTGCCGACCGGATGGCAGCCCAGTCATCGCTGCAAAACTCTTTTGCCGGCAAAATTGGTCGCCTGATGGAACCCGCCATTGCACCGCTCGGTTACGATTGGCAAATCGGCATTGGTCTGATCAGTTCGTTTGCGGCGCGCGAGGTGATTGTTTCCACACTGGCGATTGTTTACGGCGTGGGCGATGACAAGCAGGGTAATGACCGCACCTCGCTTTACGATTCGCTGCGACGCGCGGTGCGATCGGATGGCACACCGATATTCAACACGGCGACCTGCGCGAGCCTGCTGGTGTTTTACATCCTGGCGGCGCAATGCCTCTCCACGACGGCGGTGGTGCGGCGTGAGACCAATAGCTGGAAATGGCCGCTCTTTCAAATCGCCTACATGACCGGCCTGGCTTACGTGGCCGCGTTACTGGTTTATCAGATATTGTTTTACTTCGGCCACGCGTGACACCAACGCGCTTGCTTCGGCGGGCGGCTGCCACTAATTTCCCATGAGTTGCGCCCGTAGCTCAGTTGGATAGAGCACCTGCCTTCTAAGCAGGTTGTCGCGCGTTCGATTCGCGCCGGGCGCACCATTTGTTTTATTGGCGCCGGACTTTCCCCGCTTACTGGTAGTGCGGTGGCTTTTGGTTGTTGGACCGAATACGCTCCAACTCCAGTGTCTGCATGGCGGTATTCTGGCGCTGGACTTCCTTTTTCAAGCGTTCCAGTAGTTTGCCCTGCTCAATGAGAACGCGGTTCATTTCCTCGACCTGATGTTCGAGGTGCGCGAAGTTCGATTCGATTTTTTCCATGCGCCGGGAATGATCATCTGCCATGAAACAAGCTTGCCTGCCTGATGAAGTGAAGTCGAGCCGGCGGATAAATCACTGTTTTAAAAAAACGCAGCAAGGGCGGTGGTCGCATTCAAATTTTGACCATTCCAAAACAAAAACGGAGCGTGCGACAACACGCTCCGCTGTATTTAAATTTGGAGTTATTCAGCTTTTTTTTCGGCAGACACGTCACCTTCGCTGCCGCAGAATGTGCCGACGTGCTCCTCGTGCTTTTCCTTAACGGAGAACGCACCGCGCGCTCCGGCAGCGGGCGAAGTGATGGCGGCTTGGGCTGCCGCCAAGTGACCTTTGCCGATCGTGACGCCATTGAAGGCGCGTTGGGCAAGTTCAGAACTGGCAGGAAACGGCTTCGGTTTTGCGCCAAAGTTGTATTTGAAATTCTTCCAGTTGTCACCGGGCTGGTAGCTGGTGCCAAGTGCGCCGCTCGGATCGTAGCCGCAGTGAACCATGCAATGTTCGCAGCGCGGGTCACGGGCGACGCCGTCCACGACGCCGTATTTTTCCCAGTTAACCTTCGTCAACATTTCCTGATAACCGTCATAGTGGCCGTCCGTCATCAGATAGCACGGTGCTTTCCAGCCTTTGATGTTGTAAGTCGGAATCGCCCACGCCGTGCAGGTCAACTCGCGTTTGCCGGCGAGAAACTCCTGATAAACCGGCGTGCCGAAGATGGTGAAAAGCTTGCCCCATTCCTCGATCTTGGCGAATTTCTGCCGCGTCATGTCGCGCGTGAGAAAAAACTCCTTCGGGTCGCGCGCCAGGCGTTTGACCATGTCTTTTTTGGCGGCGTCATAATCGTAGCCGGGCGAAATCGTATGCCCGTCCACTTCGAGCGAGGAGAGAAACTTGAACATGTCGTCGAGTTCCTGCACTTCGGTTTCGCGGTAGACCGTGGTGTTCGTGGCGACCTGATAGCCGCAAATCTTCGCCATCTTGATGGCTTCGACGCATTCCTTGAAGACGCCTTCGCGTTCGACAATCAAATCATGTGTGAATTCGAGTCCATCCACATGGACGTTCCAATACATCCAGGTCGAGGGACGAATGACGGTTTTCTTTTTCGCGGCACCATCGGCGTTGCGAATGGTTTCGGCATCCTTGTCGGAAATCAGTTTTTCCGCGAGCAGTTTTCCCAGTGTCGGCTCAATGGCGGGCGAATAAATCGCCGCGAGATAATCCTTCATTTTCTTCCGCATGAATACGCCGTTCGTGCAGATATAAATGACGCGGCCTTGGGACAGCAGACCTGCGACCAACTCCTCGATCTTCGGGTAAATCAACGGTTCGCCGCCGCAGATGGACACCATCGGCGCCTCGCATTCCTCCGCCACGGCGAGGCATTTTTCCAACGGCACCATGTCCTTGAGATTCGTGGAATACTCGCGGATGCGACCGCAGCCGGTGCAGGTGAGGTTGCAGGTGTGGAGCGGCTCCAGCTGGAGCACCATGGCAAATTTGGGCGTGCGCTTGAGTTTGTGCTTGATGATGTGGCCGGCAATCTTGGCCGACAAGGCAAAGGGGAAACGCATAAAAATTATCGAACAATGGCAAGTTCGGGGGAAGTTCCAACCGGCAGGACGGGCGCCTTGGCGGGCGCGTCATTTTTAATCAGTCCCGGCAGAAAAAAGTCCAGCGGCGAGACGGTTTTGCTGGCGTTAATGCCGCCGCAGCCAGTCACCGCCAGCGGCAACGCCGCCAGCAGCACCAACCGCAAAAACTTCCAGCTTAATCTCACTTGCCGAGTATAAATCGCTACGGCACGATGGCAACTCCTAATTGACCGCATCATGCCGCTGAAACTGAAAATCAATCGTCTGTGGCCCGCGCTTTTTTTATTGCTGGCGCTGGCGCTTCCGGCAGACGGTCAGGTTTCCAGCAACCAGCTGTTCATCGCCCGCGCAGAAAAAGAATTCCTTCTGGCTCAACAATCATTTCGATCCAACCCCAAAGATCTCGTCGCCGTCCAACAATTGGCCCGCGCCAGTTTTGAGCTGGGGGATTTGCTCACCAACGACACCCGCCAGGCTGAAATCGCCCGTTGCGGCATCGAAACCTGTCGGCTATGGCTCGCCAAGGTCTCCAATTCCGCCCCCGGCCATTATTATCTGGCCATGAATCTCGGCGAACTCGCCCAAGCGCAAGCTCCCTCCCTGGCGTCTTATCGGCTGGTTCATGAAGTTGAACGTGATTTTTTGGCGGCGGCGGAGCGGGACGTGCACTTTGATTTTGCCGGCCCCGCACGCTGTCTCGGGCTGCTCTACCGCGACGCGCCGGGCTGGCCGCTCAGCATTGGCAGCAAGCGCAAAGCACATGAATGGCTCGTCCGCGCGGCGGCACTGGCCCCGGAGTTTCCTGAAAACCAGCTTAATCTGGCAGAAACCTATTTGAAGTGGCGGCAAAAAGAAGAAGCTGAAAATGCGCTGGTCAAGCTGGCCGCCATCTGGCCCGCCGCCCACACCAATCTGACCGGTGTCCGTTGGGAGAAAGACTGGTTTGACTGGAAGCAGCGCCGCGAATCAGTCCAGACCGAATTTAACCGTGTTTTTAAGGCCCAAAGCAGCCGCTGAATTTCAGCGAATTATTGTATGGCAAAAAAATGACCGGATGGATTAACCTTGCGGACGGTTTCCTGCAGAAAACATGGCAAAAAAAATCATCGCGGCTCTGGCGGATTCCACGCTCTTCCTCCGGGAATGGCTCGCGAATCCGCAACGCACCGGGTCGGTCGCGCCGAGTTCGCCCATGCTCACCGCCGCGATGGCCCGCTGGCTGCCGCGCGATTCGGAAAGCTTCGTCCTCGAACTCGGCCCCGGCACCGGTGCCGTCACCGACGCGTTGCTCAAGCGCGGCTTGCGCGAGGACCGGCTCGTCGCCATCGAGCATAATCCCGCGCTAGCCTGCCACCTCCGCAAGCGCTTCCCGCTCGCGCACATCATCACCGGCGACGCGTGGCAGATGGACGAATTGCTCCGCGAACACATTCCCGCCATCGAAACCGTAGGCGCGGTCATCTCTAGTCTGCCGCTGCTGAATTTCCCGAAGGAACAGGCCGACGCCCTTGCGCAAAAAATCCGCGCCGTGCTGGAACCGCGCGGGCGCTGGGTGCAATACAGCTACCACATCACCCAAAGCCGCTGCCGGGGCGGCGACGACTTCCGCCTGCTCGCCTCGAAGATTGTCTGGCTGAATTTTCCACCCGCCCGCGTCCACGTTTTTCAGAAGTAACGCAGAAAATTATTTCACATTGAGGTTGGGATTCCCCAAGGCAGTCACGAACGAGCGCAATTGACCGTTGCCTTTCATTTCCGGCATTTTCGCCGCTGTTTCCGCAACCAAAAGCGCGTCAGTCCGGCGGTTCTGGCTGGTCAAAAAACCCCCATACCGGAAAACCGTTTCCAGCGAATATGGGCACAGCGTCCACGCCTGCCGGAACGCAAAATCAGCCGCGTCATTCATGCGCTTCTTTTCGGCGTCGTCGCGGGCGTGCCGCGCTTGCCACGCGTAAAGACCGCCGATGGAACTTCTCAGTTTGGAAAAATTATTGCACCAGTATTCACTTTGGACAAACTGCGGGTCGCCGGCAAATCCGCTCAAACCCTTCTTCCCATGGATTTTTTCCACGAACGCGGCAACTTCTCCAATCGTCGTGTCTGGTTTCAGCCAGCCGCCCATCATCGGCATCATATATTTTGTCCAGTAATCGCGGTCGCGCTGAACGATTTCATCGGACAATTCAGGCAATTGCTGCCGGTTGATTTTCATGATCAAGCCGTGCGGTTCAAGATACGGATACATCCAGTCGAGCGGGAAACCTTCCACGACGTAAAATTTGCGGTCGGGATTTTTGTCGAATATGGTTTTCGTTAGAAGCTCTCTGACTCCGATCACATTCATCTGCCCGCTCATTTGGATTCGTCCGTTTGAATCCAGCCTGACTTCCTCGCCGGGCTTGAGTTGCTTTGGCTCATTGGGAAATTGCTGATCGTGAGTTTGACGGCGCTGCGCATCCGTCGTGTAATCTTGAAAGCTCTTTTGCAAGTCTTCGTCTGTGGGCGTATGAATTTTCCCGCCATACATCGCCCGCAGATAGTGTAAATAAGTTGCATCGGTGAGCGGGTTTTGCGAGAGCATGAAAAACGGTTTTCCGTCCGCATGAGATTCCATCAAGGCCGTGACGACAAACCTTCCCGGATCAGCTCCGCCAAAATAAATGCTGCCGGCGGGGATGGATTGGATGATGTCGTTGCCGAAAGCAATCGCATATTTGTCCCCCGGCGGAAACGTCCAAAACACGCCAGCGGCGTCCAGCGTCGCCGACCACCAGCTCCCGAGCAGGCGGCTGTCGCCATCAAGGCGCTTTCGCATCTGCTGGAATAGGTTGGTCGCATCCTGCCAGTCGCCCGTTTCGGCGGCCTGGTAAAACGCATCGAAATCCGAAGGCAGCTTATTGCCGTCCTGTTTCGCCAGCGCCCGCGCCTGGGCTTCCTGCGCCGTGAGGAACTGCTTCAATCGCACCGAGGCTTCTGACTTGTCGAGCGACCACGACAACTCGGGTTGTTTTTTGGCGCAGCCGTAAACGGCAAGGCCGCCACCAAGAATCGCCGCCAGCAGGAACCCGATTGATTTTTTCACGGTTTTATTGAGGTGTTTCAGCGAAATACCAGACAACTCTGCCAGCAGGTTTGCACAAAAGAATCCGCACTCAATAATCTTTTCCACGCGGTGCGCCAAATCAGATTTAGAATTATTCTAAATCTTGACTTGAGCCAACCCTGCGATAGATTATTTCCGCAATGAAACCGCGCCGCCCGCAGGCCAATGGACAGCACCTAACCGAACAGTTGGGCGCGACCGGTTTGCGTCTTACCCCGCAGCGCCAGCAGGTCTATGACGTGCTCGTCCAGAAGCGCGACCATCCGACCGCCGAGGAGGTTTTCATCCGCGCCAAAAAGGCGATGCCGGAAATTTCCCACGCCACGGTTTACAACTGCCTGGATGCACTCGTGAAAAGCGGCCTTGCCCGGCAGGTCAACGTGGAGCGCGGCGCGACACGGTTCTGCCCGAACATGATCGAGCACGGCCATTTTCATTGCAGCGCGTGCGGGACGATTTATGATGTGGGTTTGCCGCAGGAGTTGCCCTGCGTGGCGGTACCGCAGGGTTTCAAGCCGCAGAGTTACGATTTGACCATTCACGGCATCTGCCTGGACTGCGCGAAGAAAAAATAAATCAAGATGAGCACTGCGACCGATACCATTGAGAGCCTGGTCAAACAGGAATACAAATACGGCTTCGTTACCGATGTCGAATCCGAATCCACGCCCCCGGGCTTGAGCGAGGAAACCATCCGTTTCATCTCCGCCAAGAAAAATGAGCCGCCGTGGCTGACCGACTGGCGGATCAAGGCGTTTCGCTACTGGCAAACGATGAAGGAGCCGACGTGGCAGTTCGTCAAGTATCCCAAAATTGATTTTCAGGACATCAGCTACTTCTCCCAGCCGAAGCCCCAAGCCAACGCGCCGAAAAGCTTGGACGAAGTGGATCCGAAGCTGCTCGAAACTTACGAGAAGCTTGGTATTCCGTTGCGTGAACGTGGTCGTCTGGCCGGCGTCGCTGTGGACGCGATTTTTGATTCTGTTTCCGTCGGCACGACGTATCGCGAGGAGCTGGCGAAGAAGGGGATTATTTTCTGCTCGTTTAGCGAGGCGGTGCACAACCACCCCGACCTCGTCAAAAAATATCTCGGCTCGGTCGTCCCTTACACCGACAACTATTACGCCGCTCTGAATTCGGCCGTGTTCACGGATGGTTCGTTCTGCTACATCCCTAAAGGCGTGCGCTGTCCGATGGAGCTTTCGACCTATTTCCGCATCAACGCCGCCAAGTCCGGCCAGTTTGAACGCACGCTCATCGTGGCTGATGACGGTGCGAGCGTCAGCTATCTGGAAGGTTGCACCGCGCCGATGCGGGATGAAAACCAGTTGCACGCGGCCGTCGTGGAGCTCGTCGCGCTCGACAGCGCGGAAATCAAATACAGCACGGTGCAGAACTGGTATCCGGGCGATGAAAACGGCGTGGGCGGCATTTACAATTTCGTGACCAAGCGCGGCCTGTGCAAGGGCAAAAACTCGCGCATCACCTGGACCCAGGTGGAAACCGGGTCGGCGATCACCTGGAAATATCCGAGTTGCATTTTGCTCGGCGACGGCTCGAAGGGCGAATTTTATTCCGTCGCCGTCGTGAACAACATGCAGCAGGCCGACACCGGCACGAAGATGATTCACATCGGCAAGAACACGAAAAGCACCATTGTTTCCAAAGGGATTTCCGCTGGTCGCGGCCAGAACAGTTATCGCGGCCTCGTGGAAATCCGCAAGAGCGCCACCAATTCCCGAAATTTTTCGCAGTGCGACTCGATGCTCATCGGCGCAAAGTGCGGTGCGCACACGTTCCCGTATATCGAGGTGAAAAACACGTCATCGAGCGTTGAGCACGAAGCCTCAACCTCGAAGATCGGTGAGGATCAGATTTTTTATTGCAACCAGCGCGGCCTCGAAACGCAGGATGCGGTCAACATGATCGTGAACGGCTTCTGCAAAGAAGTGTTCAAGGAACTGCCGATGGAATTCGCCGTCGAAGCGCAGAAACTTCTGGGCGTGAGCCTCGAAGGCAGCGTCGGCTAAGGAATAAGGAAACCAGGAAACCAGGAATAATAAATTTCCGGGATTCATGGTTTCCTTATAAAATAATTTTGAAATGAGCAAGCAACCTATTCTCGAAATCAACAACCTCCACGCGGGCGTGGAGAACAAAAAAATCCTCAAAGGCTTCAGCCTGACGATCCATGCGGGCGAAGTTCATGCGTTGATGGGCCTGAACGGCTCCGGCAAAAGCACGCTCGCCGCGATTCTCGCCGGCCGCGACGGCTATGACGTGACCGAGGGCAGCGTGAAATATTTCGGCAAAGACTTGCTGGAACTCGACCCGGAAGAACGCGCCCGCGAAGGCGTGTTTCTGGCCTTCCAATATCCGGTGGAAATTCCCGGCGTGAACAGCACTTACTTTCTAAAGGCCGCGCTGAACGAAATCCGCAAGCACAAGGGTCAGTCGGAACTCGACGCGATTGAATTCCTCGCCCTGGTTAAGGACAAGATCAAGGTGCTCGAACTGAACGAAGATTTGCTCAAGCGCTCGGTCAACGAAGGTTTCTCCGGCGGCGAAAAAAAGCGCGCGGAGATTTTCCAGATGGCCGTGCTCGAACCCAAGCTCGCGATTCTCGACGAGACGGATTCCGGCCTCGACATCGACGCGCTAAAGACCGTTTCCAGCGGGGTCAACAAACTCAAGCGCCCCGACTCCGCGCAGCTCGTCATAACGCACTATCAACGCTTGCTGAATTACATCATCCCCGATTTCGTTCACGTCATGGCCGATGGCCGCATCGTGAAGTCCGGCGGCAAGGAACTCGCGCTGGAACTTGAAGCCAACGGTTACGATGGAATTTTGAAACAGCTTTGAGTAAGCTCGGGGCATGAAATTAGACGACAACCAGCGGCAGGCCGTGGCACAGTGGATTGCCGCCGGCGCCAAACTTTCGGAAATTCAAAACCGGCTGGCCGCGGAATTCAGCCTCAAACTGACCTACATGGAAGCGCGCTTCCTCGTAGACGACCTGAAACTCACGCCGAAAGATCCGGAACCGCCGAAAGTGGTCGAGCCCCCCGCCGCCGCCAAACCGCTCACAACCACGCCGGTTCCAGCCGACGAAGCCGCCGCCGCTGATGAGATCCTGCCGCCCGCCAGCAAAGTTTCCGTGACCGTGGATCAAATCACCCGCCCCGGCTCCATCATCAGCGGGAAAGTTTCCTTCAGCGACGCCCAGACCGCCGACTGGTATCTCGACCAGACCGGCCGGCTCGGACTGGTGCCAAAACAACCAGGCTACAAACCGTCCGCCGCCGACGTGCAGGACTTCCAGCTCGCGCTCCAACGGGAAGTCGCCAAATTGGGTTATTGAATTCATTTCTGAGTTTTCAGTTTTAGGTCAGGGTCCGCTCCTCACCGGCGTCCCGGCTAAAAACTCAAAATTAAAAATTTAAAACTCCATCCAGACTTGGCACAGTAGGGGGTGATGCGTGAAAACTTACGGGCCTGGGCCGAAACCATTGAGACTTTCGTCCTCGAAGTCATCTTCGAGGAACGCCATGATTTCAAGGCGCGGCTGATGCGCGGATTTTTATTTGGCGGCTCCAAACTGTTTCAGGGAGCCGTTAAAGTTCGCCGCTGGCTTTACAATGTCCGCATTCTCCGCGATAAAACGCTCGGGGTTCAGGTCATCGCCATCGGCAACCTTACCGTTGGCGGCACCGGCAAGACGCCGGTCGTGGAAAAGTTCGCCCGCGAGCTCCAGAGCGCCGGACGCAAGGTCGCCATTCTCTCGCGCGGCTACCGTTCCAAACCGGCGCCCATCCACACCAGGTTTTTGAACAAAATTCTCCTGCGCGAGGATCACACCCCGCCGCGCATCGTCTCCGACGGAAAATCCCTGTTGCTGGATTCCGAACTCGCCGGCGATGAGCCCTACATGCTTGCCTCCAATCTCAAAGATGTCGTCGTGCTCGTGGACAAGGACCGCGTGAAAAGCGGGCGTTACGCGATTGAAAAATATGGCTGCGACACGCTGCTGCTGGATGACGGTTTTCAATACTGGGATTTGCGCGGTCGCCGGCATGATGTCGTTCTGATTGACCGCCAGCAGCCGTTTGGCAACGAGCATCTGCTCCCGCGCGGCACGCTGCGTGAACCGCCGTCGCATCTGGCCCGCGCCCACACTATTTTCATCACCAAGAGCGATGGCAAGACGGCCGAGCTACGCGAACGGATTGCCAAATTAAACGCCACCGCCGCGGTTATCGAATGCGTGCACCAGCCGCTGTATTTCGAGGATGTTTTCACCGGCGAACGCAAAGGACTGGAACTCCTCGCCGGCAAAAAAGTTGCTTCCTTAAGCGGCATCGCGCAGCCCGAGAGTTTTGAGCAAAGCCTCGTGAAACTCGGCGGCGAACTCGTCTATTCCAAGCGCTTCGCCGACCATCACCGGTTTTCCCAGCAGGAAATCCTGAACACCATCAACCGCGCCAAAAAGCGTCAGGCGGAAATGATTATCACCACGCAGAAGGATGCCGTGCGCTTCCCGAAAATTGACCGGCGCGATCTGCCGTTCTATTTCATGCGGGTGGAAATCAAAATTGTCGCCGGCGCAAACGACTTCCAGGACTGCGTCCGCAAAATCTGTTTCCGCTGATATGGACACCCTGATTTACATCCTTGCCCGCGCCTTTATCGCGGTCATCCAGCTATTGCCGTTGAACCTGGTCGCCTGGCTCGGGCGGACGGTCGGCGCGCTGGGGTTTCATCTCGACCGCCGTCATCAGAGTGTGGTGCGGGACAACCTTACGCTGTGTTTCGGCCATGAAAAAACGCCCGCCGAGATTTTGAACATCGCGCACGAAGCCTTCCGCCGCATCGGTGAAAATTATCTCTGCGCCATCAAAACCTCGGCGATGACCGCCGCCGAACTGAAGCCGCACGTCGAATTCGCCGGCCTCGAGCGCCTGCCTGGCAAAGCTGGCGACGCCCCGCTGCGCAACGTCGTTGTCGCCATCGGCCACTTCGGAAACTTCGAGCTTTATGCACGGTTTCATGATGTCCGCCCGGAATATCAATGTGCCACCACCTATCGCGCGCTCGATCAGCCCGTCCTGAACCAACTGATGCAGGAATTGCGCAACACCAGCGGCTGCCTGTATTTCGAACGCCGCGCCGACGGACCGCTGCTGCGCGCGGCGATGAATCGTGGCGGCATCATTCTCGGCCTGCTCGCTGACCAGAGTTCAAAAGGTTTGCGCACCCCGTTTCTCGGTCACGATTGCAACACCGGTCTTGCGCCCGCCGTGCTGGCGCGGCGTTATAACGCCGACCTTTATTCCGCCATCTGCTATCGCATCGCTCCGGCGAAATGGCGCGTGGAACTCGGCGAAATCATCCCTACTCAAGCTGACGGCCATCCCCGACCGTCCGAAGAAATCATCCGCGACGTGAACGGTGCGCTGGAAGCCGCCGTCCGCCGCGACCCGGCGAACTGGTTCTGGGTTCACCGTCGCTGGAAGGAATGAAATGAGCTTGGTTTTCAATCCACCACCTCGCCGCATCCTGGTGCGCGGCGTAAACTGGCTGGGCGACGCCGTGATGACCACGCCGGCCCTGTTGCGATTGCGGGAAAGATTTCCGGACACTCACATCACCCTGCTCTGCCCGGAGAAACTCCGTGAACTGTGGTTTCACCACCCAGCGGTGGATGAAACAATTTCTTTCGCCGCCGGTGAAAATATTTTTAGCGTCGCCAAAAAACTGCGAACGGAAAGATTTGACCTGGCGGTGGTGCTGCCCAATTCGCTGCGCTCGGCGCTGGAAGTTTTTCTGGCGGGCATTCCGCAGCGCGTCGGTTATGCGCGCCTCTGGCGGAATATATTCCTGACGCAGGTTGTCGCCTCGAGAATCGGAGGCGTCAAAATGCGCAAGCGCTCCAAGTCGGAAATCCGGCGGCTCGTGATCCGGTCGCAAAGCAGCGCAGGCGGGACACCTGCGCTGCCTTTGTCCAGCCACCAAACCAACGAATATCTGCATCTTGCCGCCGCGCTCGGCGCCAACCCGGAACCGCTCGCACCGCAACTGGCGGTGACGACGGAAGAAATTGAGTCGGCAAAAGGAAAATTCGAACTGGGAAATATTTCGCAGCCCATTTTCGGTTTGAATCCCGGTGCGGAATATGGTCCAGCCAAACGGTGGCCGGTCGAGAAGTTCATCGCCGCCGCACAGGAAATCCAACAGCGGACAAATTGCGTCTGGCTAATTTTCGGCGGCAAAAGCGATGTGGAGCTTGCCACTCGGATTGCAGGCGAAATCCGGCATCCAGCATCCAGCATCCAACATCTTAATCTCGCGGGAAAAACTTCGCTGCGCGAGCTGATGGCGATGCTGAAACTTTGCCGGGTGCTGCTCACAAACGACACCGGCCCGATGCACATCGCCGCCGCGCTCGGCACGCCGGTGGTGGTGCCGTTCGGCAGCACATCGCCGGCACTGACCGGGCCGGGGTTGCCGGGCGACGCACGTCACCGGCTGCTCAAATCGGATGCGCCATGCTCACCCTGTTTTTTGCGCGAATGCCCGATTGATTTCCGCTGTATGAACGACCTCAGCGTTGAGCGGGTGGCGGTAGCCGTTTTGAACCCGTTGCCTTGATCCGCCGCTGGAACGTTTTAAACACTCTAAAACTTCAAAAAGGCCAAAACATGGAGCAGCAGTTTTCGCAGGCTGAACCCGGTTGCCCCGCCTTCGTGATGCGCCTCCGCCAAAGTAAGTCCCTCCTCCAGAAACTTCAGATAGACGGTTTTATCCAGCAGGTTTCTTAAAAATGAATAGACGGTTTGCGACTGCACCGTGGAGGCGGTGAAGCTCCGGCTGATGTCAAAGGAGACCAGCCGGCGGGTTTCAAAAACCATATCCGTGCGCTCCACAAACGCCGACGGACTATACAGCAAGACAGTGGATGGCCCTTCGACAACCGTGAAGAAATGTTCCCGCAAACACCAGAATACCGGATGGATTTTGATATGGGTTGAGATTTTTTTGGTCGAATGGGAAAAGCCGGCCAGATGCCGGGCATTGACATAGAATTTTTTGCCGGCCGGTATGGTGAGGCCATAAAAATTTCCCCGGACATGATAGCCGGTCACCGGCACTTCTTCGGTCGGCTTGACACAGCGGACGCTGCGCATGCCGAAATATGAATGGTGAAGCAGGCGCAGGATGGGGCTTCCCAGGGCAAAGGGCGGAATCGGGCACCAGTCGAAATGGGGATAGCCGGTTAAAATGGCCTGCTTAAAATAAAACCCCTCGCCCGCTGCGAGCGTGACCACGGCGGCATTGCCTTGGGCTTCGATGTTCATGATTCAAACCCGGGTGGACCCGAACTTGTTCTCCAGCAGGAGCCACCGGATAAACACCCGGGCGCTGAGGCTGATCAAGGCGATGACCAACAGCCCGTGGAGAATTTTTTTGATGATGGCCAGCCAGACCCACTGGAGAAAAACTGCGCTGCTTTTGACCACCTTGGGCCAGAATGACAGCAGCGCATCCGCCTGCGCCTGGCTGATCAATTTCAGGTCTTTTTGGCGCCGATCAATGCGCGCTTGGATTTCATTAAAAGCATCGGCTTGTTGCTGCCAGAAATAATGCTCAACCGGATGCAGCCATACCCAGGGTTCCGGGCCCGGGTTCACAAGGCTATGAATGTCTTTATGGATGTCCGCCTGCAGTTGCTTTTGCTTCGCCTGCAATCGGGCCACCTCGCCCCACGGAAAGGTAGCCGGCGTGCTTTTGAACAACCCCAAAGTCAAATGGATGGCCAGCCATAAGCTGGCCGCGCCAATAATGAAAATGAGCCCGCTCTGCCATTTCATAATGTTTTCATGCAATTCATCCGACCGTGTGGTTGCGCGGACGGCTGAATCATGATTAGCCAAAAGAGCTCAATAGCCGACAAGAAAATGTTCTATTTGGGGGGCTGCAAGCATCGCGACAGGCAAGACCTGCCAAAAGCCACCCTCCAACCGCCGAGGATAAACCACGTCATCCGTCGCCAACAATTTCCAACGAGTCCGCCCGTTGACCTTAAACACGGCGTAAAGCATTCCCGTTCGCTTGAAACGAAACCATCCGTGCCCAACTCGCTGCAATCTGGTGTTTTTCTTGGATTTTGTGCGCCGGGTTGGAACAGCGGTTAGAACAGGGGTATTTTTCGCTTCACTAAAACCGCACAATCCCCTATCGTATCCATCTGGCAGCGCATATGGTGGAATTGGCAGACACGCTACTTTGAGGTGGTAGTGCCGAAAGGTGTGCAGGTTCAAGTCCTGCTATGCGCACCACTTTTTTATTCGGATTTACGTTTTTTTTGTTCACGATGCCTTCACCAGTTCCGCCAGCGGCACGGCCTCAACGTTCTTCGCCAGCGCATAGCGTTGCTCGCCGGGATAGACGACGTAGAGTTTATCAAGCTTCAAGTCAGCAAGCGCGATGCGCATGGAGGGAGTGAGCGTGGGGGCGTCCGCCCGTTTACACTCGATGCCAATGCGTCGTCCGCGCTGGAACAGCACCAGGTCAATCTCCGCACCATTGTGCGTGGCCCAGAAGTAAGCCTCGTCAGGGCGCTGCGCCTTTAGGATTTCCTCGACGGCATAGCCTTCCCACGAAGCCCCCACTTTCGGATGGTGTTCGAGGTCGCGCTGACTGGCGATGCCCAGCAAGGCGTGGAGCAGTCCCGTGTCCCGCACATAAACTTTCGGGGCCTTGACCTGGCGCTTGCCCAGGTTCTCAAACCATGGCGGCAGCTGCCGGACCATGAACACGCCGGTCATCAGGTCGAGGTAGCGGCGCACGGTGGACTCGTTGACGGCCAGGGCGCGCGCCAGTTCGGCGGCATTCCAAATCTGGCCGTGGTAATGGGCGACCATGTTCCAAAAACGCCGGAGGGCGATGGCAGGAATGGTCACGCCCAGTTGCGGCATATCCCGCTCCAGGAAGGTTTGGAGGAACTGCCGCCGCCATGTCAGCGAGTCGGTCTCGGTGCGCGCCGAGAAGGACAAGGGGAATCCGCCACGCAGCCAGTGCCGGGTTTGCGCGGACGCCCCGAGATCGGCCAGACGGAAGCCCTCCAGCGGGATGGTTTCCAGCCGGCCGGCGAGCGTTTCCGAGGACTGTTTCAGCAAATCGGGAGCGGCGCTGCCGAGAATCAGGAAGCGGGCGGGCAATGGCTGGCGGTCGGCCAGCACGCGCAGCAGCGGAAAGAGATCAGGCCGGCGCTGGATTTCGTCAATGACCACCAACCCTTTCAGCGGGCGCAAGGCCAGTTCAGGCGCGGTAAGCCGAGCCAGACTGGCGGGATCTTCGAGGTCGAAATAATTGAGCGCGGCGGCGGGAACGAACTGCCGGGCGAGCGTCGTTTTGCCGCACTGGCGCGGACCAAGCAGCGCCACCACCCGGCTGCGCTTCAAGGCGGCACGCACGCTGTCAAAGTCGGTTTTGCGGTCAAGCATGCGGATATTTTAACCATGAATATCCCGCAGTCAATGCGGCTTTTTCATGGTAAAGATCTGCTGTTTTACATGTCATTGACCGCCGCCGGATCAGTTCAGTCCAAGCGGGGCTGAAAACGCACAATGCGAATTTGTCATTTACGAACTGCGGCGGGCGCAGGAGATATCGCCCCGGCCCAGTTTCACGAAGGAAGGCAAAGTGGACCAGGCTGAAGCGTTACGTCAGGCGCAGGTGGCCGGCCTCACCCCCGCTGCCGCGTCGCCTCGTAAAGGAACACCCCGGTGGCGACGGCCACATTGAGCGAGTTCATGATGGACGGCATCGGGATCTCCACCATGTCATCACACGCCGCCAGCACCTCGGCCGTCAGACCTGGCCCCTCCGCGCCGAACACCAGACAGCAGTCGCCCCGCAAATCCACGCGGGCCAGCTTCTTCGCGTCCGACCGGGGATGTGCCGCCAGACAACGTATGCCACGTGCCCGCAGCGCCGTCAGGGCGGCCACCAGATTGGCCACATGGATGACCGGCTGTTCGAAAATAGTACCCATCGAACCGGATACCGCCCGGCGCTGGTAAGGGCTGGCACTGGTTTCGCCTACGATCAAAAAATGAACGCCAAAGGCGGCGCAGTTCCGCACCACGGCACCAACGTTTTCCACGCTGGCAATGCCTTCCACGGCGGCGAGCAGCAGCGGGCGCGAAGAGTTTGTCAGCAGCGTTTCCAGGCTGGGCGGCGACGGGATTTGGGCGACGGCCAGCGCCCCCTGATGGAGCTGGTAGCCGGTGATGGTTTCCAGCAGCGGCGGCTCGGCAAGGTACACTTTGATTTCTTCCGGACGTGCCCGCAACTGCGGTTCAAGTTTTTCCAGCCACGCGGGCGTGAGCAGGACAGACAGAACGGTGAACCGGCTCGCCAGCAAACGCTTGATCGTTTTGATGTTGGCGGCCACCAGCACGCCTTGCCGCTCGTGCTCCACCACCCGGCGGAGCGTCAGGTAAATCTTCAGCTCCGGCAGGTCGAGTGACTGGACCGGTTGAATGCACAAGATTGCCACGGCGGAATTAAACCGTGAGGCAGCCGCCATGGAAAGCGCGGAAACGGGCGGCAACGAAGCGCCACTACGGCTTGGCCGGCCCGGCCCGCCGCTCCGCCCGCTGCTGGTTCAACAGCCTCGCCAGATATAGAATGATCACGACGTTAAAGAGAATCAGGCCCGCGTTGAGGGCGTTGGGGTGGTGGGCAAAGTGCTGGAATTCCAACGGCAGATAGATGCCCGCCGATATTACGGCAAACCACTCCGCCCAATGTTTCCCCTGCCATAGCCCATAAGCTTCCACCAGGCGAATCAGCACATAGGCAAACCCCACGGCGGCAATTTCGCCCACATGGTGGTTGGTGGCCTTGGCCATTGATTCGATAAACAGCCGGGTGTAATGCCGCTCCGGGTTAACGCCATGGCGGAGCAGGAACGCATCCGCCGCCGCATGGAGATCGGTATGGCGCAAAGAAATGAGCCCGCCGGTCGCGGCCAGGACGAGCAACCCCTTGGCCGCTTCAAACACCGCAATGCAGCGCAAAGCCAGCGGCGGTTGTGATGGCGAAACTTGCATGGGTGCCAGGGATTATGCCGGAGGCTTTTGGGCTGGGCGAGCCTCAAGCTTGTGGCCCATGGAACAGTTGGATTTGCGGTTTGCCGGGGAGTGACCCCTGTGTCACGGATTCGACCGACCCCCTTTGCGTCGGAGCGTGTGCGGTTTGAGAACTGATGCGCAACTGATTCTCCGTCCAGCTTTTCTCCACCGCCATCTTCCAGCTTGGCCGACCTTTTGAGCCGGGGATGAAGTTTCCTCAGATGGTTGACAGATGAAGAAACTCGCACGAGCGTGTGGTGTCGATATATTAGCGTTATATGAAAACAAATTTTCTGCAGACTTTGGCGGCGGTGATGGCAATCACCGGGCTGATTTCCACAGAGTCCACCGTGCTGGCCCAGGAGGCACCGGCAACAACCACGGTGCAACCGGCAGCGGTCAGTTCGAGCGCGCCGCAATTATCCTATGGGGTGGCGCAGGTTCTGCAACTCGTGCAGGCGAAAATCAGCGACCCCACGATTATCGCCTATATCAAAAATTCCGGGAACAGCTACGGCTTGACTGCGGATCAGATCATTTATCTGCGGCAGCAGGGCGTTTCGGCGGACGTCTTGAACGCGATGCTGAACCAACCCAGAGCCGGAGTGGTTGCCGCAACGGCAACGCCCGCTCCGCAGCCGGCGGCTTCGACGAACTACACTGTGGCCGCTTCGACGGCGACCGTCGCGCCGACGGTGACGTATGTGCAAACCGTACCGCAAACGGTTTATTACGCTGACCCATATTATTACGAGCCGTATTATTATCCACCGGTGCCGCTTCCATTTGTCGGTGGTCCTGGCGGCGGTGGACCTGGCGGCCGTGGTCCCGGTGGCGGTCCCGGTGGCGGTCCCGGTGGCGGTCCCGGTGGCGGCGGTCCTGGCGGTGGTCCTGGTGGGGGTGGACCTGGCGGTGGGCGCCACTGAATTTACTCGGCGTCTTCCGTCTCACGGAGTCGATTAACCGCCTTTTCGGCGCAGCGGGCGGGCGGGCGATTTGCATGGTTTGATCAACCGTTTTGCTGTACGCTTTCCGACGTGCCGAAAAAAGACAATGCCCAGCGCCATCGACCGCAACCGCTGGCTGCCGGTCAGATATGGCGCATGGCCGAGGCTGATCTGCTGGTAACCTCGGTGGGCAAACTGATGGTAAACTACAAGTTGGGCAAGCCGGGCGCCGCCCGCCTCCACACTTCCATCAGTGGCATCAAAGCCATCGAGAAATACCTGAAAGCGCACAAGGCCGTGCTAGCTTGATTCGCCGTCGCCGGCTGGCCGGACACACTGCGGTGGCACCTGTTGCTGAATCGGAGCTGAGCTGACTTCGCCAAAACTCAGGGACTGATCATCAGGAATATCTTTCATTGAAGGGTGCGATTAAATATTTACCTGGCGGCGGGCGCAGGTTCCGATGGCTTGGCGGCCTCAAGCTTTATGAGCGTGTATTGCACCTCACTTTCCCCGCTTAATCGAATCCAGCCGATTTTTTTTGTTTCCCCGGCCAAAACGCGAAATGGTTGTTTGTCATTCTGCAGATGCGCGGCGAACCGCTCGTCATCGGTCAAAGAAAACCCCCGCAGCCCGTCGCCGGCGACCAGACGGACATCCTGCCAGCTGAGTCCGATTCTAAATCGCGAGGTCACATCAAGCCCGCCGTCATTCTCCAGGCTGATCTCCAGCAGCTCCGGTGCCGACTTCTTTACCGAGACCCGCACCTGTTCGCGCGGCGAACGTCCGGCCATGACCGCCGCCAACGTCGGCCAGCGCCAATTCAGGGAATCATCCAAAACCGGCAGCCGATACCAGATGATTCCGCGCATCAAGACGGGCGGGTTGTCCTTCCATGACCGGACCAGCTGCGCCAGCTCTCCCGGATTCGCGCGGGTTTCCCGCAGCTGAATATCATTCGCCCAGCTCCGGCGCGGGCCTTCGGCGGACAAGCCGGCAAATTTCCCGCGCTGATCAAAGGCGATGACATAGCCGTAGGTCGGAAGCGCGACCCGGAACGGCACGTCAAATTCCCCTGCTTGTTTAACGGCGCGTTCCGCCGCGGCCGGATCGCACAGTGTAAACGATGCCTGCGCGTCCTTGGGCGGCTCCAGTGAATGCACCTGCAGCACGTAACCGTCCGTCGCCGCGACCAGCTGCCGGAACATGGTTTTTTGGTTCAGCCAGCACGGCAGCACGGTGATGGTCAACGGCACCGGCGCGATTTTTCGGCGGATGGCTTGCACCCAAACGCGATAGCCGTCCAGCTTCGATTCCGCGCAATCAAAGTCGAGCTGGAGTTCGCCGGGATTCAAGCCGTTGGTTTTCGCCTCGGCGATCAGCGCCGCCGCCAGATCGGCCAGAAAAGCCGTGGCCGCGCCCTGCTCGGAAGGCGGGCCGGGAAAGGGATTGATGCGCAGCGCCAGGCCAAGTTTTTTGTGGGCGAGGGCGGCAACATCCAGCGGCACCTGGATGACCTGCGGCTGCTTGTTTTTCCACGAAACTTCAGCCGCGAGCACCACCAAGGCATCAAAATTGGAGCCGTGTTGCAGGACTGATTCGCGGACCGGCTGATTCCAAACCCGCTGCCAGACGTAGGCATCCTGCGTCATCGAACCCGTTCCGGCCGACGCCGCCCCGCCCCACAAACAAATCACGACGGCAAGAACTGCCTGCGGGAGAAGCTGGAGGGATTTCAAATGCATGTTGATCAACGCGTCTTCGACACTTATCCACGCTTATCGCACCAAAAATCAAGCGGGCTTTGGAAAAATATTTCCAAACCGGCGGTAAAACCAACCAATTTGCCCCATTGGAAAGCCTGAAAAACGGCGCCAAAAAAATATTTTCACAAAAATTAAAATATTACTAGCCAGCAACCGGACTTGGTGCGATGGTGGCGACGAATTCGTTTCGGGCGTGTGTGGCACCGGGATTCGCGCGGCAAGCACCATGAGGCAGGTTTGTTTATTCCACACTTCACTGTCGTTTTGATTTTTCCTCGTGGCCGATGTCCCTCTTGCCGCCGGTATTAACTTGATGGGTTGTTTTTGGTGGAAGCGTTTGCTTTCACCATGAAATCATGGCGCATCGTGCCTTTGCTTCAGCTGGTGTGGGGCATTCAGCCGGACGGACACGATGCGCTGGTCAAAGAATCGAGGGTCACGTGAAAATTTATCATGGCAGTTATGTACGTTGGGGGCGGCAGGCGAAAACAACGGAGCCGCTGGATATCGTCCGGAAAAGAATTCTTTTCCGATCTTGGGCGGCAGGCTTGCCGGCGCTGTTTTTATGTCTGCCCGCCTTGGCCTGTGGCCCCTTCTTTCCAAACAGTTTGCTGGATCGCGGGAGCGAAGCGGTCCTCGCCATGCCGCTGGCCAATTTCAGCAATGAACTCGCCCGCCTGCAACTGCCGGAACAAAAACTGAAAGCCCAATCATCGGAATCGGATTTTTCCACCCAGACTGCGGAAGCGGATCTGGCCGATCTGCGGACCGCGTTGACCCGCGATCAGTCGCTGACGTCCGAATCCATGGCCACACTGCAAGGTTACCGGGTGGAGCGCGAGAAACTAAGCAAGTATCGCCTGGCAGCCGTTGCCGCAACGCCTTCTGGTGACGGAGACCCGGCCGACGGCCAATCAGATCGCACCCAAGCCGCCACGCGGCTGACGGCCGCTGTTTGTGACGTCAGTGTGCCGGCCGGTTTGCCGGATGAATTCGCGGATTACTTTCAGGGCAGTATCGCCTGGCACACGGGGAAAACCAACGAAGCCCGTTCGCATTGGGAAACCTTGTTGCACCGGCCGGCGGCAGATCGCCATTATCGGTCGACTTGGGCGGCTTACATGCTCGGCAAAAGCTGGGAGGTGGAAGATCCCGATAAAGCGTTCGATTATTTTCAGCAGACCAGGACACTCGCCACCCTCGGCTTTTCTGACCGTCTCGGACTGGCGGCCGCCAGCCTGGGATGGGAAGCCCGGTTGGAGCTCCGGAAAAAGAACTTTGAGCAGGCAATCGGGCTTTATCTGGACCAGCTGGCGACCGGCGATGATTCGGCGGTTTCGTCATTGAGCCTGACCGTTGGCCGGCTGCTGAATGGCGATTCCCGGAACCTCTTTCCGCTGGCGGTCAATCCGCGCACCCGATGGGTGATCAACTCGTACATCATCTCCCATCGGTGTTTTACGGATTACAGCGACAACAACCTCCCAGCGGAGCGCTCCACCGATTCCATCCTGAAGGCTTGGTTGTCGGCGATCGAGCAGGCGGATGTGAAGGACATGGATTCCGCCGAACAGCTCGCACTGGCCGCTTATCAGGCGGGGGATTGGGATGATTCCCGGCGCTGGATGCAGCGCGCCCAACCGACCCCGACCATGCAATGGTTGCAGGCGAAATTGCTATTGCGATCCGGCAAGAGCGATCAAGCCGCGCAGGTGCTGGTCAATTTGACCCGCCTTTTTCCCGTTCAGAAGGAAAATCCAGTTGTGCCGGCCCAGTCTGGTTTGGCGGACGGTCTCACGATCGAGGGGTATAGCTACATTACAAACCGGATCAGCGCCCCCGCCCAGATGCTGGCCGAGATGGGGGTCTTGCATCTATGTCGCCGGGAATACACCGAGTCCTTGGATGCCCTGATCCGCGCCGGTTATTGGATGGATGCCGCCTATGTGGCCGAACGCGTGCTGACCGTGGGCGAGTTGAAGACCTATGTGGATCGCCACTGGCCCATCATTCCGCCGCCCAAAAATGTCGCGACCAACCAGAGTGAAGGCAACGTGACGGATGACACTCACCTGCCTGCGCTCGACTTGCGGGTAAATATCCGGCACCTGCTGGCTCGCCGGCTGCTCCGCACCGAGAGATTCACTGAAGCTCGTGAATATTTTCCCGCCGCGCTGAAGACGGATTGCGACACCTTGGTGCAAAACATCACGACGGGCAGAGATGCCAGCCTGCCCTCACCCCAAAGGGCGCACGCTTATTTTTCCGCGGGCCAGGCCCTGCGGGATGAGGGCATGGAATTAATAGGCACGGAAGTGGAACCCGATTGGCACATTCATGACGGAGCCTACGAAGGTGGCGTGACGGTTAAAGGACGGGGCGCCGATTCACCTGACCGGATGCTGATTGCGAGCGAGGATGAAAACCGCCGGGCGGCTGCCAATGTCGTCACTCCTGATCACCGGTTTCATTATCGGTACAAGGCAGGCAGCTTTGCCTGGGCGGCCGCCAGACTTCTTCCGGATGATTCAGATGAAACCGCAAGAATGTTGTGCCTGGCGGGATCCTGGTTGAAAAACCGGGATCCGGGGACGGCAGACCTCTTCTACAAATCATTGGTGCGGCGTTGTCGCCACACGGTAATCGGCGCCCAGGCCGACCGGATGCGGTGGTTCCCTGATTTGGATACGAACGGCATCCCGTTGCCTTGGCAACCCGATCCGCCCACTGAGATCACAAGCTCCGAAGCGGGAACCGATATGTCCTCGTCAGCCGAGATCGCCGGCGGCTATTGGTATTCCCTCAGTCGCGGCAATGTTCTTCAAGATGTGATTGAAGCGGTTCGCAACCAGCACAACTTGGAGTTGACCGTTGAGGATCTGTTGCTGGCGAACCCCGGGATCAACCCCAACCGGCTGAAGGCCGGCCAGAAGATTTTCGTGCCGCTCCCGCAATCCGGCTGATTCAGCAACCTCGCCTTCCAACCCCACCATTTCAAGGTCGTTCGAAGCAATTAATCATCTATGGGTGAAGTCCGCCATTGGCGGCGGCGAATGTCAGACGTCATTGGCTCGTCTCCCATGTTGGTGTTTATGCAATAACCGTCGGCAAACCCAGCCCAAAACCACCACCAACGCCACCATACAAAGCGAAGCCACTGCAACTTGTGTGTGCGCCTGTGACAACGAACCATGATAATGCTCATATTCCGCCTTCCAAGCTGTTCCATAGTGGTGCTGATACCGCAATTCAAGAGCAATCTCGTGATAAATCGAACTACAAACGCCAACTACGCCAAGGATCATCAAAATAACAAGGCCAAAGAATCCCGCAAGAAAGCGCCCCGCTAAAATAGCGATGGCGGCATCTCTACCGAACACGGCCTTGTCTGTAAAATATCCCATTCTCGTTTAGTGTGTCATGCGGCATGACGACAAATCCGAACTACCGCTTCCCAGATTAATACTTGCCCTTAATGTCCGCTAAAGCCTTCGTCAGTTTCTGCGCTCTTTTTACAAATTCCGGTTCGTAAGTGACAGTGCCGATGACTTCGGTGGCATCAGGGTCAAGAAAAAGCACGGTGGGCACGGTGTAATGTGGATTGGGTGTGTGCAAAGCTACATCAATAAAAGCAACCACTTGATGATTTTCCAAGAAGGCATCTTCAAATACTAGAATGGCTTTATCACGCAGGGAGAAAAATGCGTGGAACGTTGCGCCCCGTGAGCTTTCTTCCGCGATTATTCCATTCCCCTCTAGATATTTTGTATCAGAAGCAATCCAGGCAATGGGTTTGTTGGCGGCCTTGGCGTCTTTCTTGGCATTTTCCAAATCGGCCGTGCGATAGGCGGAGATAGTTTTACCATTAATCATGACCGTCACCTTGTCGGCGGCATGGACACCCATTGCCAGGGTAATTAATAAAACCATCAGAGATTTAAACAGTGTTTTCATGTTGAGTTAACTAAATCCGGTGTGACGAACCACTCCGCAAAATGCGGCGCTGCTCGCGACCGGTCTCACGCCAAGCCCAGAGCTCAATCTTGATACGAGTAAATAGTCTGCGAACGCCAGTCTGGCTCTGCCACTCGTGCGTTCGCTGCGCGAGCAAGCGCTTGAGAATCCGGTCATGCTCCCGGATATGGTCTGCTCCGTTGCGTGCTATGATTTGCATGGTTGGGCCTCAAGGTTTTTGCAAGGTGTGGCAGACAAGACGCGAATCTGTCTGCACTTAAAAGATGCCTCGCATCCAAAACTGCTCGGCAAGGAAACCGCAAAACCGGAACCCGGCGCGGCGACTTCTGAAATTTCAATGTCCCAGAGAACGTTCTGATGGTTGAATCCAATCAACGCCAAATCGCTGATGCCAATAAAACGCATGGTGGATAACGTGTGATGTCGCAAAACATAATGGCCCGTAGTGTCGACTTCACTGGTCAACTCCCAATGGTGGACTTTAATGTCCATCTGCGCTCCAGAATCACAATCTCGCGTAATCACTATGTCGTGAATCTCGGCATCGTGAAAAGACGGCCAACGGCCAAATATGCTCTCGATGAGCCCAGCGTTTTCTATGCCTTTAAGCGTCGCAGTCATTCAAGTGGTGTAAAATAGCATTTTATGATCTAGACCAAAAATTTGGCGGGCGGGAAAGCCCATAAATCAAGCCACAGATGACGCCAGTAACGACCGATGCAATCAGCAAGGTCTTCATCGACGTGGTGTATTTTACAAATCTCCAGCCAACCAGTGAACCAATCACAAAACCGATAACAAAACGCACGCGGAAGCCCGCCCAATCATACCGACCCCGCTGGTCGTCCGGCTCGTCGTCTCCCTGAAATGTTCCGACAGCTCTCCAGAAAAACCACGCGACGAATGACGACCATAAAAGCATGAGCACAAGGGCTGATAACGCTTCAACTGAATGACTGACGTGAAAGGTCTGAATGAGCCTCGCCATCGCAAGTGCCGGGTAATTAAAAATGGCGCAACCGGTGACTACGGCCTGACTGACGGGAAAATCCAGCACTTTGGCGAACAAAAGCACAAGCATCGGAAGATAAGCCAAGCTCGCTCCTCCAATCTTGAATAGACGTGCTCTTGTTTGCATGGTCGTGCGCTTACCGCCTACCAGCGTTATTCACCCAAACGCAGCCAACACGTTTTCATGCTGTGATCCGTTGGGTTCATGCCGGAATCTTTGGACCAAATCCAACCCCTGTCAACCGCGAATGCGGAACTGAGACGGCCATCCCAAGGCTTGTCGGGGCCATCCGCCGCCACCGGTCTCTAGCCATTCAGCTTCTGGCATCCGGCAAAACCGATAAACCAAGGAATCCTAGGAAGCCCAGGCACTCTTCGTAACCGGGAATGAAAACCCAGGAATCTTCTCATAAACAACCCAGCTCTTCTTGTCATTAGCAAATGTATGTCTGACTCAAGCTGCCCAAGCTTGGATGTTGGTGGCTGCTAATGGCGCGAGCGAGTTCAGGCCTGTTCAACGGGCCGTTTCTAGCCTGGCCATCTCATCCTCACAGCGGCCAATGACACGGTAGAGCTTGTTCACCTCAAGCATTTCGGGTTCGGTAAGTTTCCGCTTGGGCAGCGTACGATCCACATAAAAGAATTTTGTCATTGAGTTAAATTCCACGTCCGCTCCCAAAAACACCTTGCCCGGATTAAGATCGGAAGTGACATACTGGGATTGGCCATAGTTCAGATCCTGGCTCTGCCGGATATCCACGTTATTAAAATCGGGCTTGATCGCGCCATCATGAAACCAGCCGGGGCTGTAACGCGACACCGGGCGGTGCTTGGAGGTTCGCACATAGGCTTGCACGGGGCGGTTTATGATTTGGATTACGCGCTGCCAGGCGTTGGTTCTCTCCAACTGGAAGGCTGCCAGCCGTTCCTGAGGCGTTCGGGGAAGCAGTTTAGCTGGTGGCGCATTAGTGACTGGAACCGCCGGTGCCACCTTGGTCAGCTGGGCGCTGACGTCGGGAGGCTGGGGCGGTGCATAGCCCAATTCATTTTGGACGGCTGACGACAGGTTGGTAAAAGCCACTCCCGTTGCGCCGCCAGCGTGAAGCACCATGACGCTATTGGCTGTGGCGGGAATGACGGTGACATTGGTGAATTTGCCCTGCGCGGTATTCAGCACGTTAAAATGAAGTTCTTTGGCCACCGCCACGGATGTGATCAAAAACAAAATGAAGGCTGCTTTGTTCATATAATATTTCCCGCCATTCAATCCTCCATTTCCCAGCGTTTTGGGAAGTTCAACGGACTGCTTAATCGGCGGCTCCGGCGACTTAAGCGGCACGGTCAGAATTTTCAATTGTCTGCCAATCTTATTCACGGCTTCTCACGCTTAAAACCTTGGACGAATTTCTCTCAACTTCCCAATAAAACAAGTCAAGGCGAGGACCATCTGGCCTAGTATAGCTGATTGCCGGCCAGTTTGACATCTTTCTTGAACTGCGTGGTGCGGCTGAACGTCCTCACAAGCCCGGGTCGGCAAAGAGTTCCTTTTTGGTGCCAAATCGTTTCATGTTCCGGCCCGCCTTGCTTTCGGTGAGGATGCGCGTGGTGAGCGGGTTCGGGATTCGCACGTCAAAGGGCAGGCCGCGTTGCAGTTGGATCTGCGGGTAAAGCAGATGCACCGTCTCGGTAGCGGTCAGGCCCAACTGGGCGAGAATGGTTTCCACCTCGCGCTTGAGGCCGGGTTCAATCCGGGTGCGGATGGTGGCGGTTTTGCTCATGGCGTGAATGCAGCCCTTTGTAGGCACATGGCAAGGGGTTTTCCCACGGCCAATCCTTCAGCCAATGCCGTTTCATTTCGCCTTGGCCGGCCGGCGTTGGAGATTGGACTTGATGCGTTGCAGCGTGGACACGCCTTCGCTTTTCAGATAGCCCCGACTCGTCTTGGCGAACAGCGGTTCCGCCACAAAGCGGTCCTGAATACGCAAGGCATCACGCATCGCCGCTTGCAGGCTTTTTTGGACTTGGGTGGCCGTTGCCATGCAAAAACGCTAATGCCGACCTTGCCGCTGGTCAACCCGCGACTGCATTCACCTGCGCCGCGTCCAATAGATGCCCCCGCATGAAAAGCAATTTCCTATCCATTGACCTATTTTGCCCAACGAAAAGCAATTAATGTCTGGACTAATTCTTATAAAACCAATTGACAGAAATCAGATTCAGGGATGGAATCGGGGTGGGATGAAAACATTCAAATTATTGGGCATGACCTGCCTGCTCGGGATGGTATTTCTTCAACCGTTCACCGGTGTCGCACAGCCGGTGACCAAGATTGCCGGTGGAGATCAACATAGCCTGTTTCTCAAAAGCGACGGCAGCCTGTGGGTCATGGGATACAATTATTACGGCCAGTTGGGCGCCGGTCTTATCTTCTGGACTAACCTTCCGGATCAGATTATATCCAGCAATGTAAAGGCGATTGCTGCTGGAGCCAATCATAGTTTGTTTCTCAAAAACAATGGCAGTCTGTGGGCCATGGGCTATAATGATAAGGGCCAGTTGGGTGACGGAACTTTCAATCAGACCTACCTTCCAGAGCAAATTGTGAGTAGCAATGTTACCATGATAGCCGCTGGATGTGAAAATTCGCATAGCCTGTTTATTAAGAACGATGGCAGCTTGTGGGCAATGGGTTATGGCGGTTACGGCCAGTTGGGCGACGGGGGCGGGGGGGGTTCACGATGTAAACCAGCCCGAGCAGATTGTGTCCAGCAATGTCATGGCAGTTGCCGCTGGAGGTCTCCATACCCTGTTTCTCAAGAGCGATGGCAGCCTGTGGGTCACGGGTAACAATCAGTATGGCCAACTGGGCGATGGCACTTTCAACAACTCCTACCTTCCGCAGAAAATTTTGAGTAGCAACATCACGGCGATTGCCGCAGGACAATACCATAGCTTGTTTCTCAAGAACGATGGCAGCTTGTGGACTATGGGCAGGAATCAATATGGCCAACTCGGCGATGGCACTTACAACCAAATCAGCCAGCCGAAGCAGATTGTGGGCAGCAATGTCACGGCGATTGCTGCTGGAGCCTATCATAGTTTTTTTCTCAAAAACGATGGTAGCCTGTGGGCCATGGGAAACAACGGGAATGGCCAACTCGGCGATGGCACTTATACCACCACTAACCAACCCAAGCAAATTGTGAGTAGCAGCGTCACGGCGATTGCCGCTGGAGGTTCACATAGCCTGTTTATCAAAAACGATGGCAGCTTGTGGGCTATGGGTTACGCCCGACTTGGTCAATTAGGTGACGGCTTAAATTATATAAATAATAATTCGAATATACCTGAACAAATTACTGATGGCTCGCCTTTGGCGGACATCATGGTGATGAACGTGGGGCCGGGGACAGTGATGTCGGGCGCTACGTATACGAACGTGATTACTGTGACCAATGCCGGACCGGCGAGTGCAACGAATGTGGTGGTTTTGGACCTCCTGCCGGGTGGTGGAACCACGAACCTGACCTTGCCGGAGCTGGTGGCAGGCGGGGTGACGAACATTTATGTGGTGGCCGTGGCACCTGAGATGGGGCTGTTGACGAATACGGTGACCGCGGTGGCGACCACACTTGACCCGAATTGGCTTAACAATACGAATTCGTCGGTGATCAATGTGACACTACGGACATTAACTGAAACCTGGACGCAGAGCAGCGCGCCGGATGCTAATTGGTATTCAGTCGCTTCCTCTGCCGATGGCAGCAAATTGATTGCCGCCGTGCAGTATGGCGGCGTTTATCTTTCCACCAATTCGGGCGCAACCTGGAATCAGGCCGTCATTGGCACGGCGAATTGGATTTCTGTCGCATCATCCGCCGATGGCAAGCACCTCGGGGTGGTGGATTGGGGTTCCGGACTTTATATTTCTCACAATTCAGGGGCTGACTGGATTTTGCAAACCCCTTCGTGGGGGCCATGGTTTGCCGTGACCGTTTCCGCCGATGGCCGGGAATGGTTGGCAGCGAAAAATTTTTATACTTTAAGTATCGTGCCCGGACCACTTTATCTTTCCCAAGATTCCGGAACCACTTGGGATACGAATAACATGCCGAATCAGAATTGGACCGCTATGGCCTCTTCGGCTGACGGAAAAATACTGGCTGCCGCTGCCAGCGGAATCCAAAAAACCAATTATCCTTTTTATATGGGGCCGATTAATACCTCCACCAATTCCGGTGTGACTTGGCGGTCAAACAATTTGCCCATTCAAATCTGGTCTTCAATCGCCTGCTCGGCCGATGGCAGCAAACTGATGGCCGTGGCCTTGAATGGGCCGGTTTATGTTTCCACCAATACCGGAACCACCTGGATTCCCGTCAATTCACCAAGCACGACGAACTGGATATCGGTCGCCGCTTCCGCGGCGGGTGACCGGTTCACGGCGGCAGTTAGTGGCGGCGGTATTTACACCACGACCAATATGGGAGCCAGCTGGTGGGTGGACACCACGAACAACTTGAATTGGGCGGGCATCGCCATGTCGGCGGATGGCTGCCGGCTGGTTTCGGTGAATCGTGGCGGCGGCATTTACACGACCTACACCGCGCCCAAACCGCTATTAAAGATGCTGCCGCTGACCAACGCCTTCGCTTTTTCCTGGCTCGCACCCTCGACCAATCTGGTGTTGCAGCAAAGCGCCGACCTGACTTCCTGGTCGAAAGTGACCAACGTGCCGGCGCTGAACTGCACCAATTTACATCATCAAGTTACCATCCCGCTGAATGGGGATAATGGTTTTTATCGACTTAATACACAGTAAAAGTCTGCCTCCCCATCCGCCGTGCTGGATTCGCCCGGATACTTGTGCACCATGAATGGGTCATAGATGGGGCAGAACTTTATTCTGTCAACTAGAGCTGCTTTTACCGTTTCCTCCCGATCATCCACTCCATTCTGCTTCGCCTCCACTGGGTTTGCCACGAAAAAACGGACACCTGTATAGCGGGGTTCATTAGTTAGTTGTTTTGGTTTTCGAAGTCAATGGGGGAACGATAGTCGAGGGCGCTGTGGAGGCGTTGGCGGTTGTAAAACACCTCAATAAAATCGA
>CAIXUZ010000032.1 GCA_903922735.1 uncultured Verrucomicrobia subdivision 3 bacterium
CGTGCAAGTCGAAGTCACCAAGACCGCCAAAGAAGCCGGAATCAGTTTTCCGGTGTTCCTCACGCGCACCGTGTTTGACGCCTACGTCGCCGTGCCCGACGGCGTCACAGGCCAGGACGAAGCCGGACGCCTTTGGGACATCGTCTGGATGTTGCGCTTCGCCATCCTCCGCAGCCACTGCCACACCGACCGCGTGCCCGTCGCGCTCTACGTCCGCAACGACAACCAACGCGCCAAGCTCGTTAAGTTGATTGCCCAGTGCGGCCCCCTCGACATGGACGACCCGTCCCCCGCCATCACCGTCATGATGCCGGACGAAGATTGACCGCCGACCATCACGCGCCCGCCGCCGCAAGGTGACGGGCGCTAAAAAATTTCGCGGCTGACGCCCTTCTAGGTCGTCAGCCGCGCAGCCTTCGGCGTTTGGGCACTCACGCCGCGCCCAAACCCACGCGCCAAAGGTCGGCGCCCTTTGGAATCCATTTTTATTCCAGCGATAAACCTTGATGCAAATCCTCCCGTCCGCTTTTATAAGTCCATATTCCAAACCGGAGATAAAAAAATCTCACAGTCGTCACGCTCTGCGACAATATCACATTGATTAGCCTGTAAATTTATTATGAAGGTCATTGCACTATTTCTGTTGTTTGCTTCGCTCAATGCCAGTTTTGCGGTCACAGATACAAATATCTTAGCAATGGGCGAGTGGTCACAGCCTGTAGCAGACTATTCAGGATCTAAAATTCGTGGGCGATTACTCATATGCCAGTCGATAAAACATCGAGGTTCGTCGGGCATTGATATTGCGGTTTACTTAGAACTTCAGGAGCATTCAGATTCTTATGGTAGACCAGTGCAAGTTTTTTGTGATTTCCGTAAAGGTCTTCATTGCGAGCTTTCTGATTCTTCTGGAAATGTGGCAAAATCTGAGTTTAGTTTAAAATTTAATGGCCCAGCACCTGGACCGTTTACATGCATTCTCCAATCAGATTCTAGTGTTCGGTTGCGTGTTAGTCCGATTGTTGGCTGTCGGGAGCCAAATGGGGACTGGGACCTTTTAGGGCCACCATTCCAGTCTTGGTATTTAGACCGGAATAACACAAACGCATTTTATTTATCTGGCACATTTAAAGTGAATCCGACAAATAGCGTTGTTCACGGTTCCTCCCCGGATGTTTGGGAGGGGACATTGATACTTCCTAAAATGAAAGTTTTAATCAAGCAACCATGACACCACAGCCTCTCCAATGCGGAAATGACCGGAGTGCAAAAGAGCATCGTTTCCATCCGTGATTGAACCAACCAATTCCCGCTTTCTTCAAAACCCCCGCAACTTCCGCTGCGTAATCGTCCGGGTTTTCGTCGCCACCAGATACCGCAGACAATCCGCTGCATCATCGCCCCCAACGCCATCATCGTCGGCATCTACCTTCAGCACATCTTCAGGCCGGTTCGGATCGTGTTGCAGCGTCGGAATGGTCTCCACGAGCCGTTTGCACCGCTGGTGGATGAATAATGTCGGTTTTACACCATTTTCTGGATCACCGAAGCACTGCATCAGTTCCGCCCACCCATTGAGCCGGTCCATACTGGCCGGTTTCAGCCGAATACCGAGCCGCTCGTATTGTTGCGCCACGGTGGATCCATCGCCCTGACGAGAGAACACATCCGCCCCGGCCGAGAACCGGCGCAGGCTGGAAAAGTCCAGCCCATGCCGCTGGAGCATGGCACGGATACCCGAAGCATGGCGCTGGGGCAACCAAAGCCGCTCCGCGTGTTCGTCCACGATATACGTGTTTCCATCGCCGTCGCGACACCCCAGCAACGCCACGGTATAATGCGCAAACCCATAATCCAGCGCGGCGAACCATTCCACGGCCCGCGTGTCATCGAAGTCCGAAACGACGTGAACCTCTCGGCGAAAGTTCGTGAAATACTGTCCGGCGGCAATGTCCCAATCGCCATCCAACCAAGCCCGTTTCTGCCAGCCGGTCAAACCCTCCAGCACCCGGACGTAATCCGGATTGTTCCACCGGTTGTCGGTGACACGCGCTGGGATAAACCGCGTATCGGTCTCTCGCCGTTCCAACATCGGCGCCACAAACTTCGTTCGATACCACGCGTGACCGACACCCCCCGGATTGGTCGTGGAATAAATTCGTGGCCGCCAGTTTGGTTTTGACGACCGGCAACAGGTCGTAATGTCCTGATATTTTCGACTGGTCAGGGTGGTCGCCTCCTCGATCCCGATGACGTCGTATTCCAGCCCCAAATAGGCGTCGATATCCTTCTCATTCTGGAAGTGTCCGGCAATGATGCGCGATCCGTTGGCGAAAGTGAGGATGCCACGGAACGCCGAGAACTCATGCGGCAGCCGGTTGAACAGCTTGCGCCGAAGATCCTCGAAGTGTTCCAGGTTGGCTTTGCCAACCTTGCGGAGCAACAGGCATTTCAGGCCGGCGACGCGCTGGCAATCATCCACCCCCATCTGCGCCAGCAGCCAATGTGACTTGCCGCCGCCACGCGCCCCGCCGTAACCCACGGCCGTCGGCCCGTTCGGCAAATCGCACAACCGCGCTGCCGCGCAGGCCGCCAGTTGCCGCTCCTGCAAACACGCTTCGCCGCGCACCAGGTTGAAAGTCTGGTCCTGCGGACAACCGGCAGCTACCGCCGCCTTGGCAAAAACATCGTAAGCACTCACGGCTTCAGCTCCTGCGCGTCAATGATGGTGGGTGCAGGCTTCGCCTGCTGGTGCGCGTCCGGAAGGACCCCCGCCGGTTCTACCGGCGAATTGAGTCCAGACTCCGTCTGGTAGGCGCGTTTGATGGCTTCCTCCCACTCGATGGAAACCTTGCCGGCGTGCAGATTGTGAACTTCCTTGATTTCGCTCGGCATCCCGGCGGCGAACTGTTTCAACTTGAACGCCAGATCGAGCATCCGCGCCATGCCTTCAAATCCGGGGGTGCGTCCTGAATTCCGCCACCGCTCGCGCGCTTCGCGCACCATCGCGATGGCTTCCTCGGCTTCCTGCCACGCCTGACGGCGGGCCGGCTCGTGCAACTGCCACCACTCGACGGCCTTCTCGCACGCCAATCGTTCGATGGCCTGCCGCTCCAGATCGGCAATGTGCCGGTTGAAAGCATTCACCCGGCCGGGCCAGTCATATTTTCGGCTGAGCCATTCCATCCGGCGCTTGCTGCAAACCATCTTCGCAGCGGCCGACACCAGCGACCGGTTCGGCCCCAGGTCGAGGTATGTTTTGAAAGCCGCAAAAGCTTTACTGCTTTCCCGTGGCTGTTGTTCGTAAGTGTTCGACATAGAATTCCTTTCAGTTGGAAGTGATGGATTCTTGGTGAATGAGATTCCAGAGATCCCGGGCGGCGGCATGGTCGCACAGCTCCAGTGGACAACCGGCGTCGAAGTAAGCATTCGCCCGGACCATGCCGAGGTGCGTGACCAGATCAATCGGATGCTTGGCTAACCGGACGGCGAACCCGGCGGGCCGAACTGGAAAGTTTGAGAGCGGAGGCGGAGAAAAAAGAAAACGCACCAACCGTCCACTTATACCTTTATCCCTTGTTACTTCTATACTCATATCCTTATATCCTTAATACCTTGTTATCTATGGGAGTCTTTCCTGATTCTGATTCTGATTCTGAATGCTATTTTGCGGTATGGGTTTTGGTATCGGTTTGGTAATACCATTGGTATACGTCAGCTATTACCGCCGGTATCCTTGTGCCAGCGCTTGGCGATGTTTTTTTTGCCGGCCTGCGAGCGGGATTCGTAAATTTCCATTGATTTTTGATATTCCTCGCGGCAACGCGGCTGATGCCAGCCCCCGTTTTCCAGCCGGAAGTGATAACGGTTGTCGAAGATGATGCCCTTGGTGCGAGCCCAATTGGCTCCATCGCAGCAACAGACCCGGCGGAGGTATTCATCATCATCGGGCAGACCTTCGCAGCCGGTGTGATTCCAGTAGTGCCAGAGGGCCCGGAGATAGCCCAGGCCCACGGCGTCGGTGTAACCGGCAATGGCCTCAAAGAAGTCATTGCCATAGAGCGGTAGATAAGCAGTCGGTTTCTTCATATCAGAGAATCTCCTCCCTCTCCGGCCCATCGGATGGGAGGGAGAGGGCTGGGGTGAGGTAGGGTTTGGTCTTCATTTCAAGTTTCAGGTTTCAAGTTTCAGGTTTTGCTCCACACGGTGTTGTTGAGTGTGTTCTCGATCATCGCGCGCGTGCCGCCGCGCCGGACAAATTCGCGCAAATCTTTAGCCGGCGGCACATACACGGCGAACGGCAGTTTGAGCTCGCCGCCGACCTTGCGCGCACCATCAAGGCCGGGCTTGTCGTTGTCGGAAATGATCACCACGCGGTGGCAACGGTGGCGGCGGGCGTAAATCTTGATGTCCGCGCCACCGCAACAGCAATTCGGGCGACCCACGGCGAACAGGCCAAGTTCCACGGCAGCGGCGGTGTCCGTCGGGCCTTCGCAAACAAACAGCACCTTTCCGCTTTCCGCTTTCCCGCTTTCCGCTTTTCCCAGGAAGATGCCCTGGCGGCTGCCGCGCACGGCGAACTTAATGCCGTCCGCCCGGCGGAGCCGGATTCCGACCACGTTGCCGTGGCCGTCGCACATCGGAAACGCCCAGGCCGAATGTGGCTCAGCCCAAGCCGCATTAGCGGCCACGAGCGCGGCGACCGACAAACCGAGCGCCGAGGCGAATTCCGCCAACTGCGTCGGCGTCGTCGCCGCCAGCCAATCGCGATGCAACTTCGTCGCATTGATCGTCGGCGGCCTGCCGACTCCCTCTCCGCCTCGATCGGGGAGAGGGCCGGGGTGAGGTGTCGAATCACCTCGCGGTCCCCACATCCAGCCGCCGGACTTTGCCGGGCGATCCGATTGCACCCGCATACACTCCACCCAGCCATCGGTGAACACGCGGCACCAGTCCGGCTTTTTACAAATGGGGCAGGGGGCAAGTTTGGAAACGCGGGTGTAACTCATGGGAGGTCAGACGCCCAGCCGGCGCCGCAAACTGCGTTCATATTCCCGGACGCGGGGTTCCACCAGCTCCGCCACCGTCACCGGGGCGAGGGTCCCGTCGAAAAGGTTGCGCCCCAGCCGGGCGCTCATCCTCAGAGCGCTGGTCGAACTGATTTTATTCCGGCCAATTTCCCAAGACACCACCGCGTCCTTCGACATGCCGATCACCTCGGCGAACTTGGTTTGATTCAGCCGCATTTCCTTTCGCAGCCGATACATCACCAACAGCCATTTTGCCCAGGCCTCGCCCGAAGCCGCAGCCTGTGTTTCGATTTCGTTAAGTTTGTTTTTTGTTTTCATAATGGTTTCAGAAAGTCTTCACCAATGGGTGACGCGGAAAAAAACTCATAAATTTCGATCAAGATTTCCTCGTGCTTGCTTTTAACCTGACCGACTTCGATTTTGACTTGGCCCGGCGCGTCGTCAGGAATTGCGCCAGCGTAACGGCACAGGTCCACGTGGTATTTCTCGCAGAGATTGTCTTCGTCGAGCAATCGTCGGCGGAATGCCGTAACGCGGACAAGAAACTGGCGGCGATCTGGTCCTTGAAGCGTTTCCGCTGCCAATGATGCATCGCCAGGATCATGTTCCATGACGGCAGCCGGCCCGGAATTTTCAGGGTCAAGATTGGCCGCAATGAAAGCGGCGCTGGCGTTGGGGAATCGACGGGTGATTTCATTTTTAGTCATGCTCGGCTGTCAGTTCAATGCGGGATCTCCTTGCGGCGGCGCGCTGACCTCTGATCTCTGACCTCCGACCTCTGGCTTCCTCCACCGATTCCGCGCCAGCGCATCAATCGTCGCGCTGGCCTGCGCGAAACTGACATTGGTTTCGAAGCCGTATTTCTTCAGAACCTTCGCCTGCTTGAACGAACACAAATTGCCATTCCAACGCCGGAAGATTTCCGCAATCAACTGTTTCGCCTCGGTGAACGATACCTGGTCGGGATTGATGCCCTGTTTCGCCAGCAGCGTGCGCTGCTTCTCGGAAAGCTGACGGCCTTGATCCCAGCCGCGCGCCTTCGTCGGCTCCAGATGCAGCACGTCGAACGGATCCACCGACTGCGTCGTGAATCGCGCCGTGGCCACCAGATTTGCCCGTCGCGCGATTTCCGCCAGTCGATCCTGCTCGCGTTGCTCGCGCAATTCCTCCTCGGCCAGATCGAGTTCCTGGGTCATGTTCACCGGCCCCCGCGCTTCGCGGGCCTTCAAGATCGCCTTTTCAATGGCCTGCTCGCTGAACTTGCCGCCCAAAATATCGGCGCTGGTCACCAGCTTATGTCGGCCGGCATTGCCGACAAAATCAACGACGAGACAGGACGGCTTGGCGCTGGCGGCAATCGCCGCCTTCCGCGCCTCCGGCGTCTCCGGCCCGTCCACCACCCCCGGTAACGGTCTTGTCGAACGACCCACCATCTGCGAATACAGCGCCCGGGATTTCGTCGGCCGGCCCATGATGACGACCTCGACGCCGGGATCGTCGAAACCTTCGGTTAGCACGCCGCAGTTGCACATCACCTGAATTTTGCCGGTGGCAAAATCCGACAAGTAGGAACGCCGGTCATCCTTGTCCGTCTTGCCACAGACCCACGCCGCCATGCCGGACCGATGCCGGTTGAAGATTTCCGCCGTCATCTCCGCCGCCTTCACGCTGGCGGTGAACACCAGCGCCCGGCGCTGCCCGATGATTTCCAGCGATGCCGAAGCCATCTGTTGCAGGTTTTTCTCGGCTTCCATCACGGCGGCCAGATCGCCGCCGTTCAAATCGCCCGCCGTCGTGCGGATGCTGGAATAATCCAGCCCCTCGACATGGACCATCTGTTGCTGAATTGGCACCAGCCATCCGTCGTGAATCGCATCCTGCACTTCGTAGTCGAACGCCACCGTCTGGAAAACCTGACCCAGCGCCTCCTCATCGGCGCGGTCCGGCGTGGCGGTAACGCCCAGGACTTTCAAGGCCGGGTTTGTGCGGTAGTAATCAATCACGCGCCGGTAGGTCTGCGACGTCGCATGATGCGCCTCGTCAATGATCAGCACGCCGAACCGCTGCGGGTCGAATTTCGACATGCGCCCGCCGCCGTCACCGCCGGAGCACTGCGTCTGAATTGTGGAAACCACGACGGGCGAGGCATCAAACAGGCTGCCTTCGGCCGTGTATTCGCCCATCTCCACATCGGCATGCAGGCCTGTCACCCGCTGGATTTTATCCTTCGCCTGGAAGATGAGTTCCTCACGGTGGGCGATCACCAGCGCGCGGCGCGGAAACACGCGCCGAATGACGTCGGCGAACAGGATGGTTTTGCCGCCGCCGGTCGGCATCACCACCAGCGTCGAATCATTCTCCTGCCATTCCTTGAAAATGGCTTCGCAGGCGGCGGATTGGTAAGGGCGCAAAATCATGATTTTGAACCCTTCCGGTAATCCAACATGGCGTCGGCGTATTCGTAGGCGATCTGTGCCGCGACCACGGGAATGCTGATTTTATATTCATCCAGTTTCCAAGCCGGCTTGAATCGATCGTAAAAGTTCGAGGCGACCAAGCCCTGTAACGCCGCCGCCGCAAAACGGTCGCGCAGTGTCATTGCATTTTCCCCCTCTCCGGCCCGCAGAGCGGGAGGGAGAGGGACGGGGTGAGGTAGGGTCCTTTCATTGTGCGCAGCACCCAATTTTGAATCCGTGTTCATCTGTGTTCGTCCGTGGTTTTGATTTCAGGTCCCAGGTTTCAGCGTTTCAGCTTTTCCCCCTAGTTCAGATGGGGATTTTGCGCTTCCATCAGCCGGCGAAAGCGCCGTTGTTTCTGGCGCAGGCAATGCGCCCGCCCTTGGCGATTCGTCCAGTGGAACACTTTGCCCAGCGCCTTGAACCACATCGCGTCAATTTTATGAATCATATATCTCCGTTCGTGTTTCCCCCCTCTCCGCGTTCGCTTCCGAAGCGAATGGGGAGAGGGACGGGGTGAGGTGTGTTTCATTTCCGCTTTTCGCTTTCCGCTTTTGCCTTTTCACGAAAAGCCTTGTCCTCGCGCGTCACGCAGGCGTTCCAGCGATGTTCAGAAATCAAACCCCGGCCCCGGCACAGGGTGCATTGATCGGGGAGCTGGCCCTGGCACGTCGGGCACACGGCGAACGGCTTCGCCGTCTTGATGGCCGTCCATGCCTGATCCAGATGTGAAAGCGCGGACGAAAAGTTGACCTCGGTGAACAGCTTGTCCTTGGCCTCTTGCGCGGTGCGGAGCGCACCTTTGACGCGGCTGAGCGTCGTCAGCATTTCCTGGGCTTCATCCATCCGCTGCCAGAGCGGAATCAAATGCGTCGGGATCGGCCAACCGGTCCCATCCACCACCGGCGCCGGCGGCGGCGGCAGTGTGGCGGCAGGCATCTTGCCTGCCGTAGAGCCGGACATCCTGTCCGGCGGAACTTGCGTCCTATCAGTCTCATCCGTCCTATCCGTCGAACGTGGCCGCATGGGAACGGGCGGCAAACGGCGTTCTTTTCCGTCAACGCCGATACGCTTCTTGGAAACTTCAACCTGTGCACCGTGCATAGGTTGAGGGGCGGCTTCTTTACGGATTTCAAAGACAAATCGCAGTGACACAGCGCAGATTTCAGCCAATGCTTCATTGCTGAAATTGCCGAATGCCTTTAGCGCCATCCCGACCGCGTGCCGCTTGTCGGCATTGGTCCGGCGCAGGCCATGATTCGCGTTGCAGCCCAGGGCGAACTTCAGCGCATCCAATTTGCCGCCCTTGCGGACATCACATTCGATCTGCGTCGCGCCCGTGCGCAACGCCGCATGAATGCGATGAAAACCATCGGCGGCGATATACAGGCTGCCGTCGTGGAACACGATGACCGGCGGGAACTTCGCGCCGTCGGCCAATGCCTCGGCGTAGTCCGTCACCGTCGCTTCATTCAGGCCCGCCCGCACTTGCGTGCCGGCGTCCGTCACAATTTCGGAAAGTTTGATTTTTTTTGTCATGTGAAAATTGCGCCTTAGTTACCCCGGCGCGGTGAATTGTTTGTTTGATAAGTGGCAGGTGCGGCTCGCACTACATGGGCAACTCATCCTTTTCGAATTCGGCTTTGAGCCGTCCCCATTCGTGCAATTTGAGGTCCGTGTTGGATTTGTTGGGAAACAACTTGGCGATCGTGTCGAACCAGATTTTCTCGATGGCCGCGCCATCCTTGCCGGGATTGTTTTCGTTCAACGCCGCCCACGCCTCCTCCATCGTGGATGGTGATGCCACCATGGGCGGTTTAGTCACCGGCGGTGTGGTAGGCACAGGCCGCGCCACCGGTGGAGCCGATTTGCCCGCGGTCGCTGACGATCCAGCTAGCGCGCGGAACTTCCCGCCATATTTCGCCATCACCGATTCGCGATTCGCCGCTACGGGCGTCTTCATGCCGCCGCCCAGCGGATTGAGCCATTGGCTTTTGAAATATAGCCCGCCCTTGTCGCCGGTCTCGGGACCGCCCACGATTTCAAACTCGACGGAGCGCAGGGCTCCATCGTCGAGTGAGTTTTCCATCAGCCAGAACGGATCCTCGCCATTCCAGCCGAACACCGCCTTCAGCGTGTCGACAGTTTTGGTCAGAATCGTCCCGTCGGCCTTGACGAGCACCATCGTATGTTTGAAGGTAAAACCTTCATTGGCAGGCGGTGCCACCACCACGCACGGCACCGAGCCGCAAAGTGACCCGGTGGAGGCTTCATAAATGACCAACTGGCCATTGAGTTTGCAGACGAATTTTCCTTCGTTAGGTATTTCCATATATGTTGTGTGTTTGTTGTTTACTTGCGTTGTGTCGGCGGCGGCGGAAGTGCTACCGCTGACTTGGATTGAAAAGCTTTAAGGCCGGGTGCGTTGCTGCCTTTTGATAACGGCATATTGGCCGGTGGCACTGCCACCCCATCCGAGTCCTCGTCGGAATACATGCCCAGGATCGAAGCCCAGGAATAACGGCGCAGATACGTCAGCGTGCTACCGGCGGATTGCACCCGCGATTTCCCTTTCTCCTCCGTAAGCGGAATCAAAATGCGCTCGGCGACGAACTCGCCTGATTCATGCGTGAGAACGGATTCAATGCCGATGTAATCCACGGTGGGGCGAGTGTCCCCGCGAGCCGTGCTTACTTTCTCCCTCTCCACCTCGATCGGGGAGAGGGCAGGGGTGAGGTGTCGAACGTCGTCTCCATAGCCCCCGATCGGAAACTGAATCAGGCTCAGATTATGTTTCGCCAGAATCGGCCGGCTCGACTGGATCACCGCACCGAGCGACGCGTATTTCGATTTGAGAAACGGATTCGTCGCGTCAAAAACCGCGACCGGCATTTCCGCCTGCGCCTTCGCCAGCGCGGCGGCCAGATGTGTGATGGATTCAGAGCGTGTCATAATTTTACTTTTTTCTCCCTCTCCGGCCCGCAGAGCAGGAGGGAGAGGGCCGGGGTGAGGTGGGGTTGATTTACTTTCGTGTGGTTCGTGTGTTTCGTGGTTAAAAACAGTTACACATGCGCGCGATCTCGATTTCGATTTCCACATCGCGCCGGTTGTAAGCGATGGCCCCGTCACGATCCGCGCGCCAGAGCATCGGAAAATCGCCGCCATGACCGAGCTTCGGCGGCAACCCGAACACACGGGCCACGTCGTCCACACCGTTGCCGTCGAAGGATTTTCCGAAGGAGAGAATTTCGAGGGTGTCGAAAATGTTGTCGTGCCACTGCGGCCGGCCGCGCCAGAACGTGAGAACATTGCGCGGAATCTTGAGGCCATGAACCCGGGCGCGATTCACCAGCATCGGCAGGTCAAAAGATTTGACGTTGTGCCCGCCGACCACCACGCCTTCGCCCAGCGAATCGCCAAGAATATCCAGAAATTCCGCGAGCAACTCTTTCTCGGTGTCGGCGGTGAACGACAGAATTTCCGTCTCGTCGCCCGCGCCGATCAGCACCACCTCGGCGGTCTTCCAGTTCAGCGCCGCGTCGGCCAGGTAATCCGCGCGCTTCTTGGCGATGCTCGCCGCGATCTTGTCGGGATCCTTGAGATTGGCGGCCGCGGTGAATTCCGGCGCGAGCGCGAGCAGCTTCGCTTCATCCTGCGGAACGGTCTCGATGTCGAATACAATGTGTTTCATGATTTTTTCTGTAGCGTGCGGCCTGTGGCCGCATTTTTTGTTTCGTGTATTTGGTGTATTTCGTGGTTAAAAATCGGTGCCCGTCCGGAAGGACTTTCAGGTCTCAGGTTTTTTTTAAGAATTCCTCCACGTCCGAGCGCAGGTAACGCACTGTCCGATCAATCTTCACCTTCCGGATGTCGCCGCGTTTGGCCATGCGATCCACCTTTGAAACCGAAACCTGCAAAAGCCCGGCGACTTCTTCCCGCCTGAGGCAGGCAGGCAGGGGAGTTGGCTGGGAAGAACCGGCGATGATTGCGACCGAAGCCGCTGGCGGACCTCCGACTTCTGACCTCTGGCTTCCGGCCTCTGCCCGATGGCCCGTGCGGCACGCACTTTCAGCGGTCTGTTTTTTTTGATTTATCGTGCCCATTTCAGGTTTCGCTTTACAAAGACCTGGAAAATTGCGGTTTTAGGGCATAAATAGGGGGTTAGCGCATGCGCTAACCCCTGTGGGAAAATGAATTGCAATTATTTCAGACAATTGCGGATATTTTTGCGAAAACGATAAAGATAAGGGTTTTTGAAGAAACCAACTTTAAAAACGAAAAAAACGCCCGTCCTTATTACGGTTCGTCGCGATTGATAACAATGAGTCGAACGCGGGCAGAGTATAGCCGTCCCCAGCACTGTATTGGCCAAACGGCAAGGCGGATTCGCAAATCCTCTTCACTATATGGATGTGTGAATTGTTCACATATTAGCATTGACAATCTTCGAACAATGTGTGAACTACTCACATATTCCAATGAACTCCATGAATCAAAACGAGCTGGAGGCGCTCCGCATCCTCTGGGAACGGGGCGAATCGAAGCCGGCGGAAATTCAGTCGCATTTCTCATGGCCGATTGAAAACGCCACCCTGCGTTCGGTCCTGGTCAATCTGGTTAGGAAGCGGCACATTGGCCGACGGTTGCAGGGAAAGGCCTTTTTCTATGCGGCCCGGGTTCCCAAGGCGACTATGCTCCAAACCGCGATGCAAACACTGGCGCGGGTTTTTGCGGGCGGGTCACCACAGGAACTGGTTGTTCAATTGATGGAAACTTCCGACATCAAAGCGGCGGACCTCAAACTCATCCGCCAGACCGCCGCCGCGACACCAACGAAAAAGCATAAAGGGAAATCAAAATGAATCTGCCTCTCTTCCTTGTCTCGCCGGGAACGGCTCTCCTGTTCAAATGGACTTGCCTGCTCGCACTGGGCTGGGTGGTCCAGGGAATATTACGACACCGCCATGCCCGCTGGCGGCTGATTCTCTGGCGGGGAATTCTATGCCTCGGTCTGGCCCTGCCATTATTGCATTTTGTTCAATTTCCCGGCCTGAAGATTCCAGTCACCATTGAATCTGCGGAGGCAGCCGAGTTTCTCGGCTCATCTGCATCTGCCACCGCTGTTACTCCAACCCGGTCTGGCACATTACCGGTGGCGCAACCGGCGCGCACATCGTCGGCAACCAGCCTGGTTTCCAGCGTTTCCAACCCTCCGCCATCAGCGGTATCTGCCAAGCGAATCTCGTGGGGAGGCTTGCTCATCGTAATTTGGGCATTGGGCTGTCTCGCCGCGGCGCTCCGCCTTTTCAGATTGCAACGTCAGCTTTCGCTTCTGCAAAAATCCTGCCGCCCGGCTCCCGACCTTCGACGACTGGCACAACGAATACAGAACCGGCTTGATGTGCGGCGGGAAATCGACGTTCGGATCTCCGATACGGCCACTTCTCCGTTCGTTTGCGGCTTGTTGAAACCAGTGATCACCCTGCCGCAACCGCTGGTAGATCAGCTTTCGCCGGCAGAAATGTCCGCATTGCTGAGCCATGAAATCGCGCACTTGCGCGGGCATGATTTGTTCTGGTCGGTCGCCTGGCGATGGATGAAGGCGATTTGCTGGTTTCATCCCTTGGTGTGGCCGGTGCCCACTGCTCACAGCCTCGCGTGTGAACAGGAAGCCGACCGCATCGCCTCCGGACAATTGGAGGATGAGGATTCCTATTCCCGGTTGCTGGCGCGGCTCGCGTTGCGGATGCTGTCGCTGCCGGCCGTGGAGACAAAACTGACTTTGAATGGCAGTTCTCAGATTACACGCCGGTTGAATCATCTCGCACAAAAAGGAATAAGCGCTTGGAACTGGAAGCATACGGCGGCGGGATTTGGCTTGGTGGGATTGCTTTTCCTGATGACCGCCGGTTGTAATTTTTCATCTTACAGTCCTGACGCTTCGAACGATCCGGCTAATGTAAAATTCAAGGAAGTGGCGGTGGTGATTCAAGACGACGCTGGCAAGCCAATCGTAGGGGCTACGGTTTCGCCCGAAGGTTTCCGGGTCAAGGGGAGTCACGGAGCCAGTGCCTATGTCTGGAACAAGAAGTTGTTCGGCGAGCCGGTGGCCGCCGTGACCGGCCCCGATGGCAAAGCCATGGTAAAATATCCCGTGATGGGCATCCCGGAGGAAAAGGAGCTTACGGGAGCACTCTTCTTCTCCGTCACCCATCCCGAATACGCGACTGCCCGCGTGCAGACCTATTACGTAGACCGTTCCGAAACCCCTATCCAATTGACCCGGGGCATCCATCTGGAAGTTTCGGCATTTATCGGCAATACCGATCAGCCGGTGACCGATCTTGTCCCCTATTTGAACGAAGAAGGACTGATCCACACGAACGACTGGCAGAAATTAGCGAATGGGGCGCTTGCGTTCCACAAGATGTCCCTGGGCGGACATATTCTCCAGCTCATGGGACGACTGCCCTCGGGTGAAATTGTTTACAGCCAAGACACCGCCTTTATCGTCGAAAAGGGAAAGGAATTTTCCAATCAGACCAATTCAAACAATTCTGACGGTGTTATTATCTTTGGCAATCAGCCTGGCAAGGTAATACGCATCCGTTTGAATATGCAGCCTGGCATCCGGTTGGAAGGGCGTCTGGACGACCATGTGGCGCGCCCGGTTCGGAACGGCCGTGTCTTGATCAGTGTGCGGCCAAAGGAATTTCCCGCTTGGACCAACTGGTCGGAGGTCGACGACAGCTTTAAAAAATTCCCTAACGTCACATTTTGGAAAAGTTACCGTCCAATTGCCGAAGACGGGACCTTTGTCTTTGAATCCATCCCGCCCGGCGGCTTGGATGTGATTGTGCATGGCGACGGGTTCGTCTCGCAAAACGGGGGTGAGTTTACACAGAGTAACGGTTCCAAATTGGAGAAAGTTTCTGGTTTTGCCCTGCCTCAGGCTTTTTCCCTCGTGGCCCCGACCACAAAAATTGAAATTGTGACCGAACCCACCGCCACTTTGGAAGTGACAGCCAAAACCAAAACGGGAAAACCGGTTGAAGGGGCCACGGTTTATGTCAATCCAAACGTTTTGAGGGTAGGCGGGATCTTTGGAAATATGTATACGCGACCATCCAGTGAAGCCCCGTTTCGAAAGATGACACCGCTTCCCGATATTCCTTATTCCGCCACCACGGACAAAAATGGCTTCGCCGTGATTCGGAATATTCCTGCCTCTGACCGGGGAATGGACGCGTTTCACCCCCACTTTCATGTCCCGTTACAGGAACCCAAAGGTTGGCGAGACCGGCATATTCGCTTCACGTTCGCGCCTGGGGAGACCAACCACTATGACCTCACACTTGAGCCCAAAGGCAAAGATTTTATTGGGAGTCATTGAATCCCGAACGAGAATTATCTGGAACGCACCAAAAGCAAGAACATAGGCGCGTGGCCCACGACATCGCCAGGCTGCCTCCAAACAGCGTCAGGAGGACAGGTTCGCGGTTAAATATTCAGGTCTCAAGTTTCCGCGTTTCAGCTTTAACAGCCCATCTATCAATCGTAAATCTATCAGCCCATCTCCTCCCTGATGATACCGATCGCCTCCCGGCCCAATTCCGCCCAGTTTTTCGGGTTTTGCATCTGCAACACCTCCAGAATCTCCCGCAAAATCGCCGGATAATCCCGCGAATCCGATGCCGCTATGCCCTCCAGCACCGCCGCCACCGTCACCGGATTCTCCGGCTCATCATTCGGCTCGCCCGATTGCACCGAATCCTCCAGGCGCACCACAATTTTCCGGCCTGTCTTTTTCCGCCACTCCACCAGGCGGAACATCCGTTGATGATCCTCGCTGCCCCGGGCCCACAGATTCACGCGGTCATAAAAACTCCTATGCGGTAATTCCAGATGATCGGCCGCCGCCTTGCGGTTGCCCAGCGCCATGATCACGGCGAACGCCAGAAAATCGTCGCTCTTCACGCGCACGGCAAAATTGAGATACCCCTCCGCATTCAACTGCCGCAGCTCCTCATTTTCCAGTCGCAAAAGCGAATCATTATTCGCCACCTTTTCCAATTTCAACTCCATCTGCCGGAGCAAATCCCCATGCTGCCGAAACTCCTGCTCAAGCTGATCCAGTTTCTGGTGTAGCCCCAGAATGGAATCAGGATGCGGCGCCACCAGGCAAAGATGCTGCCGAAAATGGCAGAACCCGGACGGCACCCGGTTGCTGCATCCGACCCCGACGGCTTCGCATGGAACCGGCTCAGTTCTGTCATTTTCGGAATTATTGCCAGCGGCGCTGCCACCTTCGCCCTCGACTTCTGCAGGTTGGATTTCAACTCTGGTATCACCCCGATCTTCGCGCCGGGTAGAATTTTGGACCGGAGCAGTTTTATGGCCGAGCCAGGAATTGTGGATAAAAGGATGCAGGATGTCGGCAATGGCCAGACTCCCCGACAACAACAGCATAATGGCCATTGTTACCGACTGAAATAACCTCTGGAGAAACCGTTTGATCACCGACAACTGTTCCGGCGTCAACTGACCCGCCGGCAGGTTGCCGGTTTCCGCTTTCCGCTTTCTCGCTTTCCGCTTTTGTTTAGTTGTCCCTTGAAGTTTCCGGGGCGCCGGACCGGGTAGTCCGTCGCCCCCTATAGTTTCCCCGTCCGTGATGTCCATAACCATGTTGCGTCTAGCCTGGTGATTTTAGTTTTGGCCGCGCGAACGCCAGACAATTTCCGCCCGCGCGATCATTAAGAAATCCGCTTAAAACTCGTCATGGAAAACATCTTTCAACCGTAGATTCAAACGGCAAAGCACCGTTTCAAATTTATAAAAAGTCAGTCGATGTTCCCCGTGTTCGACCCGACGAAGCGTCTCATCTGAAAGTCCGACCTTCTGCGCAAATTTGGCATAGGAAAGATCTCCCCGTTTTTTACGCAGGAAGATTGCCAGTTGCTTGTCGAAATTTCGGCGCACCGGCAAAACATGGCAAATAAACCGCCAAGTATGTGTGGTGACTTTAAGTTTTTTTCACCCGCCGTTTTTTGACGGTCTTGATTCGTGGAGCCGCCCGCCGGGCGCGAGCGGAACCGGCGCGGTTGCGGGAAAGTATATTATCGACACCTGAAAACAGCCGATCCGCCCCGCAGCGCAGCGTCACCAGCAAGCAGATAATAAGGCGACCGGGCACCACGATTTCGCCAGTCTCGAGCCTCTGGAGTTTTCGGACGGTGATTCCCGACCGTTCGGCCAGCTGCTCTATCGTCCAACCTTTACGGCGGCGTTCGCGGCGAATATTCGCGGCGAACTTTTTATGCACGGCCCAATCGACGGCTGACAATCGTTTTCCCATGCCCAATTGAGTCAGTTTTTCCGCCCTCTGGTCAAGTTTTGGACGTTCGGCGTTGAATGTTGAGCGTTGAATGTTTACCGCCTGAGCTGGGGCGAGCGTCCCCGCGAGCCGAGTTCATCCTCCATCCTCAATCTTCCATCCTCGCCCTCTGCCCACTGCCCACTGCCAACTGCCCACCACCCTCAATTTTCAACTTTCAGGTTTCAGCGTTTCAGCATTTGATTCACCGCCCCCCGCCATCTTCCATCCTCGCCTTCCGCCCGCCCGTGCGGCACGCACTTTCCGCTTTCCGCTTTCCAGATTTCCGCTTTTTCTTTAAGCCCCTGTCAGCCTTTGTCATACCCAGTCCGCTATCATGATTCCAACAATGAAAAAACCCATGAAAAAGAAGCCTCAACCTGACCCGCAGAAATCACGCCCGGAGCCAAAAGCCCAGAGCCCCGAACCGTCAACTCCCAGCTCCGAGCTCCCAGCTCCTGGCTCCCAGCCCGAGTTCACCGAAGAAACCGCCATCGCAATCTTCGCCCGGCATCTGGACGAGCTGAAATGGCAATACCACCGCTACAACGACCAACCCGTCCTGTTCTGCGGATTTAACGGCGTCGATGCCCTATGGGATTTCAACATGGTCGCCCGGGCGAAGAACGACGGCCAATTTTTATTGGCCATTAGCTCTTTCATCCCCAACAAAGCACGACCCGACCGCCGTGTCGCCGTGGCCGAAATGCTTTCTCGCATCAATTGGGAGCTGACCATGGGTTGTTTCGAGATGAATCACGCCGACGGTGAAATCCGTTTCCGCACCAGTGTCATGCTGCCCGGCGCGGACATCACGGATGGCATCGTCAAACACCTCCTGGGATCCAATCTCGCCATCGTGGACGAGCGCATTCATCAGATCATGGCCGTGCTGTATTCCGATATCTCCCCCAAGGATGCCCTGAAGCTTTCGGCCAGTGACCAGCCACTAGCAACTAGCAACCCGGCGCCTGCGGACTCCGAACCCCGTTTTGACTTTAATTAATCCCCATATCCAAGAGAAAATTTATGGACCGCAATCCCACAATCCCGAAACCACCCGAAGAAAAGGAAGTTTTAACGCTCCTGCATCACGCCGTGTGGGAGGGTAAAACCGAGGTAATCCCGTTTTTGCTCGCCCATGGATTTAGTGTCAACGTCCTGACCAATCGTTCCATGACTCCACTTCACTCGGCCGCCATCAACAACCAGCACCATGCCGCAAAGCTGCTTCTGGAGAATAAGGCCGATCCGAACCTCAAAAACTATCTTGGCGGCGTGCCGCTGCTCTATGCTGCCATGAATGATCATGTGGAAACCGCCCGGGTATTCTTGAAGCACGGTGCCTTGGCGGACGTTCCTGATATCAAAGGTTGCACGCCGCTTCACATCGCCGCTGACAAGGGCTCATGCAAGGTGGTCAAACTGCTTCTCGCTGGCGGCGCTAATCCTCTGGCCAAGAACTCTGATGGCCAGACCCCGCTGGACGTTGCCACCATCGATGTCGCCAACCTCCTTCGCCGCCATCTGGCCCGCCATAAAAAATCCCAAATAAAGCTGCCACCCGGAATCAACAATTGACCCCGATGCGATAAATGATTCGTCTCCCGACAAATGAAGCCACCGGCTGAATGCTCAAAGCAGTGCTGCCAGGAGGGGTTTTATTTTGCTTTTCCGTCCTTGGCCCGCGGCGGATTTGTCTCATTCGAGCGGCGGAGCGCTTCCACAAAAACGCCTCGCGCTCGGTCCAAAGCCGACCGGATATGTAATTGTCTTGGGTTCCAAACCAGGCAAATCTCGCGCTCCAGACCTTGGAACATTTTTGTCGGAACTTCGGATACCGTCAGCCCGGGCATTTCGTTTGCGGCCATGCTGGGAAGGATGCCTGCCGCTCTTCCCGTCGCAACCGACCGCGCCACCAGCGTGAATGATGAGCATTCGATTTTTATTTTCAGCCGCAATTTGTTCCTTCGCGCAATGGCTGTCAATTCCCTGCGGAAATCCCCGTCTCCCTCCAAGATCGCCAGCGGCACTTTCTCCAGAATTCTGCCGGGCTCCAATGCCCGGATCGCCGGCTGCATCTCCCTCGGCACAAATAGTGAAAATCCCATTTTACCCAGTGGAAAGCTCCCCAGCGATTTGCTCAATTCCCCTTGGCGGACAATCCCAAAATCAATCACTCCCTCACTGATCCGCCGGATGATTTCGGCATTGGTAAGGTTCAGTAGTTTGAATCGTGCTTCGGGTAATTTTTTTTCAATGGCCGCCATCTGTGGCAGGATGAGCCATTGGATTAGGCTGTCGCCGGCGCCTATCGCGATTTCCAGCGGTTGGCCCTGGCATTCCAGCTTGAAATCAATCATCGCGGCGAAATGCTCGCGGGCAATGGCATGCAACCGCTCGCCGGCCGTGGTCAACACAATGCCCCGGCCTTTGCGCCGCATCAGTTCCGCGCCAAAAAACTCTTCCAGCTCTTTGATTTGCCGGCTGTATAAACTTTGCTTGGTGGCGTCGCCTTTCGCCGCCCGAGTCACGCCGCCGGCTTCCGCCACGCGGCTAAAACTCTGTAGGCGTTCCAGCGACAATCCGCTTTCGGAAAGCAATTCCGCAATCATGACTTTAAAGTTATCATAATATCAAAAAATCGCCTAGAACAACCGGTGCAACTCGTTAATAATGACCACCAAGAAAACAAACGTATCTGACAATGAGCCAGAATGAATCAGAAGCCGACGCCCGGATCGTCATTGACGACCTGCTGCGAAAGGCCGGATGGGATCCGACCGACAAATCGCAGGTGCGGACCGAGGTCACTGCTCGCCGGCTTCCTAGTCAGATCATGGAAGGGGTCGTTACTGCCGATGACGAAATCCTTCGCACGGATTACGCTTTGCTCTCCAGTCGCGGTCGCAACCTCTCCGTCGTTGAAGCCAAACGCAAGGCCATTGACCCCTACACCGCCAAAAATCAGGCGCGGCCCGCCGCCGAGGCGCTGGATGCCGATTTCATTTTCCTGTCCAATGGTGAGCTGATTTATTTTTGGGATTACCGCAACGAAGATGCCCGCCTCGTCCGCTCATTCTTTTCCCAGCGCGATTTGGAGCGGCTTGCCCAGCGTCATCGCGATCAGAAAGCCCTGGCCACCATTCCGGTCCCGGAAACATATTTGCGATATGGCGAAGTCCGCATCGTGCGCAATTATCAGGGCGACTGTATGCGGGCCATGGATCATGCCCTCGAATTGGGCAAACGCCGGTTTCTTATCGAGTTGCCCACCGGCACCGGCAAAACCGACCTGATTTGTCTTCAGCTCAAGCGTCTGCTGAAATCCATTCGCGCCGAACGCATTCTCTTTTTGGTGGATCGCGAGCAACTCGCCAAGCAGGCCATCGGCGCGGTGCAGGACATCCTGAACCACCACAGCAGCTACTGGCTCAAGCCGGGCGTCATACGCCAGGAAAAGGAAATCACTGTCGCGCTGTTGCAGACGATGATGGGCCGCTATCAGGAATACACCAGCGGCTATTTCGATGTCGTCATCGCCGACGAATGTCACCGGTCCATTTACGGCGCGTGGCAGGCCGTGTTGAATCACTTTGACGCCTTGCAGATCGGCCTCACCGCCACGCCGGCGGCCTACATTGAGCGCAATACCTACCAGTTTTATCAATGCTCCGAGGGCAAGCCTGATTTTTCCTATCCCATCCGCGATGCCTTCAAGGCCGGCCACCTCGCGCCTTACAAATTTGCCGAGGGCATCACGGAGATGATTGCCGAGGGCGCGGAAGTGGACGGCGAAATTTACGACCCCGAGGCATTCGAGCGCAAGTGGACCAACGAGGACACCAACCGCAAGATGATGCAGGAATTCGACCGGCTCGCCTGGTCGAACTATCAGGAATCTGCGCCGTTCCAGAAAAAGGGGCCGGGCAAGGCCATCGTGTTTGCCATCTCCAAGCGCCACGCCTCTCGCCTCTGCCAGTATCTCAACGAACTGCACCCCGAGCACAAGGGCCGTTACGCTGAGGTGATTACCTCCGACATCCCCGATGCCGACCAGGTCATCCAGAATTTCAAAAAGGAAATTTATCCGATGGTTGCCGTCAGCGTGGACATGCTCACCACGGGCTTTGATTGCCCCGAGGTGCTGCACATCGTCATGTGCCGGAAAATTTTCAGCCCGATTCTCTACCAGCAGATTCGCGGTCGTGGCACCCGCACTGCACCCCACATCGGCAAAAAACAGTTCGTCATCTACGATTTTTTCCGCAATCACCAGTATTTCAATGACGATGGTGCAGACATCACCGTCTCCGGCGGCGGTGGTGGTGGTGGGGGTAAACCACCCGGCCCGCCCAGAGAACTCATCGAGCTGGGGCTCAAAGACGAATGGCTGGAGGCCGTCACTTATGTCGAAGTTGGCCCGGACGGTGAGCGCGTGGACAAGCGTGAATACCAGACCCGCTGGGAACAGGTCATCCGGCAGCAGCTTGCCGACGACCCGCTGGTGAAAAAAGTGCGCGAGGAAAAACCGCTCACCAGCGAGGAAGAGGATCAACTCGCTCGTCACCTGAACACTCCTGAAAACTATTTCAACGAGGATAACCTCCGTCGCGCCTACCGGCAGCCCGGTGGCAACCTCGTGGATTTCATCCGCGCCGCCCTCGGCACACTCAAGATCAAGACGCGCGAGGAACAAATCACCGAGAATTTCCAGGCGTGGCTCGTCAGCAAGAATTTCCGGCCGGAACAGGCCGAATACCTTGTCCTGCTCAAACATCGCGGCGTCATCCGTGGCCGCGTTGAAATCGGCGACCTCTTTGAGCCGCCGCTGTCCATCCACGATGCCGCCACGCGCGGCGTGGAACTCTTCGGCGAATCGGGGCTGCAAAACGTCATCGCCGACATGAACGAATCCATTTTTGCCCTCGCCGCATAATTACCCGCAATGAATCCTGAACTTCGATCCAAACTCGACCGCATAACGAACGTCCTTTTCGCGGGCGGCGTGAATAATCCGGTCACCTACATCGAGCAGCTCTCCTTCCTGATCTTCTTGAAACTCCTCGATGAGGAGGAATCCCGCCGTGAATTGCATGGTCGCTTGGCTGCCGGCAACACGCGTGCGCTTTTCCCCGGTCAGTCCGCCCGTTACCGTTGGAGCGAATGGCGCTTCAAGAGCGGTCTGGATCTCCGCGATTTCATCCGGGATGAAGTGTTTCCCTACATGGCTTCGCTCGTGCGCGAAGAACCGCAGGTCGCCATTTACTTTCAGGACGCCCGCCTCGAAGTCGAGGATGCCAACGTCCTGAAGGAAGTCGTGGACGAGATTGACAGCATCTCATTCATGAAGCTCGGCACGGATGTCAAAGGCGACATCTACGAATATCTGCTGCAATATCTCGCCACTCAGGAAGGCGCGTTGCTCGGCCAGTTTCGCACCCCGCGCCAGATTCGCCTGATGATGGTCGAAATGCTCGATCCCGACGTGGGCGACAGCATGTTCGATCCCGCTGCCGGCACGGGCGGTTTCCTGATTGATGCCGTGGAACACATCCTCGCCAAGTATTCCGAGAAACCGCGCGAAGTGCCCATTTACGGTGAGGAATGGCTGGAAAAGCGCGGCCAGACTTTGGCCGAGGCGAAAAAACAAATTCCCAATCTCCAGACCTACCCGAAAGGTGCGGGCGAAAAAATCCCGGACTGGAAACTGTTGGAGAATGGCATCTACGGCATCGAAGTGTCGCGGCAGATGATGCGCATCTCCATGATGAATCTCGTTCTACATGGCATCCGCAACGCGAACATCAAACGCGCGAACGCCCTGTCGGAACTGGGCGGTCTTACCGATGAAGACCTCAAGCGCCGTTACAAGGTCATCCTGTCCAATCCGCCGTTTGCCGGCGTATTGCCCAAGGAATCCATCCGCAAAGATTTGCCAACCGACTCTAAAAAGAGCGAACTGCTGTTCCTCGCCGTCGTGATGGAAGCCCTGGCTCCCGGTGGTCGTGCGGCGGTGCTGGTGCCGGAAGGATTGTTGTTTGGCTCAACTAGTGCGCATGTCGAACTCCGCCGCAAGCTGGTGGAAAACTATGATTTGCAGGCCGTCATTTCTCTGCCGGCCGGTGTGTTCAAGCCGTATGCCGGTGTGAAAACCGGGGTGCTCGTGTTCCGCCGTCCCACGACGGAGAAAAAAGACAAGCACAGCGGCAAAGTTCTATTCGCCGAGATTAAGAATGACGGGTTTGACACGGACAAGATTACGGGCGGTGGTCGTCCGGAAACACCGGATAAAAACGACATCCCGGAATTGTTACGCCTGTGGAAAATCTTTCGTGAATCTGGTTTCCAAAAACCGCCTGGTGTCAAGGCGGGCACGCTCTTGCCGCCGGGCACTGAAGCGCCGGCCTGCTGGTGGGCCACTGTCGCCGAAGTCGCCGAGAATAACTTTAACCTCGCAGCTGGCGGTTATAAACCGCAGACGACCGAAAAAATATCAGACGAAAACGTATCCGACCTCATCGGCAAAACGCTGAAGCTTGAGCAGGACATCGCGCTCGGTTTGGAAAAGCTGCTCAAGGAAGTGGAGGCCAAAAAGTGAATTGGCCGCGCGTTCAACTCAAACAGATTACGGCGCTAGGCCCTCAATATGGAGCTAATGCGTCAGGTGCCACATGGACTGGTTCACGCCCACGTTACATACGCATTACTGACATAGATCAATACGGGCGACTTCTCGAACAAGGGGCAGTCGAAGCGGATACTGAGGATGTTGCCGATTATACGCTAGAGGAAGGCGACCTGCTTTTTGCGAGGAGTGGAAATACCGTCGGCAAAACTTACCGACACAGTAGAAAGAATGATCCGTCCGTTTTTGCCGGATATTTGATTCGCTTTCGCCTTGATTCACGTCTTGCAGACTCAAGGTTTGTTTTTTTCTACACACAATCACCAAGTTACAAAACGTGGGTTTCGAGCAAGAAACGCGTGGCCGGTCAGCCTAATTTGAATGGAAGTGAGTATTCAACACTTACATTTCCGCTACCAGCGCTGCGCGAACAACAGCGGATTGTGGAGATTCTGGTGCAAGCGGATGCGTTACGGCAAAAGCGCGCCGAGGCTGACGCCTTGGGCGATAGCATCTTGCCCGCCCTTTTCCACAAGCTTTTCGGCGACCCGGCCACCAACCCGAAAGGCTGGCCGCGAGTTCGGCTGGGAACAATACTCGCGGACACCAGAAACGGACTTTACAAGCACGCGGACTTCTACGGTAGGGGCACACAGATTCTGAAGATGTTTAACATTCTCAATGGCCGACTCAACTTGTCGCGTATTGATCGAGTCGAACTGGACGCCCAAGAGTTGGCAGCCTATCGCTTGGAGGCTGGGGACATTCTAGTTAATCGGGTCAATACGCCTGAACTGGTTGGCAAATGTGCGGTTATATCGGCGGAACTTGGGGAAGCAGTCTTCGAGAGCAAAAACATCCGTTTGCGCCTAAACACAAACGTGGCTGAGCCTACTTATGTCGCACATTTCCTGTCATCGTCTTTCGGCCACGCAACGCTTTGCCAAGGTCTTAAACATGCAATTGGAATGGCGACGATTAACAACTCCGATGTTCGCAATTGTCTGCTTCCGCTCCCACCGATTAAGAATCAGCTAGAGTGGGCAGCACACGTCGCTTCAGTCCGCGAAGTCGCATCGAATACAGATTCTTCTGGGTCAAATTTGGAACAACTCTTTCGAGCGTTGCTCCATCGCGCCTTCACCGGCGAGTTGACAGCTCAGTGGCGCGAGGCGCACATGAAAGAATTGCTTGTCGAGATGGAGCAGCAAGCCCGCTTGCTCCGTTCAAACCCCAACGGAAGGAACTGACCTATGCTCACCTCTATCAAACTCGGCAATTTCAAAGCCTTCGGCCCGACGCAGACGATTCCGATCAAGCCCATCACCCTTATCTTTGGCCCGAACAGCGCCGGCAAATCCAGCATCATCCACAGCCTCCTCCTCGCCCACCAAGCCGCCGTCGTGGACGGCAATTTGGATGTGCGTTGCCCCAAGATCGCAGGTAATTCAGTGGATCTCGGCGGGTTTGAGGATTACGTCCATCGTCACGTCATTACCCAGCCCGTTCGCTGGCAGGCCGAGTTTGTCACCGGGAAATTACAGGGACGTTTGGCGGAATTTCTAAAACAGAGTTTCAAGACCCTTGAGGTGGCACTGGAGTTCGGGGTTCGCACCGTTGAGGCGAAAGAGATGAAACGTCGTCTCAATCCCAAAACGGGCTTGGACGAGCGCATTCCCGTTCCAACTGGTGTTTACGTCCGGGAAGGTAAGCCTTTTGTAAAACGCTACGAAATCCGGCTGGACGGCAAAACGCTAATTGGCTTGGAAGCCCGTCATCCGGGAGTGTTGGCCATCACGCTATTTGATGTCCGCAATCCCACCGTCAACCGTAATCTCCGCGCGTCGTTCACAGGCGACAGCGCCGTGCCCGGCCTGGAAAAAGTCACCGACGAAGAATTGGAGCAAGCCGCCCGCGAGATGCTTGATACAATGTCTGCGCGTGCGGATCAGCTCGTTCCCGAGTGTGTCGGCAAGCGCGGTATGGAACAGATGGAGGCGCATGTCTATCACGCGCCGGCCGAAGTGCTGTTCTATGGCACTGCCTATACCAATCCGCGCTTGGTGCGTTCAGTCTGTGTTCAATTTCTGGAGCTGGTGAATGGTTTGCTGGAAGCGTCCTACACGGCGGTCAATGGCGCGTTGGCCAGTATGCATTACCTTGGCCCCCTCCGCACCGTGCCACCGCGCAATTTCAACCATTATGAGGCGCACGACCCGAATTGGTTCTCCGGAGGCGCGTATGCGTGGCAGGTTGCCCGCGAAAATCCTGAGGTGCTCAAAAAAGTAAATGAGTGGTTGTCAGGCAAGGGGCGTCTTACGCCCGGCTACACGCTGGAATTACTCCGCTACTTCGCTCCGCAGTCCTTGCGTGAACCACTGACAGATGCCGCAGATGACCTTACGTTCTGGGTGCGCCAGCAGGTGCGCCGCGCCACTAAGGATTTGCTCGCTCAATCTTCATTGCCCAAGGAGGAACAGGAAGAATTAATTCGTCAAATGCGGGTCAATCCCGAAGCTGAGCCGGAATCGCTGAACAATAATCCCGAAGGCCAGGCCTTGCATGGTGAGTGGGAGGAAAAAGAGCCTTCCAAACAGCGAGTCGAGGACCTCCTTGAACGACTCAATGCCACGGGCGGCGACATAAACTCACTCGCCTTGGTGGACCAGGGCAACCAAACGGTGGTTAGCCACCGCGATGTCGGCACCGGCATCAGTCAGGTTTTCCCCGTGCTCGTCTCTGCCTTCGAGGGCAAGGAACGGCTCGTGGTGATTGAGCAACCTGAGATTCACATCCACCCCAAGCTGCAAGCTGATCTCGGTGATGTTTTCATCGAAGCCGCTCTGGCGGAGAATGGCCCTCGCCACAAGTTCCTAATCGAAACGCATAGCGAGCACCTCATCCTGCGCATTCTTCGCCGCGTGCGTGAATCCTGCACAGATGATGACTTGGACCTGACGGCCGCAGGTCCGGAAATCGCGGAAAAAACAAGACCGGAAATCTGTCCTGAAGACATTTGCGTCCTCTACGTCATCCCAAAAGCGACGGGAGCCGAGGTTATTGAATTGGCAGTTACTAAGGATGGAGATTTTGCCCAACGCTGGCCGGGCGGATTCTTCGCCGAACGGTTTGAAGATTTACCCTGACCTATGATTAAAGAATTTGCCATTCAGCCCGAAGTGATGTCTATCTGGGCGCACTTCCGTGAATTGCGCGCCGATTTCGAAGTCGGCTGCGGACGGTTGATTTGCAAATATCCCAAAAGCTGGACCAAGGAGGTTATTGCCCTTGTGGACCGGAACATTGCCCCAGAGAAAAACTTTGGTGAAATACGGGCAACCGCAATTAAAAATTACGTCACCGCAGAAAAACACCGTTTTATCCCTGCAAGAGGACGGACTTTTGAGCCGCTCCCAAAAAAAACGTGGCAACAAAATGCCGAAGACTGCACTTTGCCTGAAGCGTTTGATGGCATTATTGCCCTTGGAAACCCAAGGCAAAAAGCTGCCGTGCTGATTGCGGGCGAGTTCGACAGGACTGCATCACCGTTTGCAACTCGCAAACAAATCGACGTCGAAAAAACACCTGAAGCGCTAGCGAAGTGTGCGTCCAAGTTGCTACTTACATGCATTGAATTAATCATCATCGATCCTTTTTTTAATCCGTCGATAAATGGCTTTGATGAGACGTTGCTGGAGATGCTCGACATCGTAAAGAAGCGCCCGCAACCGGCTTGCACAATTATAATTCACGTTCGCCGGCCAGATGTGTTTATCGAACATGTTCAGAGATCTCATTATGAGAATAAACTTGGCTCGGATTTGCCTGATGGCTGCACTTTACAGGTCGCTTTTTGGTCTGATGTTCCCGGGGGCATGCATCCCCGATATTTGCTGACCGAGTTAGGAGGCATCAAATATGACTGGGGCTTCGACGAGAGAAGAGAAGCCGATCATGTGAACGAAGTCATACTCCTCGAAAATGACCGGGTTGAAGAACTGCGGGCGCGATATGCCACCCCAAATGGAAAGTGCCAACTGGTTCAAATAATTTAAAATCTATGAGTGAAACACCCTTACATAAACTGCTCGATTGGTATCGCAAGCACGTAAAACCGTTTCTCTTGGCCAATGGCCTCGACAAGGTTGAGGAATTTGACTCGGAAGTGGTGCGGCTCGAAAAAATCAAGAAAACGTTAGATGAGAAAGTGCCCGTCTGCTTCTTGGGCAATGCCGGCATTGGCAAAAGCACGCTGATCAACGGCGTAGTCTTCGGAAAGGAGATTTATATTCCGTCCGGTGGGGTTGGTCCGCTCACGGCCCAGGCATTGACGGTCTGTCACGGAAAGGAGGCCTCGTTTGAAGTGCTATACCACGCACCCCAGCGCTTCAATAACGTGCTGAAAGGATTGCATTGGAGTTATCAGGCCAAACTCAAGCGGGAAGCCGGGCAAGCTGATATTGCTAACTCTTCTGGCGACCTTATTGAAGGACTCGATGGTGAAGATGGAGCAATAGAGTCTGATGATTTGTCTAAACAGGGAGGAGATGAGCAAGAACGGCGGGTGGAGGAATTCCGAAAACAGGCGCTTCTAATGGTGACCGGTCGTCAGGATTCCCAAAGGGAATTGCCATACATTATTGATGCGCTTTTTGCTGTTATTGGAAAACCATCGATCTACAACACCATTCAGAGTGAGGAAGACCTTTCTAGGGTCAATAGGTTGAAGGTTGCTCTTGGGATAGGCAAAACAGGCAAACCACAAAATCATGTCGAGGGCACTACCCCTGAGGCCCGCGCCGAGTTTCTGAGGCTGCTTCACACCCATGCCACTGGGTTTCTCGCCCCCTTGATTAAGGACCTCACCGTGCGGTGGGACCGAGAATTATTACAAAATGGACTCACCTTGGTTGACCTGCCCGGAGTCGGAATCGCTGGCGATGTAAAAGCCAGCATCACGGAAGAATATATCCGCGAACAGGCCAAGGCGGTGGTGTTAGTGGTCTCTTCACGTGGGGTGCAGCAAGCCGAGGCTGAATTGCTGCGCAGTAGCGGCTTTCTTAATCGGTTGCTTTTTTCGTCCGATGACCCTGCCGCCGACCCAATCTCCCTAATGGTCGTCGTCACCAGAATTGACGACATCGCGGAAGAGCATTTTGCCCAAGACCGCACTAAGAAGAAGTTGGAGCATTTCGCCGAGGCATGTGCTCAGGTTCAGCAGATGATCAAGCAGCAACTTCGGAGCGAGTTGGAGAAAGTATGGCGAAGCGTGGCTGGGTTAAGCGAAGAAAAGAAGGGCGTAATCGATGACATCCTGAACAATCTCAAGGTGCATCCGGTATCTGCGCTCCAATATCGCCGTTTTCTGGCGCAGGACCCCGACGATCCGTGGTTCATTCGAGAAACAAGTCAAAGCAACATGCCTCAACTCATCGAGGCGCTTCGCAACCTTGCCCGCCAGCGGTCTGAGAAACAGCGCGGCCATATGGAAGCAGAGTCAGACCGTTTTTTTCGCCGTGTGCGGGCGCGACTCCAGGTTATCCGGACCCAATGGGAGAATGAACTGCACGCAGCCGATGATGCCGATGCATTGCGCGCTAGATTGGAGGAGTTCATTGAAGAAAAAAAATTGCGGGCTCGCTTTAGTAATCGGCAGGGTGCGTATCGCGAGTTCCTGAAGAGCACCTTGCCGACATTGATTTCCCAGAAAGTCACCGAGGCCAGTTTAAAGGCACGTGACGAAGTCTATGCTTATATGCAGGATTTACAATTTTACCGTTGGAACACACTCAAAGCGGCGGTGGTGCGCGGAGGAACCTACGCAGGTTCTCGGCACATTGATCTTCCGAAGGACATCGCTTTGCGCTTCGAAGAGCCTATAGCTGAATCATGGGGTAAAACACTGCTGAAAGAAATCCGTAGGCGAACCAAGGAATATGCGGAAGATTCTGTATCATTGGTTGAAGAAATCCTTGTTTGGGCAAAACAACAGGGAGCTAAGGTGAAAACAACGCTATTGGAAGCAGAAATCGAATTGATACGCGACGACGCAAAACAACTCAACACTGTCGGCAAAGAAGCAGTTGATGATCTGCGACAGAAAGTTCAGGCGGGGTTGATTAAAAAAATCGAACCAAAAATACGTCGCAAGTGCGATGAATTTGTGAAGGAAGGTGAACATATTGGGCCCGGGGTGAAGGATCGCATTTTGCGGCTCTTTCGTAAGCTTTCAAACGACGCTGTTGACTCAGCAACTGAACCTGCCATTGAGTTGCTCACCGAGAAATTTCGGGAAGTTGAACGGGAGATTCTTGCGGTTTTCAAAGAGCACAAGGAGCACAACGACCCAATCGAAGCAGCTCTTAATGCAATCGTCGCATCCCACGAGCAACGCATCGAACGGGAAGATCGTAAGAAAAAGCAGGCTGTGCTCGAAGGTCTCGATGGGATCGTTAATAACTCCCCGTTGTCCTGGGAGGATAAACCGGAACCGGTTGCAGAAACCGCCATTGCATGAGTGAATCGTCTCCCATCGTCGTTCGTGAGAGCAACCCATGCGCGGTGTTGCGCGAGCAGGAGGAATGGGGGATTCGCACCTACGATCTGGCCTACCCGCCGCGCCGGCTCTGGGCCGACCAGGAAAACCTGCCGCCAGCCGTCGAACCCGGCGTGGACGCCGCTCGCGTCCGGCCGTTGCCGACGCCGGCAAGCCTCGTCAGCACATTGCCGGAAGGCGATACTTGGTCCGCCCAATCCAAGCGCAGTCTGGCCAGGTTGTTCGCCTATTATTTGATTTGCGAAGATCCCCAGCGTCGGCTCGACGCCCGCGAAGTCATCACGCTTTCCCATCAGGTCAGTCTCGTCCGCCATGTCCTCGATCAAGATCACCTGCGGCGCGTGATGATTGCCGATGAAGTCGGTCTGGGCAAAACGGTTGAGGCGGGCCTGCTCATTCAGGAATTGCTCGCCATTAACGCCGGTCTGCGCGTTCTGTATCTCGCACCCGCCCGACTGGTAAATAATGTCGGCAAGGAATTCGACCGGCTTGGCCTGCATTTTCGCCTCTGGAAAGCGGGCGAGGCCGATGCTCGTTTAACGGATCCGCGCATCGTCGCTAGCATCCACCGTGCGGTGCATGGCGATAATTTTAAGAAAATCGTCAATACCGGCCCGTGGGATGTCATTGTGGTGGACGAGTGCCATCATCTGTCCGACTGGGCGGCCGGCGGCGGTGATCCGGTGCTCAAGTTTCGCCTGGTTCGTGACCTCATCGCGCGGCAGGGGCCTGAATGTCGGTTGCTCTTGATGAGCGGCACGCCGCATCAGGGCCACATGCACCGGTTTGATAATCTGCTCCGCTTGCTGCGCCGGGATGCCGAGCCTGAGAATGCACTCGCTGGCCGGGTCATCTATCGCACCAAGGAGGACGTGCGGGATTGGAACGGCAATCCCTTGTTTCCAAATCGCCAGATCAATGATCCGCTGGTGCTCGACTTGGGCGCGGGTTACAAGGCTTGGTTGCAGCACATCCACGATTTTTACAAGCCGCCGAAGGACGCCACGGGGCGACATAAGGCGCAGCAACGCGCCGCCGGCTGGCGGTGTGCGCAGGCTTTGCAATGGGCGGCTTCCAGCCCCGAGGCGGGCCTCGGCTATCTGGTTCGCCAAGCCGTCCGTGCTTCTTGGCAGTTGAATGATGGTGTCCTTGCCGATGCCCTAGCGGCGCTGCGTCCCTATCGCGAAGGGCCGGCCACCGAGCCGCTCGATAATCTTCTCGCCCGCATACGGCGTGAGGTTCGCCGGCAAGCAGATGACCAGGATATTGAAGACCTTGAAGATGAGGATGAGGCCACCACCGCGTTGAACGCCGAGCAAAAGGAAGCTCTGAATGGTCTCATGGCTGAGGGACTTCATGTCCTGAAAGCCTTCGCGAATCGCAAGTGGGATTTCCTAAACGAAAACGTTCTCGCGAAAGCGGATGGCGAGAAAGTCGTCCTCTTTGCCCAGCCGATTGAAACCGTTGGTGCGTTGGCGCGGTATCTGGAACAGCAGTTAGGACAGAAGCCGGCCATGATCATCGGCGGTCAGACCGATGCCGAGCGCCAGCAGCAGCAGGATCTATTTTGGCACAAGGATGGTCCGCGATTCCTCGTTTCCTCACGGGCCGGTGGTGAAGGTATCAATCTCCAGGTCGCCCATCGGTTGGTGCATATCGATGTGCCGTGGAATCCCATGGAGCTGGAGCAGCGCGTCGGGCGTGTTCATCGCTTCGGATCAAAGCGCACCATCATCGTGGATACCATCGTGGTCAAGGACAGCCGTGAGGCGGACGCCTACCGCGTCGCCCGGGAAAAACTCCGCCTTGTGGCCTCCACCATTGTCGCCCCTGAACGTTTCGATAGCATTTTTTCGCGCGTCATGTGCCTCATCTCGCCGGAGGAACTTCAGGATGTTTTGATTGAAGGCAGCGCTGCGCCACTGCGGCCGGACGAGCAGAATAAAATTGCGGACATGGTGGAATCAGGTTTTCGCGCCTGGCGCGAATTCCACGATCGCTATGCGGGTCGTCAGCGGGAAATTCGGTCGCAGGACCCCGGTCTCGCCACTTGGGAAGACCTGCAATTGTTTTTACAGGAAAATGCGGCGGCGGAAAAACAGGAGGGATTCACCGCCAGCCGTTTTCGCCTCGTCGAGGGCGCCGTCACGACTCACGACGATCCCGTCGAGGTTCTGCGTCTTCGTGATGGCTTGTCTTACATGCTCGGCGATGGCGATGGCTCGCCGGTGGCCGGGCCAAACGGTGAGAAGGTCAACCGGCTCGGCCTCAATCTCCCGGTCGTGTCGGAATTGCTCCGCAAATTTGCTTTGTCGGAATTGCCAACGGGTGCGGCTCATCTGCGCTGGCCGACGGGTTTCACGGCGGAAGGATTATTTATTGGCAAGCCCCTCGCCGTATTTGCGTTTCTGCGCCAGACGTTCAAACCCGATCAACGCGCTGGCTGGACGGAACATGGATCGGCGCTCTTTTGCTATGCGGCTGGCGTCGGCGAACCAGCCCGTCCGGTGGAGGGAAAGCAAAAGCAGGCGCTCATGCGCGCGCTGACTGGCGGCGTTGTCCGGCTCAAGCCGGACGAGGACAACTCGCTAACCGCCTCGCTAAGAGGCACCGAGACTGAGCTTTGTAATACGTTACGGCGTCCCTCGGAATCTGAACTCCGCGACGGCATCCGTCACTCCGTCGCCCCCATTTTTGTTGGTTTACTAACACCCTGAAGGTCTATTGGAAAAGAGTATGAAAAAAAATTGGCGATTCACAAAATGGATGGGCCCCGTGCTGGATGCCGTTCGCGCCCTTGGTGGAACTGCTACGCCCAAAATGGTGCAGCAACAGATTCAGCATTCTCTTAAACTTCCCGAAGAATTGCTGGCCGACAAAAATAAATCCGGTCAGACCAAGTTCTACAACGAATTGCATTGGGCCCGTCAATATCTTGTCTGGGAAGGCCTGCTGGACAGCCAGGAACGCGGCCAGTGGAAGCTGACCGACGCCGGGAAGCAGACATTCCTCGATGAGGCCGCCTCTCAGCAACTTGCTGAGAAATGGGCTGAGGTCCACAAACAAAAGAGCGGCGAGGAATCAGACGATGACGCCAAGTTCCAAAATGAATTGCCGCCCGACGATCTTTTTGCCAGCAACAATAAGAAATTCACATGGATTCCTATATACGAAGAAATCGCCCAGAAAATTTTGGCGTTTGAAAAACGGCAAGATGAGTTGCTGGACATGCTCGGCAAATTGCGCGCTGAGGGCTTGAAGGTTATTCAACTCAATGACCGCGATGTCAACGATAAGGTCATTCCGCTCGCTGAAATTGATCCGCTCACCTTTTTTGCCAGTTTCAACCGCACCAGCTCCGTGCCGGGGAGGCAGGCGATCCTGAAACGCATCCAGGAAGCGTGGAATCTTACCTCGCCCATTCCTGATGACTTCACCGGCATCCCGTTGGCCAACGCGCAAAACAGTTGGGCTTTTGCCTATGCCGCTGACCGCGAACCTACCGATATTTCTATTCTCTGGCGGGTCGCCCGCGAGGCTGTGGACAAGAATTGGCGCACGTTTGACCAGAGCCTTTTCAACGAAGCGCTCGGCATCAGCCAAATGGGGTTGGCCCGCATGAGCATGAGCTTGTTCTGGATGAAGCCACGCGCTTATCTGTCCCTCGACAAAAACACCCGCGCCTATTTTGAAAAGCGAGGCATCATCTGCGACAGCAAGACGGCCGCAGGCTACGTTTCGTGGCTGGAAAAAGTCGTCGCCCAAGAAGGTGATGACTTCCCGCAGATTTCCCACGATGCCTACCTGGTTTGCAGTGGTGATGAATCTGGCGCGGCCAGCGCTGATGACAATGACCAGCCTCTGGTTTTGCAAGAAACGGCAACCCCAAACTTAAATCGCCGTTATTGGACTTGGTCTGCCGGTGAGGGAGGCGAGATGTGGGAAGATTTCTATCAAAACGGAATCGCCGCCATCGGTTGGGATGAGTTGGGTGACTTGACCACCTACAAGGACAAAGAGGCGCTGCGCGCGAAACTCAAGGAACTTTGGCCGGCTGACAGCGACAAGAAAAACGATACTCATGCTTGTTGGCAGTTCGCACACGAAATCTCCGTTGGAGACGTTATTTTTGCCAAGCAAGGTCTTTCCAAGCTGCTTGGCTATGGCGTCGTGGAAGGGCCTTATGCTTTTGACAATCAGCGCGCCAGCTATCGGCACGTCATTAAAGTAAAGTGGCTTTCCAAGGGGGAATGGATATTGCCTGACGATACGCGGGTGCACTTGAAGACCCTGACCGACGTTACGCGATGGCCAGATTGGGTGGCGAAAATTGCCAAGCATGCCGGGTTGGACATAAACAATGGTAAAAATAAGTCTAGCCCGGCAGTGGTTGTGACCTTGAATCCGGAATATCCGCTCACCCAGGTTGCCGAGGAAACCGGCGTGGATATTAAGGTCTTACAGCGTTGGGTTGGTGCAGTGAATCGAAAGGGGCAGGCGATTTTTTATGGTCCTCCCGGCACTGGTAAAACATTTTTGGCGAGAAAACTGGCTCAACACTTGATCGCCGGTGGGAATGGAATCCATGAATTAGTCCAATTTCACCCAGCCTACGCCTACGAGGATTTTATGCAGGGATTACGGCCCCAGCGAGTGAATGGAGGATTAGATTATCCCCTTGTTCCAGGCCGATTCATGGACTTCTGTGAACGGGCGCGAAAACGTGATGGCCTTTGTGTCTTAATCATTGATGAAATCAACCGCGCCAATCTTGCACGTGTATTTGGTGAATTGATGTATTTATTGGAGTATCGGCAGAACAATACCGAAGGCATTCCATTGGCCAGTGGAGGCCGATTCCATATCCCGACCAACGTCCGATTGATTGGAACTATGAACACCGCCGACCGCTCTATCGCCTTGGTAGATCACGCGCTGCGTCGTCGGTTTGCCTTTCTAGGACTCGTTCCCGACTTCCAAGTGCTCCGGCGCTTTCATCAGCGTGAGAAAACTGGGTTCCCCGCAGATGACCTCATAAAACTGCTCGAACAGCTTAATGTGGCCATTAACGATCCGCACTATTCATTGGGCATCAGCTTTTTTATGCGCAAGGGTCTAGCCACGGAATTGCCGGACATTTGGGCCATGGAAGTGGAGCCGTTTTTGGAGGAACACTTCTTTGACCAGCGTGAAAAGTTTCTACAGTTCCGGTGGGAAAAGGTCTCAGCCCAGATTAACTTGTGATCGCGAAACCAGTCACCATTGTCGAGTTGACGGAGTATAAGCCAATGCCATTGGCGCAATCTGATCTACCAGAAATATTGGGGATAAAGTTATTTCAAGAACACCAGAAGCGCATTGAGGTTGAGTTTCCATCGCCAAAAACGGGCTTTCAGTGGCGTCTGACCTCATTAGGTTGGGTTGGTGCAATTCCATTATCTGCTGAATTGACGCTGATGCTTAAGCCGAAGGTTCCCCTCGGGAACTTGTTTCGGATGCTGGAATATGCCTACCGACTCGACTTCAAGTTACTTGATGGCTTGCTTCAATGTGAGAGCCTCACTGAATTCTACGAACGTCTTGCAAATGTCCTGGCCAAACGGATTCTTGATCGGGAGCGGATGGGATTGCACCGGTCCTATGTCTCGCGTGAGGAATTGCTTCCCTGCATCCGGGGACGGTTAGATGTCGCCAGCAGCGTGCGAAATCCTTGGCGTGTTGAGTTGGACTGTAAATTTGAAGAACATACTGCCGACATCACCGACAACCAGATCCTATCTTGGACGTTGCGGATGATTCTTCAGAGCGGGCTATGCTCGGAACGTATTCGCCCCACAGTGCGACAGGCTTATCGCGGACTGCAAGGTGCGGCGATGCTTACGCCGTTCAGTTCATCATCCTGCATTAACCGTCTCTATCACCGACTCAACGCGGATTATGAACCGCTCCACGCTTTGTGCCGATTTTTTCTCGAACATAGCGGGCCATCCCATCAGACCGGGAATCACGATATGCTGCCGTTCCTAGTGGATATGGCTCGCCTGTTCGAACTCTTTGTCGCGGAGTGGTTGAAACAGAACTTGCCGGAACAGTTTGAATTGCTCGTGCAACACAATGTCTCTGTGGGCGAATCAGACCAACTAAACTACCAGATAGATTTAGTCTTACGGGATCGGGACACGGGAAAAGCTCTTTGCGTCCTGGATACCAAATACAAATCAACCGATACACCAGCGAACGATGATGTCAATCAGGTTGTGACCTATGCCGAGTTGCAGGGCTGTCACAAAGCCGTTTTGCTCTACCCGTCGCCTTTGGCAAAGGTTTCCACTCTAAAAGTCGGCCGTTTCAATGTGGGTTGTTTCGCCTTTAACCTGAATGGCGACCTTGAAGCTGCAGGTAAACTGTTGTTGAAACAGATTCTTGAGTTTAGCCACCCATGAACCGCGCACGCCACTCATCACTCTCCAAGTCCACTTTCCTAATGGGGCGGCAATGCTCGAAGCTCCTCTGGTTCCGCTACAACGCCAAAGACCAGATTCCCGCGCCCGATGAAGCCAAGCAGGCAGTTTTTGATCAGGGAACCGAAGTCGGCGAACTCGCGCAGCAGCTTTTCCCCGGCGGCATGGTGGTTGCACCCGGCATCATCAATCCGCAGGAAGTAATCGCCCAGACCCAAGCGGCCATTTCAAAACGAGTGCCGCTTTACGAAGCCGCATTTTCTTACAACGGCGGCTACGCCCGTGCTGACATCCTCGTGCCCGTCGCCGACGATGCGTGGGATCTGGTCGAAGTCAAATCCACCACCAGCCTCAAGGAAGATGTCCACCTGCCCGACATCGCCTTCCAGGCGTTCGTGCTCACCGGCGCGGGCATCAAGCTGCGCAAATGTTTCCTCGCTCACATCAACAACGAATTCGTCCGGCATGGCCCCATCAAGCCGAATAAGTTTTTCACTCTCGCTGATGTCACTCAGTCCGTCTCCGCCATGACCGGAGACATCGCGGATCAAATTGATGCCATGCAGCACGTCATCGGCGCTAAATCCCATCCCGATATTCAAATCGGCCCACATTGCGATAGCCCTTACACCTGCGCCTTGCACGACCGCTGCTGGTCGTTCCTACCCGAGGCCAGCGTATTCACGCTCTACCGCGGCGGACAGAAAGGTTTCAACCTGCTCCAGCGCGGCATCCAGAAACTTGCCGACATCCCCGCCGATGAGCCGCTCACGGATATTCAAGCCATCCAGCGTTCAGTCTTGATCGCCGGCAAACCGCATATTGACCGCCCCGCGCTCACGGCGTTTCTCAGCCAGCTCGAATATCCCGTCAGCTATCTGGATTTCGAAACCATCGGCACTGCCATTCCCTTGTTTGATAATAGTGGCCCGTATCGCCAGATACCCTTTCAATATTCCTTGCACATCGTCCGCCAGCCTGATGCCGCGCCTGAACATCACTCGTTTTTAGCCGTCGGCCCTGCTGACCCACGCCCAGAATTCATGCGCCACCTCCGGGAAACATTGCCCTCCACGGGGTCCGTGGTCACCTACAACGCAAGCTTTGAAACCAGCCGGTTGGACGAATGTTGCGAACTGTTGCCCGAATACCAACCTTGGCTGAAAAAATTAAAAACGCGCATCGTAGATTTGCTGTTACCGTTCCGTGGCTTCCGCTACTACCACCCGGACCAGCATGGCAGCGCCTCCATGAAAGCCGTGCTTCCGGCCCTCACCGGTGGTGGTTATGACAAACTGACGATTCAAGAAGGCGGCACCGCCAGCCGCGAATTCCTCCGCGTGACGTTTGGCGAGGTGCCCGAAGCTGAACGCCAGCAGGTCCGCCGCGACCTCGAAGCCTATTGCGCCCTCGACACCCTCGGCATGGTGCAAATTGTGGAAAGACTCAAAGAACTGACTGCTACACAACCGGCCTGAAAATTATGCCCCGCCAACGCGAATCCAACCTCGAACTGCTGCTAAAACTGCCGTGGTGGGTCAGCGCCGCGCTGGGATCGTTCATCTTCATCGCCATGGTGTGGATCATCCCCGCCCAGCTCGACCACAACCAAGCGCTGCACCCGTTCGCCGTCGCCCTCCCAAAACTGGCCTTCCTGCCGCTGGGATTTTTCGCCCTGCTCGCCATTGTCTCATTTCTGTTTGCCAAAAAACGCTGCCGCCTGGTGGACCAGCAAACAAGTTTGGAAAAATTGCGGGAAACAGATTTCAAAGATTTTGAATATCTCGTCGCCGAGGTGTTCCGCCGCCAGGGCTACGATGTGGATTACTCACTCGGCCGGGGTGCTGACGGCGGCGTGGACCTAAAGCTGCACCGCGCAGGCCAAACCTCGCTGGTGCAATGCAAGCAGTGGAAAATATTTTCCGTCGGCGCACCCGTCATCCGTGAAATGTTCGGTCTGATGACCGCCGAGCAGGCCGACGAAGCCATAATCGTCACCACCGGCAAATTCACCCGTGACGCCCAGGACTTCGCCGCCGGCAAACCCATCCAATTGATCGACGGCCCGCAACTCCTCACCCTCGTCCAAACCGTCCAAACTAACAAGGGTGGCACTGGCGACCCGCCAAAAGATTTTTCTCCCTCTCCGCTCCGGGGAGATGGCCGGGGTGAGGAAACCCATTCAAACCCTCCCGACTGCCCGAGTTGCGGCCAACCCATGATTCTGCGCACGTCGAAGCGCGGGGCCAACGCCGGCAGGCAGTTTTGGGGCTGCTCCACCTATCCCGCCTGTAAAGGCACCAGAAGTGCGGCAATGAATAAATGAATTATGGCCAAATCCAAATCACAATCCTTCAGCCGCCCGCCGATGGAGCGCATGATGCGGTTCCACGACCTGCTTAAGGAGCAGGCCTATCCCAATTGCAACCAGGTCGCCAAAGAGTTTGAAGTCTCGTGGCGCACCATCATGCGCGATGTGGATTTCATGAAGTGCCGGCTGAATCTGCCCATGGAATTCGATACCCGCCGCAACGGTTATTTTTACACCGAACCGGTGGATCAGTTTCCCCATTTGCCCCTCTCCGAATCGGAAATATTCGCTCTGCTGGTCGCCCACAAAGCCATTGCCCAGTATCGCGGCACCCCTTTTGAACAACCACTGGCATTGGCCTTCAAACGCCTGACCGGCCAGTTGGATTCGAACACCAAATATTCGCTCGGCAACCTCGACGAGGCGTTGTCGTTCCGCCCGTTCGCACCGGAGGATACCGATCTTGAATCCTTTGAAATTCTCACCCGCGCCTTGAAAGAGCGCCGGGTTATGAAATTTCAATACCGCAACCTCGATGCCGACAAAGCCCAGGCCCGCGTCGTTCATCCCTATCATTTGGCCTGCGTGGACAACCACTGGTATTTATTCGCCTTCGACGTGAAGCGTCAGGCCATGCGCACGTTTGCCCTGCCGCGCCTGAAATCACCGGAGATCACGACCGAACGCTTCACCATCCCCAAAAAATTCAACCTGGGCGAACACCTGAAAGGCAGCCTGACCGTCTTCAAGGGCGAGGATGACTACGAAGTGGTGGTAGATTTCGATTCCTGGGGTGCCGACTTAATCCGGGGCCGCAAATGGCACGCCAGCCAGGAGATCACCGAACTCCCGCGCCGCCAGCTTCGCCTGCGACTGCGACTGAACAGCATCGAGGAAGCCGAACGCTGGGTCCTGAGCTGGGGCGCCCACGCCACCGTCGTCCGCCCGCAGGCTCTTGCCAATCGCCTTCGCGCCACCGCCGCCACCCTCCAATCCCGCTACCAGCCCTGACACTTATGAGCGAATCCATCCCATCCCTGTTCCAACGGCTCACCAGCGACGACGCCCGTAAAGCCTTCTACGCCGGACTCAAAGGGCCCGCGTGGTGGCTGGGGGGAAACAAGCGGGGACCAGAATTCGGGTGGGTGGAAGTCTTCGTTAAGAGCGATGGGAAATGCGTCTATTGTTCGCGTGACTTGGCGGCCAGCACCGACGCCCTGGCCGAATCCACTGAGGAACATCTCGTGCCGCGTTCGCTGCTGGAGGCAAGTGGTGTCAGGTTTGACAACGAGCACAATATGGCCGTTTGCTGCGCGGGCTGTAACGGATTGAAAAACGAAGCACTGCCCCCGGCCGGCCATCCCTGCTGGAAAAGCCGGAAAGCCTTCATCAAAGAATGCAGCCGCTTCGTTGCCGAATGTCGCCTTAAAAACTTCCAGAAATACAAAACCCACGTGGAGAACGTCCTGAAAAAACGCGCCGGGCAATAAGCCGGAGGGCTAAACCACGCCGGCTCATTCTCCATCCTCTGCCATCACCAAACCGGCTGTTTTCAAAGTTTCACGCGGTAACCGTCGAACGACCTTTCCGCTCAGTCCTCCATTTATGGCCTCGGCGGCTGGCTGGTCACAAATGATTGCGACCGCGATATATTCCCAAAGCGTCTTAATTTCGTCGTCGGTGAAGCACACGACACGAGAGTGAACCGCCTCATCATAAACCCTCAACCATGATTGAAGGCTGAGTTCAAATTCAAATTTGTCATCATGGTCAAAATGAATGGTTTCCTGGATTCTTTGGTAATATTGATGTGCCACTTGGCCCCAGTCTTCCGTTCTCCAACTTTCCCCCGCCGTCACCGTGTCAGGAGATAAGCACCCCCGCCAAATTTGGATGAGATGGTCGGGTGTGAGACCTGCTCGCCCATACTTTTCCTGCCGGATCCGTTCTTTGGATTTCAACAAGTTGAACATGCTCTGTTTTTGTCTCAGAAGAGCGCCATTTGCGTCGATTTGCAAGTGCTCTTCACCGGTCGCGACTTAACCGGCTTCTTGACCGCCGGTTTCTCCGGCTCCACCAGTTTACTCGCCGGCACCGGCGACTGGGTGATATTCCATTCCTCCAGCTCGCTGCCCCAAACCCGCCGGTTCCATAGATTCACCGGCAGATGTTTTTTTACCAACCGCTCCACCGTCAGATAATTCTCTTGAAACGCCGTCTTGTTCAACTGCAAATCCCGCCGGTCCAACACATCTTGAAATCTCTCCACCTCCGACCGCTCCAGCCAATGACGCGGATATTCCCGGAAATGAACCCACGCTTCGCCGCGCAAGGTTCGCGTGTCGCCAGCCAGCCAGATCAACACATCGCTACAAATCAAACAAACATGCGAGTGAATATGCACGCCGATGCCTTTGGGCCGCGACCGGACCACGTCATAAAACGCCAGCACCGCGTCCACCGTCACCATGCCGGTGTCATAAAGACACAATTTGAAATCATCGCCGGGTTTGGCGTCCTGAAACCGGTCGGCCAGTTCAAGAATCTTGGAATCAAATGCGCCGGTAATGGGAATTGGGATGGTGACCATGGTATTTGCGAAGGTTGAAAGGTTTAATTTTCGGCGTTAAATGCTCATTTTGACCCCAGTCTAGCCAGCCAGGTATGCCATCCGTTGACACCCCCACCAATTGTGAACAACTTGATCCCGCCGGACCCAAAAGACCCGTATGACCGTTTTTGTCATACCCGTTAAGCGATACTGTATTGAAGATGCACGCGAACATTTTCCACCATTACCCCTGACCATCGATGATTTGCAGCCCTTACGCCCAAAAAATCAACTGCTACCTTAAAGAAGTCTTCGATTTAATCGATACTAACCTCCAAAAGGGGCTTTCCAGCCCAAAGGTTTATCCCAAGGAAAGCGATGATTTTTTGAAACATATTTCCGAAGTATTCTCCCGCCGGGAAGCCGAGCGGATGCTAAAAGCCCCATTGTTACATCAATGCTCGGTGATTTGGGATCATGCTGCTTTGCGCGATATACCAACCATCTGGTGCCTGCGCGTCAACTCAACTGTGGACGCCGTTTACGAACTGGTCTGCGCCAGCGCCAACGTGCCGTCGCACTGCATTTGCAACGCCTTTCTAAGTGAAATGGACCTGCCTCGGATCACCAATGTTTTGACCAAACTGGGGAAAACCCCGCTCTGGATTTGCGCCAACCCGGATTCCGGACAATTTCTGGAGATCGTGGAATCTCTGGCCGATGAAAATTCTCCCTTTTTGGTTGTGTGTGACTGGCAACAGGATGACGGCGAACAGACTGCCATGAACCGGCTGGCTCGGGAGAATTCAAACCTGACCTTCGTGTGCCTGCCGTAATAACCCCACGGACTAGACCAAATCCACAAAACCGCGAAAACCCCCAATAAAATCCGCCAACACAATTTCGGTAAACTTTCCCAGCATAGGGTAGAGACTATGATTATAAATACTCCACAAGGCTCGGTGTCGCTGATTAACCCCACGGCCGAGCTCGTTCGTGCCATTCAATCCCTCCTGCCATTCGGGATGGTGGGCCTCAGTCAGCCACTAAAGGGCGCCAAGTATGGGCTGGTCATGCAGTGCGACCAGACCGAGATGATTGGCGTCAAACAGCAGCCTCCCGACGTTGACGAAAAATCTGCCATAACTTGCTTCCAAGCCAACAGCATCTTGGTCACGCACAGTCTGACTGGTTATCTAAAACACGGCTTTTCCGGCTTGATGCTGCCGTGTGTCTATCAACGAAAAAAAGAGAACCAGCGAGCAGAGATTGGCGTCGCCTATTTTGCGTATCCATCGCCGACCGGACATGAAGTTCAGGAATATCCATACGACCCGGCCTACGACGGTCAATTCGGTCACGGCTTCACCCTGATGATGGTCAGCTTCATTCGCGCGCTCCAGCAAAGCTCGGAAGAGACGGGCATCACGCTGCAGCCCACCATTGGCCTGGACGTGCGCCGCCGAACGCAACTCGGCACGTTGGCCTTCGGCTTCATGCTGGTGGGACCACATGTCGTCTGCTTGAAAACCGTCGTCTCGGAAGAAGACCCGGCTTGGACCATCCTTCGCGGCTCTGGCATTGAGGAGGTATACCACTTGCCCAGCATTCCCATCACGATCCAACCGGAAGACCTGCGTGTATCCAAACCAGCAAAATGATTTCACTTATGCCGGCGATTTCAATTAACTGTTGCCGCTATGGAAAATGCCATAGCTTATTGCCAATAATGAAAAACCCAGATGGCCCGCTATTAATTGTTCACCGGGTTCATGCGCACGAAGATTTCAACCGCACCGCCCAGATACTCCTTTTGCTGTTAAATGAAGCGCAGCGCCAGCATCCGGATAAAAATCGGTGTCTACGCCTTGAAATTGACGGGCATCGAAATTCCAAAGGGGGTTTTGATGATGACATGCTTGAGTTGCAGTCCAAATTTATGATGGAGTTCTTGATACAATTTCTTACCAGCGCTGAATTTCCAGCCGGGAAAATTCAAAATCCAAACCCGCAGATCAACGAAATACCCCCAAGCCTCGATCTCATCAAAATTGACCGCCCGCCCACCGCCGGTTCAGATGCGTTCAAGCCAAATCCGCGCTTTTGATTTGAGATTATATTGAAGAGCGAATTGGAGGTTCCGAATGTTCCACTTGCCAAAATATTTCATTGGTCACACCCTACGGCTTAAACACAGTCATTCGTCTATTTGATTATTTTTTCGAACCATGGGCCTGCTCGACGACTTGTTTGAAATCTTTAGCCCGCGCAAACAATACGGGACGCGCACCACGACTAAACTAGGGGTCGAAGTCCGGAGTCGCGCTGAAGAAAGGATCGCCGACTACTTCGATTCCATTGGGCTTCGTTACGAATACGAGCGGGAATTGGAATCAGGCATTTGGATCTTCACCAAAAAAGTGAGCAACCCCGATTTCTATCTGCCGGATTTCGACGTTTATGTGGAGTATTGGGGAATGCTCGGCGTGGAAAATAACTACGATCGCTCAAAATACACGCGCGAGATGAAATTCAAAATGGCGCGTTATCATCAACTGGGCGTGAAATTCATTTCTCTATACCCGGATAATTTAAAGAATTTAGATTGGATTTTCAGAAGGAGGTTTCAAGAAGTTACCGGCCAATTTCTTCCTGGAAAAACCCAGCTCCGGGCGAATCCGAAAAAATCTTCGGCCGCGCCGTCAGGCAGGGTGGGAACAGGCACCGCCTGCTGTCCGAGTTGCGGCCAGCCCATGATTCTGCGCACCTCAAAGCGCGGCGCCAACGCCGGCACCCAATTCTGGGGCTGCTCCACCTATCCAACCTGCAAAGGCACGTGTAAAGCATGATAAAAACCGCCACCATGATCGCCTACGACCGCTACACCGAATATTTGAGCAAGCAGATTTACAAAACCATCACGCCAGCCGAGCAGAAGGCCGTGGAGGAATTTGAAGCCGCCCACCGCAAGCCGGAGCTGAAGCTCTGTCCTAAATGCCAGACCGCTGTCTGGACCTTTCTCACCCCATACCAAGTAGCCCACGACATCGCCAACTGCCCCGGCAAACCCGCCGCCAAATCCTGACCAACCGATGCCTTCCTCCCTCGACCAAAACCTGAAAAAACTCCACGCCCAAGCTTTCGATCTGGCGGATTGGACGGAACCGGCCATCCGGCGTTACCACGCCATTGCCGCCGGGCTGGAAGAAACGCAATCGGTGCTGATCCGGAAACTTTGTGATTGGCTGCTGGCTCCCTTCTCCCTGTGGCCGTTCAACCTCCATGAGGTTTTTGAAGCTTGCCTGTCCACGTTGGAGAAACGCAAAAAAATGACGCCCCAACAGCAGTTGATCATTGAGCTGTTGCCGGAACCGCCCGACGAATCCGTTTGTGCGGCGGTGACCGACCACGAATTTCAAGTTCAAAAGGGCATCTACGAAAATCTGGTTAAAACTCAGGTTAAATATGACCAGAACGAATTCGCCATTCGGAACGACCCAGATTTGCGCCGCCAATGGGATAGCATTAAAGCCGCCTTCGATGTTAAAAACTATTGTGACCATAAGGGCGTGATCCGCCGGACCATGACCGCTGAACGCAACCTGCGTTCGACGTTTTCAGTGGACCTTCGCCGGCCGAAAGACGCATTTCAGGCGGCGTTCGATGCATTTTGCCTGCGGTGGAATCTCTACGGGATGAAGCACGATGAACCGCTCCTGCTCAAGCTCTCCGTGAACCTCACGCCTTTTGGCACCATGATTCACATCCCGGCGTATTGGTCATTTGATCCCAAGCGCGACATCCGGTGGCCAGCCATTGCCAAGCTGCATCGGATTCGCGTCCACGGCCGTCAGGGTTCCGCCTTGGCCGAAGGCGTGGCCCAACGGAGGCAAAACGCCGCCAAACTCCGCCAGCTCGACCAGGAAGTCCGCCGCCTCGGTTTGAAGGGGCAAAAACGGCACGAATTCCTCTGCAAAGGCCTCGGCTGGGTTGCTGGCACTGACCCCAAACGCATTGCCCGCCTCCGGGCGGAATTCAAAGAAAAACCGGAATGATTATGGACGCAAAAGAAATACTGCAATACCTCAAAGAAAACCGTTTGGACTGCTGCCCTGAATGCGGCAATCAAAAGGGCAATAAAATTACTCCCGAACCAGAGGGTGACGAATTCATTGCCTCATTGGTTTGTGCAAATCCCGAATGTGGGCTTAGTTGGGGAGAACCAAAACCAGACGAATAATCTGAACGCGACCACCTGACTTCAGTGCGATCAGGTTTACAGCGGTGCGCAGATGGCAAACCACATCCCGCCCCGGTCTTCACACTCTAAATTCACCACCTGCCACAAATTACAACGCTGCTTCCTGATGGCCTTTGTTGGCACCAATACTTGCAAACCTAAAGTTATAGTTTCGTCCATTGATGATGATTTGTGTTGGATAGACAATTGGAATAATTTGGTGTGGATTTCGATTGGACAAGCAACCCGCACTGTTTGCATTGGTAGTTAGTGCTGCCGACTTCTCCAAGGTCGGTCCAATTATGATTTCCGCCTCCAGGGCAGTTGGAATAACCAGGCGTCGAATTCTTTTGCAGGTGTGTTTTGCATTTGTAACAAAAGTAATTTTTCATAGTTGCTGATTGTTTGCTCGTTTATTTTTTGCCTAGTTTAGTGGTTGATAAGTGTGCAGCCGTCAGGTTGGCAAGGTTGGAGTTTTTGTTTTCCGCATTATTTGCTGTAGTAGTTCAGGATTGAACTTTGTTTAGTTTACTTGGCGGAGGCTTGGGTGGCGACATTCACCAACCTTTTAATCAATTTCTCAAGATCTATTGCGAAACTCCCAAATTGAATATCAGCGAAGGTTTCATCATCCCAATCCCGATGATCATCCCAATAAGCGAAAGCAGGCCACGATTCATTGGCAAATGGTGGTCCAAATTCATCCTTAAATGCATTTTGAATCTCCTGTGTAAGAGGGCATTTCAAATCCTTGTTTAGTTTGTGAAATCCGAAATAGCAGTTGCCATAGTTTGATCTCCCAAATTCGATACGGATGCCAACTCCATACTGTTGTAGCGTTGAACTGGAAAATCCAATTCCTTTGTAAGTTTTACTCAGGTCACCCAAAGGCAAAGGAAAATTTGGCACCAATCCGAGTTGACTTGAGATATTTTTAACTTTTTCTTCGAGTGTGGTTAGAACTGAGGCGTGTATTTCCGATTTTACATTGCAGAGTTCGGTATAAGCCAAAAAACTATCTTTGTCTTTCAAGACGGCTTCTGTCAATTGGTGTTTCATATTTGTGCTGGTGTTTTGTTGGGTGAGGCGATTTATGAGATTAATATATTGGGTGATGGTTTCCCGAACGCCGGGGGCAGTGACAGCCTCTTTGCGGCATGCTTCCAGCCACCTCACTATGTCGTTCTTGTAGGAAACGCGCTTTAGATTTGGAACTACGCTTTTATCAGTCCCGTCTGCTGGAGGATCGCCTCTAAGAGTTAGAAATAGCAAATCAGCTGACTTATCGTGCGTGTGGTAGCGCGTCAATTGATCTTTTTGCAATCCAGCGTAGATCTTGTTCTCGATAAAAATAGAGCGGTGGTTGTTTTTGTCGGTGATAACGATGTCAAGACGCCCCAAATCGCCGATGGAAACTTCAATGGCAACACGCGCACAAGCCGCGTCGAAATCTTGGATGCCAACCTGTGTAAGAAAAAGCTGGAGAAAACATGGTCCTTGGCCGTGAGAGCCTCTGGGATCTAGAAGCTCGGCCAATATTGGCGAATGAGTGCGAACTTCGTAATGGCCCACATGGAGAACGTCAAAAAGATTGAACCGTTCACCGCTAGTCCGAATCAGCGCTTCCTCATAGTGACGAATAGTTTTCGCCAATGAAAGGAGGTGGCGGGCCGCAGGAGATAGAGAGTCAGCAGTAGTCATTAAAATATTTTCCGTTTGAAGGCACTGGGATTTGTTGAAGGCGAGAACATTGCGTTAAGATTTTTGCTGTCCCCGCTTCGCCGCGTCAATAAAATTGATTGGTTCAGAACAATAACTATGGCAAAACCGCTTCGGCTCCACACCAACCTTTTGCAGAAGTTCGTTTGCCGTGGTGGCGTTCATCTGCTTCATCATCGCCAGCAGCACGCGGCCGGCGGCCTCGGCGTCAGACTGGGCGTGGTGATGGTTAAACTGGTGGCCAATGTGCGCGGTCAAGGTGGAGAGGCGATGATTTTCCAGGTCCGGCCAGACGCGCCGGGCAAGCTGGCACGTGCAAACATAATCAAATACGGGGCGGGGCAGATCAAAATGTTCCAGCGTGGCGCGCAGATGTTCGATGTCGAAGGCGGCGTTATGCGCAATTACGAGATCATTGCCGGCCAACCGACACACCACTTCCGTCGCTATGCCGGGAAATTCCGGGGCATCCAAGACATCCAAATGCGTTAGGCTATGAATTTCAGTGAAATCTTCCCGAAACCAGCCGTGGCCTGCGGGTGGCCGCACCAGCCAATACGGTGCTTCCGTCAGTTGCCCGTTTTCAAAAACGGCCAGCCCGGCGGCGCAGATGCTCAAGCGCGAATGATTGGCCGTTTCAAAATCTAGGCAGGTGAAATTCATGCTGAAGTTAAATTATGGCTTGAGCACGAAATCTTTTCGAGTGAATGCAACGGTTCGTTCCAAATCGCCTACCACGACGACCGCCGTGCCTTTAATGTCAAAACTAGATGGATCGCAAATCCTGATGGTGATGAAGTCGTCAAGGTCACGGCTGTTTCCCAGTGACGAACTGCCGTGGCCGGCATTGGCTTCGAGCGTCGAAACCTCTGACACCGGACTCGTAACTCCGACCGTCCAATCATTCGGGATATGCCGGATGGCTGTGAAGCGTGCGCAACTGATGACCACTTCAACCGACTCGATGCGCTCGCCTGCCGCCATTTTGATATTGGGGAAAGAGACCGTGCGGTAATAATGGTTGGCTACTGGTGCTGGCGTATGTGCACAGCCACAGATGATTAGGAGAAGGACCAATAGTAAAAGCGTGGGTGTTTTCATGGTTGGAGGTTTCAAGTCTGTAATGCCGGTGAATATTCGTTTTCTTCTTTGCCGAAAGTCCACGCCACGGATTGCTTCGCCCGCTCCATCTCTGGCGGCACGCGTAGGAAATAGTCTTTGAAGCTGCCATCTGGTTCCGGCGTGGAGTTGACCACTTTCACCATCATTAGCGGTTCTTCAAGCTTTTGCTCCTTGCGATATAAGATGCCAAAGTCGTCCCGGTGGATTTCTTCCGCCCCGGAATCCGTCAGGTAACGTTCCATCCCATAGCGCTCGATCATCACTCGCCGCACCTCGGCGTTGCTCCCCGCTTCAATATCTGAAATCGTGATGGTTTCGGGTGCGATGGCGACTTTTTCCGGCACCCGAACGCCGCGAATGGCGAAGCAGGCAAAACCGTCAGGATACCGAACCGCCGGACCAGTTTCGCAGTGCAGCCGGCCTTGTTCATCACGGTGGATGCATTCGGGTTTGGCCGAAATGAATGCCCAATCCCAGAACAAAACGGACCAACCGCAGGCTTTGGCCAGTTCGATGTGCGGCGTCATGGACGAAACATCAATCTTCCATGACCGGCCAAGGTAATCAGCCATCGCCAACCAAACGGCAAACTGCCCGAAGTCCGCGGTTAAATTCCAGGCTCTGAACGGACCGAATATTTTGTTGTTGGGTTCGCTGATTTGATCCCGAATTAAACTCATCACTAATTCTTGAATGGGGATTTCCACCTGAGCATTCATGACCTCCCATGCTTGACCCCATTCGGTATAAATCTCATTAAGATCAGAGTCGGATTGCCCGAATATTGGGATCCGTTGCACATAAAATCTTAGGGCCTCACCCCGGCCACCACCGAGCTGATCCATTACCTCCTCACCGACCTGAGCGGAAACTTGGCTGCGCACCAGCTCGCTGCCCGTGCGTAAATTTCCGAGGGCAATGGAGATTTGCAGCGGGCTGTCCATATAAACGATGTTTTTCGGGGCGGGCTTGCTGGCCAGGGCATATAGCCGGCCCAAGACCGACTGAACTTTCTCCCGGTCAATTGGCGTGTTATCCAGCCCGATCTTAAGCCAATCATTACGCACCTGATGCCGCAGCTTCATTGCCGCTGCAGTTGTTTCCCGGTTTTTCATGTTTTTAATCTTCCACGTCGCGGTTGGCTTCAGGTGAATACTCGCGCTGGCGGGTGATGCGGTAATTGCCGGGCGGCAATTTGATTTCGGAATGTTCCTGATGTGTCACCACGCCGCCAGCGGGCAGCGTGACAAACAATTCCCCGGCTAGTTTAGTCGGCTTTTCGTTGGTGGCTGGGATTTCCCCTTCTTTCCACCAGTCGGCGGGATCGGCGGATTCCAGTGCATGGTGATGACCAGTGACTTCGCCGTGCGCCAGAATGATACGTTTGGATTTGCCCTGTTTTTTAGCCGTGGTTGGGATTTCACCGATGCGCTCGATGAGCACATCGCCCTGACGGTAGTGATCGTTGATGGTTGTTTTCATGGTTTTATTCAAAGAAGCCCATGCGCGGGCGGATAATTTCATAGGGATCTTCCCCGGCAAAGACTTCCGCGAGCGAATAATCACGGGGCTGTGGCAGTTTGCGGCCCAAACTTTCCGCCAGGCACGCGGCTTGCGCGTAGTCGAGACGCCCAAAGATGCGATGGCAAAGCAAGCGGCCGGGCCGGAGTAGAGCAGGGTCAATATCGGCGGCGGAACAGTTGATTGTGCAGATGATTTGCAGCCGGAGAAAGTCGGCGAGCATGCCATCGGAAAGGTTAAGGAGGGCGCTGACTTGCTCGCGATTGTCCGTGCCGCGCGTCATCAAGGCGGCATCGGAATCTTCCAGAATGACAACAAACTTCTTGTCAGAATGCTGTTGCCGCTGATCCGCCCAAAAACCGATGAAGTCAGGCTTGGATAGAATGCCCATGGATGCGGTCGGAATGAAATAGAAGCGATGTGATTCCTTGAGTTCTCCCATGAGGTGACGGAGGTAGAATGTTTTCCCAGTGCCCGGCTTCCCCTCAAAAATCGTCAGGCCGTTGGTTTTACCATGAAGTTTTTTGACATAACCCTGATGCCATTCTCCGCTCCCAGTTCCGTAGTGAAGACTGAACGCTTCCGGCTTAAGAATCGTTTCGAGAGATAATGTGACCTCTTTGGTCCTGATACTATTCTCACTTTTCTCGCTGAACTGGATAAGATAAAAAATTCCACCGGAAGCCGATTTTGGGCTCTGGTATTTCTTGCTGAATTCACTCACCAAACGCTCCGCCTCGTCCGAAGTGGTGGCAAAACCGACAATTCTTCTGACATCAGCGTAAACGAAGGACTGTGGACCAAATCTAAAGGTTAAATCATCCCATTCTTTCTTGGGTTCTTTGGCATCTTTGGTGGGAAGCTTGCGGATGGATCGAAACAAGGCATTACCATGGTCCATAATCATCCGATCCAAATCCCAGGATCCATTTTGCCGGCAGGTGTGCAAATGACCGCCGCCAAACGCAGCCTGAACCGGAACATGCGGCGACCGAGGGTTTTCAATGAAAGCCTCCGCGCCAGCGATGTTGCATGTCACGCTCGCCTGGACCCCGGGATCCCCGTGCCTTGAGATTGCCGGCGCGAAAACGGTTGCAGGTTGGGTGTTTGCCGTTTGCGGAGATTCAGGAGAATTGTTCATGCGGTGATCTTTTTGTCACAGCATGCACCCGCTTCATCGTTGCTTCAAAGGAACTGAATGTCCCCAATCCTTGTCCGGCCAGCCGGCAGTTTCCGCATTATTCCTACCGGCAGGTTGCCGGTCAGGTTTCGGCCTTCGCTGTTTCCTCCGCTTTCTGTTCGTATTCCTCCAACGACGGCAATTTCATCAGCGCCCGCTTCGCATACGCCCGATGCACCGCCTTGCTGTTGTGCCCCAAATTCTCCATCGCAAACCGCTCCGGATAACCGCACTTCAAAGCGCGTTCAGCCCATGCGTAACGGTAACTGTGCAGCGTCACGCCCTCGATGCCAAGTTGGCGGCAGCGCGACCGAAACTCCGTGGCCCGATCGCCCGCGCGCACCGAGGCCAGATAAGGGAGAAGGGGACCTTCCGCCGGTAAATCCTTGAGCAGGTTCAGCGCCTCCGACCCCAGCCGCACGATCACCGGGACTTTTGTTTTCTTCCGGGTGAAACTCACCGTGCTGTTCTCCCAATCCACATCCTCACCCTTGAGGCACGCGATGTCGCCCTGGCTGCCGCCCAAGTGCCAGCACAATTGATAAAACACCTTCCGCTCCGCATTTACTTCCGCCGTGAGAATCTGCTGATGCTCCTCCAGCGTGATCGCCCGCTTCTCCTTGTAAACCGGCTTGGGCCATTGCAGGCGCGGAATGACCGATTTTAGCAGCCATTCCATCCCCAGCGCATGATTGTGGATGCGCCGCAGATAAACATTGGTGGACACCTTGCCATCGGCCAGCGCCTTGTCGAAGTGCTCCGGCCGCGTCTCGCAGACGCAGAGATTGCGGATGCAATCGAAGTTCGCATCCTTGATGGCCACCTCCCAGCGCCGCCGCGTTTCATCCACCTTCTTGGCGACGATATGCTCCATCACCTCCTGCCAGGTGCGGGTGCCGAGTTTTGGATCCGCGCCGTTCATGTAGACCCGGGCCAGCGACAGATTGAAGTGCGGTTGCACCTCCGATTCATTGTGCGCTTGGAGGATGCGTTGCGCCTCATTTTTGTCGGAAGTTTTGAGGCTCGTTTGAACGCCGGTGATTTTGTTTTTGAGGTAGAAGACGCCCCACGGGCGCCGGACCAGACCGAAGGATGGTTTCATTGATTCACTCATGATTATGAGCGTGTCAGGAACGGCATCCGTCGCGTAAGCGATCTTTGGACGGGCTATAGCCGAACGATAACAGAACCTCGAACGAGCAACCAAACAGGTGAAGAATCCGGTGTAACTCAGGCCCTCGACTCACCTAAACCCTTGTAGAATAAAGGGTTTAACATGGAGGCGAGGGTCGGAATCGAACCGACGGATGAGGCTTTTGCAGAGCCCTGCCTTACCACTTGGCTACCCCGCCGTGAAAGGTCGTAAACAATAATTTTCTTTTTTCGTCCGCGCAAGTTCAATCGTGGGTCAATTTGTAAATCCCAGCTGATGCCGGTTTTTCCACAGGTCCTTCGGCTTGAATATGCCGACGGGGGTGATGATGCCGGTGATCAGTTCGGCCGGCGTGACATCAAATCCGGGATTGCGGGCGCCGCTGGTCGGGTTGGCCACGCGGACGTAGGCGCGCTGGCTTAATTTCCGATTTCCGATTTTCGATTTCCGATTTGGATCCGAGATGATGCCCCATGCGCCGAGCACTTCGCTTTCATGCCGGTCTTCAATGGGAATATCGAAACCGCGCCTCATTTGCCAGTCGATGGTGGAGCAGGGGATGGCGACGTAAAACGGGATTTTGTGCCGCGCCGCCAAAACCGCCTTGGTGTAGGTGCCAATCTTGTTCGCCACTTCGCCGGTGCGGCCCAAGGTGCGGTCGCTGCCGACGATGACCAAATCGATTTCGCCTCGCTGCATGAGGTGGCCGGCGGCGTTGTCGGCGATGATCTGGTGGGAAATCTTCTGCTGCGCCAGCTCCCAGGCGGTGAGCGACGCGCCCTGCGAACGGGGACGGGTTTCGTCGCAGAAGACATGGAACTTTTTCCCCTGCACCCGGGCGGCATACATCGGGGCGGTGGCGGTGCCGATATCCACAAACGCCAGCCAGCCGGCATTGCAATGGGTGAGGACGCGCATCCCGTTGCGGATCAATTTTGCCCCCTGTTTGCCAATCGCTTCGCAGTGGCGAACATCTTCATTCGCAAATTCCTCGGCGGCGGCGAGGGCGAGGAACTGGCGTTCAGCCACCGTTTTTCCGGGCGTCAGGTGGCGCAACACGTCATTCATGGCGTTGACGGGGTCCACGGCGGTCGGTCGGGCGTCGGCGAGGGTTTTGTAAACCAGGTCAACGTGCTTAGAAAACTTTTTCAAATCGCCGCCGCGAAAGGCGCGGGCGCCCTGGGCGAGACCATAAGCCGCCGTGGCCCCGATGGCGCCCGCGCCCCGCACGACCATGTCGGTAATAGCGCGGGCGGTCTCGCGAAAGTTTTTGGTTTCGATGAGCTTGAACTCGTGCGGGAGGAGCCGCTGTTCGATGAGCTGGACGGAGTTTTTCCGGGAGTCAAAGGCGACGGTGCGGAAATGCCGGGTGCGGCCGTGAAGGGTGACGTTCATGATATAAAAACCAATCAACCACGAAATACACCAAAGACACGAAAAGGTAAAAGCGGAAACTTGAGCAGGGAGCGGGGAGCGGGGAGCTGAGACTTGAGACCTGAGACCTGAGACTTGAAAAACTGAAAGCGGGGAGCGGGGAGCAAGGAGTGAGGAATGGGGAGACAAAACAAAAGCTGAAATGCTGAAATATATCCAAAGATCAGAGGTCAGAGGTCAGCCGGGGCGGAAAATGGAACATCCAACATTCAACAACCAAAATCCAACAGCCAATGGTGGCGCGCTGTCGAGACGCCGCTAACCGGCGGAGGGCAGCAGGGGAACATCGAACATCCGATTGCCAAGCGGGGGCGGCAAAAATCAAACCGGAAACTTGAACCAAGCGCGAGAGGGCAGAGGGGGGATATTTGGGGGAACATTCAACGCTCAACATTCAACGCCGAACGTTCAAAACTTGAAACGGGACCGAAGCGAGGAGCGATGAGCGGGCTCACGCAAAGACGCCAAGGCGCAAAGGGCGGTGTGGGAGTTTTTAATTTTAAGTTTTAAGTTTTAAGTTGGGATGGGCCAAAACTTGAAAACTGGAAACCTGAAACCTGAGTTTAATTCAAACTGAAAACTTGAACGGGCTGACTGCAGGCCGATTTTCCGCTTGTCCTGGGGCGGGTTTGAAATGAAGATGGAAAATTAATTCAGAAGAAAATAAAACCCCAATGAAGCTCGGCCTTAATCAAATCATCTTTTTATTCAAACTGACCCTGCTGGCCGCACTTCTGGCCGTTTCCGTTGAATGCGCCTGGGCGGCGGAGCGAGCGGTCCCGCAATTCCAAACCGGCGACACTGTTTGTTTTGTCGGCGACAGCATCACCCACAACGGCAGTTATCACAGCCAGATCCTCCTCTTCTATGCGACGCGTTTTCCCGACCGGCGCTTTGAATCCTACAATTGCGGCATCTCCGGGGATTCGGCCGGCGGCACCGTGAACCGTTATGCCTGGGACATCGCGCCGCGCAAACCGAAGGTGGCCGCCATCATGCTGGGCATGAATGACGTGGGGCGGGACAATTATGGCAAGGACAAGACGGCTCCCGAGTTTGAGGCCAGGCACAAGCGGTCGCTTGATCTCTACGCGACGAACATGCTCAAACTTTCCCAGACCCTGACCGAGGCCGGCTGCCAGCTGATTTTCATCACCCCCTCCATCTATGATCAGACGGGCGAACAAAAAACGACGAACCATTACGGGGTCAACGATGCCCTCGCGAACTGCGCCAAAATCGGCGGGGAACTGGCCGGCAAATTCCACGGCGGCGTGGTTGATTTCCATTCCATCATGAAGCAAGTCAATGAAGCAGGGCAGAAACCCAACCCGTCCTTCACGATCGTCGGCGAGGACCGGGTGCATCCCGGCAATCCCGGTCACATGCTCATGGCTTACACTTTTTTGAAGGCGCAACAAGTTCCGGCGCTGGTCTCCCGGATGAACATCAATGCGGCAAACGGCTCCGTGGTGGAGCAGGCGGGCTGCAACATTTCCGGCATCAAAGCCGCCGCGGGCTCGGTCGCCTTCACTGGCCAAGAAAACGCCCTTCCGTTCCCGATTGCCGACGAGGTCCGGAAAAGTCTCGAGCGTTTCATCCCGCTGGTCAGTGATCTGGATCAGGAAATCCTGACGGTGTCGGGGCTTGCCGCCGGCCGCTATGAGGTTTTGATGGATGGCCAGCCGGTGCAGACCAATTCCGCCGCCGAGCTGGGGGCCGGCGTGAACCTGGCGCTGAACACCAACACGCCCCAATACAAACAAGCGCAAACCGTGGCCGACCTGATCTGGAAGCGGCACGCGCTGGTGCAAAACCTTAGAACCGTGGCGGCGGTCCGGCATTTCATCTTCGGCCGGGCCAACATCAAGCCGGGCGATCTGGCGGCGGAGAACAAGGCGCTGGATGATCAACTGGAAAAAAACCGGAAGACCCATTTCGCCTACGGAAATTTCCAGATTGAAACCTACCGGAAGTTCAGCGGCAGCGTCCCGCAGATCGAGCAGCAGGCGGCGGAGCTGTGGGATCAGGTTTTTGCCGTGAACCAACCTAAGCCTCATGGCTATGAGATCCGGCGCAAATGACCGGAAATTGACCGCGAAATACACCAAAGACATGAAGGGGGGAGGGTGGAGTTTGTAATTTTAAGTTGTTAGTTTTTAGTTGGGGAGGCGCAAAGACAAAAGCTTGGAGCTTGGGGCGGGGAGCGGAAGGCGAGGATGGAAGAACGGCGGGCGGCGGATCACAGAGCCGCGCTCCGAAATCAGGACATCACCAAGTCGCAGCGCGACTTAACCCACCGGCGGCAGGAGATAGTTTTCCGTTGATCTGAACCAAGCTGTTTTCATCTACCATCAATCAAGTCCCATCGGGTTGCTTCTTATTCCGGCTCAGGGAATGATTCGCACGCTCAGCGAGGTGAGTGTGGCCGGATTCGAGGCCGTAAGCGTGAACTGGTTCTGCCCAAGCCGGAGGGCCTTCTTCAATTCCGCCGAGCCGCAAGAGACAACGCAGGATGTCTGGCGGCGCTCCACCTGGAGTCCGGTCAAGGCGGTGCGATTGAGGCTGACGCTGGGCGGCTCAAAATCGGCGGTCCCCTGCCAGACGAGTTCAAGCCTGAGGTCGCTGGCGTGCGCGGGATCATCGGCTATGAGCAAGGAGACGGAAGTCGTTAAGCCGGCTTTCATGCCGACGGGCAACGGGCCATTGCTCACCGTGCCATTCATAGCGGCGCCATGGTTCGAATCCAGGAAGTATTCCTTGGGCAGACACGCCAGCCGGTCGCGGTCCGTGAACTCGCGGAACAGCGGATACTCACCGGGCAGATAGTAGTTGAAGAAGTAGAGTCCGTCGGCGCCCTTGTGCCAGAGAGTGGCGACGGCGGCGCGCAAGGCTTCCGGCGTGCCGTAGCGCGCGAAGGCTTTGCCCCGGAAGTTCATCCGCTCAAGGACGCCATAGACCGGCACTTGATGGCGATGCGCCAGCGCCACCCATTGTTCGAGTTCATTCGCCGAGAAGGTGCCGCCGTGGCCGGCGATGACGGCATCGAGCCAGCCCGCCTTGAGCCAGGCCTCCACGTCCAACCCGACGGCACGGGCTTTGTCCGGGGAATCGGGAACCCGGCACACCAGGCGCAGCGGATGACCCCGTCGCTTCGCCGCGGCGTCGAGAATCGCGTGCGCTTCGCCGACGAAGGCGGTCAGCGTCGCGGCATTGACCTCGCCAGCGCGGAAGAGCACGGGATAGCGCAGCCAATCGAGTTCGGCGCCATCCAGATCGTAGCGGCGGCAGGCCTCGCGAAGCTGATCGAGAAAATAGGCGCGCACTCCGGGAATCGCGTAATCATAGGCCACTGATTCGGCGTTGAATTTTGGCTGCGGGCCGCGGCCCTCGATCCAGGGCAGGAATTTAGTTTGCCAGTCCTGGTCGGAAGGCGGCTGGAGAAACCAGTGCCAATGGGAGCGGCGGAAATCATGCCAAAGATGTGCCGCGTTGGACCAGGCATGGTGGTAGTCGTTCATGCGCATTGAGAAGAAAAAAGTGCGTCCCTCCCGCCGCCAGAATTGAATGACCGGCAAAAGCGGATCGTTACCGAGCGCAGCCAGGCGGGCGGGCGGCAAGTCCCATATCGGCACGCCGAAGTTGCCGCAATAAGATAACCCCCTGGCGGCGGTGTTGGTCAGCGGGCCAAGGCGGTAAGCGAGACAGTCCGCGACCGTGCGAACGGGCTGGACGGAGGGTCCTTGACCGGCTGGAACCCACAGGGCGCGTCCGCCGTAGGCGGGGCTAGTCAGGTCGTCGCCATCGTCGTTGAAAAGGATGCGCGGCAGCCCATGGCTGACTGGATCAATGCGCTCGCCCTGCGCCGGCGACAAAGCTGGCAACATCAATATGACGGCTGTGATTACTGATATGAATTTGCTTTTCATAAATATTCATCTGCACCATCCATGTGGTTTTTGGCGCAAAACCGGCGTGATATTTTGTGATTTTCTTACGGCATCAGGAATTTGCAAGGGCTTATTGAAATGCTTTGAACATCCGATGCGACGGCGCAAGGTCGCTGACTTGGCCGATGGGAATAAATCCTCAAGGGCAGGGGAGTCTATCCCTAATTAAGATCAAATGAATTTTCCCAAAGACCAGAGCTTTACGCGTACCACGGGCGCGAGCGTCCCTTTTGATTCACCGCCTGAAGGGCATCGGCGGCGATGCGGGTGTTTTCGACGATCTGGAAATCGAACATGCCGACGCAGATGAAGTCGGCCCCACTCTCAAAACACCACTGGAACGCTTTGCTCGGATGAATGGCACCCGCGGCGAGAACTTTGAAGGCAATCCACGGCTGCTTCAGGTTATGCATGTAATCAATGGTCTCTTTTGCGCTGGTGCACCACATGTTGTCGTGGTGCAAATTGTGATCGCTTTTGGAGCCGTTGACTTCGTCGAAGGAACGCCGGCTGGCCTCGGGGGTGGCGGACCAATAGTCGCTTTTGTGCAGGGTCTTCACCCAGAAATCGGGAGTGAAGCCGGCTTGCACGCACCCCTTCACGGTGTCCAGGCTGTGTGCGCCGAGCCCGCAGGGAACGCCGAGGTCTTTCATAAAGCTCAAGGTGGACTCGAGTTGCTTCAACTCGCCGTTCTTGACCATCTTATCGCAGATGCCGCCCTGGACATAAACCGCGTCCGCGCCGTTATCGACGGAAAACTTGATGGAATCCTTGAGGCTGCCCCCGCCGCCGGCACAATCGCTGATCCACTGCATCTTGCCGCCGGCCTTCTGGTATTCGCCGACGATTTTATTCGACGCCGGATTGGTCAGCGCGGTGTTGATGCCGCGGTGTTCCGCCAGCTTCAAGGTCTCAATGACTTTCTCGTCCGTGTGATAGGCCTTGATGAGCGGCGAGACGTAGATGAGGTCGCGACTGTGCGCCCAGCCGCCGATGAGGTTGCCGCCGCAGATCACGCGGCTCATTTCGAGGTCCTTGATTTTCCCGGTCGGCAGCTTGAGAGGATCGACGCCGGCGGTAGTCGCCGCGGCGGACTTGGCGTTGGGGGCGGCTTCGGCGGAAAGCACTTTTTCCTCGTAGCTGGCCCAGGCCAGCGCGGCACCGCCGGCCACGAGTGATTGTTTCAGAAAATTGCGACGATCGATTCCGTTATTCATAAGTCATTCATCCTAGGGTTGCGGTTTTGGCGGTTCACCGGCGCCCCCCGGAGGCGGCGGCGGTGAATGAATGCAATATGGCCAAGGATGGCCAAGGGTCAAGTCTTGAAACTTGAGACGGGAGACTGGAAACGGTTTTGACCGCCAAGACGCCAAGGGCGCCAAGAGGGGAACTGGAAACTTGAAATCGGGCTCACGCAAAGACGCAAAGGCGCAAATATGACCTGAAGTCAGAGGCCAAGGGGAACATCAAACGCTCAACATTCAGCATCCAACATCCAGTGGCGGCGCTCTGCCGAGTCGCCACTACGGTGACACCAGCGACCGGGTTCTGAAATTGGAGCTTGGAGCGAGTTTAAAAGGCTAACCGAAAAAACGGGACGGAACTTTTAACCGCGAAAGACGCCCAAGACACGAAAAGGTAAAAGCGGAAAGTGGAAAGGGATCGGAAATCAGAGGGCCGGATTTTTTTCAGCTTCATTGAACAAGGCTTCATGAAAAGCAATTCCTATCAGTTGATTTAATTGGGTGAATGTGGTTTGTTTCTATCATGTACAAACTGACGCCCTGTCGATGCGTTTGGTTGCTGCTGACTATCGGGTGCCTCGCCGCGGTTGGTTTGCGCGCCGAGGTGATACTGGGCGATGCGCCGCAGGCCCCAACCGATCTGTCCGGCCTGCCGGGAGGCGGACCGCAACCGCGAATGGTGACCGGCGGGTTCAGCGTGGATACCAGTTCCCGCGAGCAGGTTCGGCAGTTTTTCAACGCGGTGTATATTTCATCCGACGGCACGCCGATCAATTCCACCGCCGTCATCGGGTCCTGTTTTCCGGGCACCAATTCGTCGACCTTTTCCAGCGTCACCTTGCGGCGCATAAACTGGTTTCGCGCGCTGGCGGGCTTGCCGGCGGCGGTCACGCTCAACGCCGCTGAATGTGTCAAAAATCAGGCGGCGGCGGTCATGATGGCGGAACATGGCGGTCTGCAGCACGTCGGCAGTTGGGTGGGATGGAATTGTTTCAGCAGTGACGGCACGAATGCCTCGGCCAATTCCAACCTCGCGCTGGGCAACGATGGCCCAGATGCGATCGTTGCCTATGTCTGGGATTATGGCGCGAATAACTACCTCGTGGGACACCGGCGCTGGATCCTTTATCCGCAGACGCAAATCATGGGCACCGGCGATGTGCCGGTTCAAGGCAGTTACAATTCCGCCAATGCCACGTGGGTTTTTGATGCGAATTACGGTGGTCCACGGCCCGCCACGCGCACGCCCTATGTCGCCTGGCCGCCGGCGGGCTTTGTGCCGTATCAGGTGGCATACCCGCAATGGTCGTTCGCGTTGTCCAATGCGACCTTGAGCAGCGCGACCGTGACCATGGCCAGCAACGGTGTCCCCGTGGCCATCACGATGCAGCCCTATGCAACCGGCGCTGGCGAAAATGCCCTGGTCTGGTATCCCACCAGTCTCGACCCGACGACGGCAACGGTGTTTCCATTTGGCGGGACCGATACGGTTTACGCCATCACCGTCAGCAATGTGGTGACTTCCGCTGGAACCAGGAATTTCGCCTACACCGTCACCCTGTTTAATCCGGCCACGCCGGGCCCGGATTCATTTCCGCCCGTGATCGCGGGAGCCAGCCAGCCGTCCGTTGGCGCCGGCAATCCCTACAGTTGCACGATGGTGACGAATCCCGCCCTAACGGGTTATCAATGGCTGCTGGGGCAAGCCACCAACGGCAATCTGGTGGATAACGCGCTGAATGGCCTGACAAATTTCACGATTTCGCCGACGCCCGTTTATCCCATCATCACGAATCCGCCCACGGGTTCGGGCAGTAGCTTTCACCTGACGCACACCAATCCCGCGCCGCAGTTGCTGCAGTTGAGGGAGCTGCTGTTCCCGACCAACACGACCACGGTGAGTTTTAAGAGCCTGCTGGGTTATGCCACGGCCGATCAAGTCGCGCGCGTTCAAATCTCCGTCAATGGCGGCAGCACTTGGCAGGACCTTTACACCCAGGCCGGCAGCGGCGGTGCGGGCGAAGCGGCCTTCACGCAGCGCACCCTGACCCTCAGCAACTTTGTGGGCAAAACGGCGCTGCTGCGGTTCAATTATGATTTTTCCACCGGCTCCCGCTTTTACCAAATCGATAATTACGTCGGCTGGTGCATAGAAAACATTGTGGTGACGAACTGCCAGCAACTGCTCAACCTGAGCACCAATGCGACGGGCTCAACCAACTTCGTCTTCACGCCCGCGCAGGCGGGAAATTATGTGATGCAGGCGCGGGGCGTCCTCTTCACCGAGTTCCCGATCGATGCGGGTCTGTCGAAGCTGGTGAACGCCATTGCCAGCGCGCCGGTCATCGCGCTGAGCAATCTGGTGGTGGTCGCCGGCAGTCAGGTGAAAATCAATTTCAACGTCAGCGCCGGGGCTTTGACGTTTCATTTGCTCCAGGCAAATCAACTAGGCGGCGCGTGGGCGACCAATAGCAGCGCCACGCTCACAACCAACATTCCAGGCAGCTCCTATCAGTTCACCACCACGAACGGTTCAACCATGCGGTTTTATCGGGTGCAAACCCCTTGAGTCCAGGCCCCGCGGCTCGTTAATGATCCTGCCGGAAAAGCGATTTCCGATCCGCAGCCAGACTGGGATGGCGGTGAAAATATGTTCCACGCTCTCCGGGGCATTGTCCGGGCAATGCCGGACCGGTCTGGCCCGGTGACGAGCCGATTTGCCGGTTACTTCCCAAACAACTCCCGGAACTTCTTCGCGGCGTTGGGGAACTCCGTCTTTTCGTTGCCGCTGAAGCCGGGTGAAAGCTGATGATGCCCATCGGGTGCCTGCACATCGAAGTAGCAATGGAAGAACACATGATTCTTCGGGTCCGTGATAAAGGCGTGCATCTGCTCCACAAAATACGCGTTGTCCAAGCCGCCGTGCTGTTCCGGGAAATCCACCCGATTGTTGCATCCCCATTCCGGGATCACGAAAGGCTTCTGGTGTTCCGCGGCGAACCTGCTCCAGAAGACAAGGCCGTGATCGCCGTTATGGATGGCGTCATGCCATACCTTCTTTTGCCGGGCAAGCACGACTTCGGGCGGGGCGTCCTTGGGCCACGGATAACCATCCGGCATCCATGATTCGTCATAGACATCCAGCCCCACGTAATCCACGAACTCATCCCCGGGCCACGCTTTCTCCGCCGGGAATTGCTGATAACCGAGCGTTGGGTTCCAGCAGAACTTCAATTTCTCCGTGCCCGGCACCGAGCGCATCGTCTTCACGATCTGCCGCCAATATTCGGCGAAGTGTTTTTCGTTGTCTTTGGCGCGCCAGGTGTACCAGCCACCGTTGAATTCCCAGCCGGGACGCAAGATGGCGTCGCCCAAGCCGTGCTTTACCAGGTTTTCCGCCAGCGTCTGGTAGAAATGATTATATTCGCCGTTGGCACCTTTTGCCAAAGAGACCGGCTGCTTCGCATCGGTCCCGTGCGTGGCGCCGCTGCCATCCACCGGCCCGGGCAGTAGGTGCACGCCGAAGATAAGCCGGCGACCCGGCTGCTTCTTCACCCACTTGCCCCAATGCTCCAGCCACCAGACCGGCCACGAAACGTTGTCCCAGGTTTCACTGCCGGCGAAGTCCTCGCCCCAGACCACGGGCTGATTCAGCCACCGGGCGAAGGCGTTCACATTCGTGGTGCCATTGGGCCAGCGATAGACGGCGAGCTGCGGGGCCGCGGCCTTGTTCGTTTGGGCCAGCCCGCCGGGCGCAGTCGCGAACACAGCCAGGCAGGCTAACGCGGCCGATAACGAGTGAAGCGGGCGGATGCGGTTGAACATAGGCGCGGGGAGCATGGGCTGGATTGGGATGGCAGGCAAGTTTGTAGAAGTGATCGGTGATTGGGATATCAAATACATTTTTAACGGATAATATTTTGGAAGATGATTTTAATAGTTCTTGTTACGCTGGTGCATTAATAATTAAAAATGTTTAAATCGTTTCAATTTCCACCCGCGCCGCGTCCAGCCCATGAGCCCCCCATGAAAAACCATTTCCTATCCGCGATGAAGCCTGCCGTTCGCGTCTTGATGCTTCTCGCCATCGCCTCGGTTTCGTGCGCCGCCGAACTCGGGCCGCGGCTGAACGACGCCGCGCTCTTCCAGCTGCTCGACGTGAGCCGTCCGGAGCTGGCCGCGGTGAAATCCGCGATCGAGAAATCTGACTGGCCCGCGGCGAAGCACGCCTTCGCCGACTATCTGCGAACCCGCCGGCAGCCGCAGTGGTTCGCGGCCGACCTGCCGCCGGTCGGCCATGCGAAGACGCGCCGCAGCGTTGGGGCGGACCAGGCGCTCGAACACCGTTTCAGGAGCATCGGCATCGAGTGGAAGTTCGGCGAGCAGATCGACTGGGGGTTCAATCCGACGACGCAGCCCGATTCGAAGTGGCCGCGCAATCACGAGTGGACGTGGCAGCTCAGCCGCCACGCGATGTGGGCTGACCTGAGCAATGCGTATCGCGCGACGGGCGACGAGAAATACGCGCGGGAATTTGTTGCGGAACTCCAGAGCTGGGTGCGCGATTGTCCGGTGCCGATGGCCAAGCCGGCGAACGGCGCGTTTTCGAAGTGGCGAACGATCGAGGCGGGCATACGGACGGGATGGGTCTGGCCAGAGGTTTTCTTCCGGTTCCTGCCGGCGAAGTCGTTCGATGACGAGGCGGTGGTGCTGATGGTGAAGAGTTTCGTCGAGCACGCGCAGTATCTGACGAAGTTCCACATGACGGGCAACTGGCTGACGATGGAGGCGAACGGGCTGTATCACGTCGGCGCGCTATTCCCCGAATTCAAGGACGCGAAGCTCTGGCGGGATACGGCGATCGAACGGCTCTATCGCGAACTTGACGCGCAGGTCTATCCCGACGGCGCGCAGATCGAACTCGCGCCCGGCTATCACGGCGTCACGGTGCGGAGTTTTCTCGGGCCGCTGGAACTCGTGCCCGTGACCGGATTCGAAGTGCCGAAGGATTACCTGGCAAAGATGGAAAAGATGTTCGACTACTTCCTCTATTCGATGCAGCCGGACCGCACGACGCCACCGCTCAACGATTCCGGCGCGGGCCGGGTGCTGTCATTCATCGGGCAGGCCGCGGGGCTTTTCCCCCAGCGCGAGGATTTCCGGTGGGTCGCGAAGGACGGCAAGGAGGGCAATGCGCCGGAGCACGCGTCGCACCGGTTCCCGTATGCCGGACAGTTCATCCTGCGCAGCGGCTGGGAGCGCGAGGCAAAGTGGCTGTGCCTGGACGGCGGGCCGTTCGGCTATGGCCACCAGCACGAAGACAAACTCAGCGTGATCCTTTCGGCGTTCGGAAAACCGCTGCTCGTCGAGGGCGGCGTCTACACCTACGACGCGAGCACGTGGCGCAGCTATGTGCTCAGCAGCCGCGCACATAACGTCGTGCTCGTCGATGGCCTTGAACAGAATCGCCACGCCGCGCCGCGCGAAACCTACGTCGTGAAGACGCCGCTGCCGGCGATCTGGGAAACGAATGCGACATTTGATCACGCGGCCGCGCGCTACGAAGAAGGGTGGGGGCCGAAGGCCGAACGGCTCGTGAAGCAGACACGCCAGGTCTTCTTCGTGAAGCCGGATTTCTTCGTCATTGTCGACGAGCTCGAACCCGCCGACGACCAGCCGCACACCTACGAAGCCCTGTTCCATCTCGACACGCCGGACGCCGGGGTTGATGGCCTGCGAGTCGCAACGCAGAACAAGGGGCCAAATCTCACCCTGCTCGCCTTCGGTCCGGACAGTGTTCGCATCGTGAAAGGGCAGAAAGATCCGGTGCAGGGCTGGCTGCCGGATTCCGCGCTCGGCTACGGCGGCATCCGGCCGATTCCGGCGGCGATCTATTCCAAGCGGGCGACCGGCAAAGTTGAGATGGTTTATGTGCTCGCGCCCACTTTGGGCACCGCCGCGTGCGCGGTAACGGGCGCAACGGTTGCCGACGGCACGATGCGATGGCAACTGGCGGACGGAACGAAGAAGGAAATCCGTTTCCAGACTGAATTTAATGTCGCGAAGAAATGATGATCCAAAAATCATCTGCGCCGCGTCCCGTCAAGGAGGCTGCAGGAAAAGCAATTTCCTATCAGTTCCATTGGAAACGGTAGAATGTAAATACCATGGACCGACCCCTTCACGGCAGGGGAATCCGGATCTCGATTTCCGTGCCGACGCGGCGAACGGATTTGACCTTTAAGCTGCCGCCCACATAGGCCGCCCGCTCACGCATGCCGAACAGACCAAAGCCGCCTTTACCCTTCCGTTTATCCGGGTGATGATCCAGATCGAAGCCCTTCCCGTCGTCATTAATCGTCAACTGCACAAAATTGCCGGACTTCGTCAGGTGCACCGTCACATGGCGGGCGCGGGCGTGCTGCTCCACGTTATGCAGGGTTTCCTGGAGAATGCGATAGAGCGCCAGTTCGATGTCGGCGGGCAGCCGCACGGTCAACCGCACACAGACCATCTTGACCAGGACGCCCGTCCGGTTCGCGAATTCGGTGCTGGTGTCGTGCAGGCTGGCCACCAGCCCCAGTTGATCCAATATACTGGGCCGCAGATTATGCGAGATGCGTTCCACTTCCTCGACCGTCCCGCGGATTATTTCGTGAAGTTTCTTTGCCTCCCGTTTGGCCGCCCGATTGCGCGCCGGAAGTTTGTCCGCCAGCGTCTGGCTGCGAACGAGGACGGCGCAGAGCATTTGCGTAACCGTGTCGTGCAATTCGTGGGCCAGGTGTCCGCGCTCGGCCTCCTGCACCTGCACCACGCGGTGCGTCAACTCCCGCAGCAGTTCCTCGCTGCGCCGGGCCGCCGTCATGTCCGTCACCACCAGGCCGATGGGCACTTGGTTGAATCCATTCTTTGCCAGCGGACGAATGGAGATTTGCACCGGCATTTGCGAACCGTCGCCGGCTTTGAGCCGCACCTGGATCTTGGCGCCGGATTTGCCCGCCCGTTTCACGAGCGGCCGGAGCGCGGCCCGGTCCGCGGCGGAAAGAAAACGTCGAAACGAACTGCCGATCACCTGTTCCAGCGGGCACTTGACCATTTTCGCGAAGCATTGGTTGGCGTAAAGAATCGTCTTGTCCGCCGTCAGCGTCAGGGCGCCTTCGTTCATGGATTCAATCAGCACGCGGTAGGCGTGCTCATCGCCATCCAGCGTGAACACCAGGGCTTTTTGATTGCCCGTACCCATGACCGCATCCACTTCACCATTGCGGATGGCGCGGAGCGTGGCGTCCGTTTCGGCCACGCGGGCGCGGAGTCCGGCGAGTTCGATGGGTGACGGATGGCTGGATTTTATCGGCCGCGCAGTTTTCACAGTGCGATTTTTCCTTTTGCGGTCAAATCCAGCTCGACCAGCAGGCTGGTGAAGTTCGCCAGATTGCCGATGAACCGTCGCAGCGGCGGTGGAAATTCGATGATGAGCGTCGGGGTCGCGACGATCTGGTTCTTCCGCGCCAGATCGGGCTGTTGATAGATGTCTATGACTTTCAAACTACCGGCGTCTTTCAGTTCCGTTTCGCACAGTTCTCTGACGCGCAGGATGGCTTGACGCGATCGGGTCGTGGCTCCCGCCACGAATAGGCGCAGGACGTATTTATTCTTGCGCCGCGCGGCCGGCGACTTCGCCGCCGCCTTCGTCGGGCGTTTGTTTTTATTTGTTTTCGCGGGTTTCATCGCGTCAATTCCCCGCCCGCAAATCCATGCCGACCAGCAGGTGTTCAATATTGGAAAGGTTGCCGATGACGGTCCGCACCGGCTTCGGCAATTTGCGCACCACCGTTGGAATGGCCAGGATCTGGTCGCCCTTGGCCAGTTGCGGCTGCTTCAGCAAATCAATCACCGTGATATGGTAGATGCTTTTGAGGTGGGTTTCGCAAAACTGCTTCAGGTTCGCCAAAGCGCTCTGTGATTTGGGCGTCGAATCCACCACATACAGGCGCAGTTGCCAGAGTTTGGCGCGCTTGCCCGGCACGGGGCGTTTTTTCGCGATTTTTGTTTTCATGGGTTTCCATTTCCATTTCTGGATCGGCTGCGGGTGCTGGCCACCACCTTGGCATCCGCCTGGCGCAGGATGCCGGAGGCCGCCCGCTCGGTGGTCAGCATGCGCGTGCTGGTGCCGACCTGCTCCGCAATGCGCCGCAGCTCCTCCGCTTCGATTTCGTAATCGGCGCGCAGGCCGCTGATCTGCCGTTCGATGGCCTCGCGCTTGCGCTCCACTTCGCGCTTGAGCTGGGCGGCCTCCTGCTGGGCGGCCAGCACGGCGGCATTTTCGAGGGCGCCTTGCGCGGCGCGGGCGGATCCGGTCAGCACGCCACTCGGCCCGATGTAGGCATCCACCAGGTCAATGCCCCGGTCCGAAATCAGGAACTCGCGGATCTGGTTCGAATGGGCCATGCCGCGCGCCTTGAGCACATAGAGCACCCGGTTGCGTTCACCGTTGCCTTCGAAGTCCTGCAATAGCAGCCAGGAATCCATAAGCGAGGACATGGCGGCTTCGCTTTGCTGCAGCGCGTGGCCGCCCTGCGTCAAGCTCGTGAAGAGCGAGGTGATTTGCCCGGCCTTGAGATAATCAATCAGCCTCGTGATCATGCCCTTGTTCTCGGAATCGGTGCCGCAGTCCATCAGGCTGGTGATCGGATCAATGATGACGACGTCGGGTTTGAACGTGGTGATCTCCTTGAACATCGTGGCCAGATGCATTTCCAAACCGTAGAGCGAGGGTCGCGCCGAGTGAAACCGCAGCAGGCCGCGGTTTACCAGCGGCTCCAGGCGCAAGCCGATGGAGTGCATGTTGCGGATGATCTGGTCGGGCGATTCCTCGAACGAGAAGAAGAGCACGCGCTCCCCGCGCCGGGCGGCCGCTTGGGCGAAATTGGCCGAGACAATCGTCTTGCCGGTGCCGGGTGTGCCCGTGAGCAGGATGCTGCTGCCGCGAAAAAAACCCTTGCCGCCGAGCATCGCGTCCAGCCGGGAAATGCCGGTGGCAATCCGCTCGCCCGAAACCTTGTGATTCAGCGCCAGCGATGTGATCGGCAGCACGCTGATGCCGTCGTCACCGATGAGAAAGGGAAATTCGTTGGTGCCGTGCAGCGCGCCGCGATATTTCACCACGCGCAGATGCCGCGTGGCAATCTGGTCATTGACGCGATGATCAAGCAGGATGACACAGTCGGAGACGTATTCCTCCAACCCGTGCCGCGTCAGCGATTCGCGTCCGCGCTCGGCGGTGATGACGGCGGTGACGCCCTTCTCCTTGAGCCAGCGAAAGAGCCGGCGCAGCTCACTGCGCAGAATCGCCTCATTCGGCAGGCTGGCGAACAGCACCTCCAGCGTGTCGAGCACCACGCGCCTGGCGCCGATGGAATCAATCGCGTGCCCGAGCCGGACGAACAAGCCTTCCAGATCATACTCGCCGCTTTCCTGAACTTCGCTGCGCTCGACGTGGACGTAATCAACGACAATTTTTTTTCGGCGGATCAATCCCGCCAGATCAAAGCCCAACGAGGCGACGTTGGCCGTCAGCTCTTTCTCGGTTTCCTCAAACGCCATCAACACGCCCGGCTCGCCGAACTGCACCGCGCCGCGCACGAGAAATTCCGCGGCCAGCAGCGTCTTGCCGCAACCCGCGCCGCCGCACACCAGCGTGGGTCGTCCGCGTGGCAACCCGCCGGCGGTGATTTCATCGAGACCTTGAATGCCCGTGGGGCACTTGGGTAAAAGCGTTTTTGGCGCGCGGGATTTGGAACCGTTTTTTTTCATTCAGGAACATTCTTTCATTAACACGGGTGAGATACAAAGGGCTGATAAACCTTTGCTTCAAATTGCCTATGGCGGTACGCCTTTTCATCAAGCTGCATTGCTCAATGGCGACCCACCAATCCAGTTAAATCATCAGGCAATTGCCGCCATCTGTATATGGGGTGAACACCCCATTGCCCTCGATGGTTTTTTATAACGATTGTTATTTTATGGCCAAACCATGATGCCGGGTGTTCTTCCGATTCCAGAATTGCCGATGGTTTTCATCGCCTCATCCGGCCGGGGACTGGAAACTTGAACTAATCAGAGGGCGGAGGGCAGCGATAAAAGCGGAAATCGAGAAAGCGGATAGCGGAAACTTGAAACACCAGGGGAACATTCAACATTTAACGCTGAACATCCAATATCCAAAAAACAAACCTGAGACTTGGGACCGGAACTGACTCACGCAAAGATGCAAAGGCGCAAAGGTAGGGCTGGGACTATGGACCAAGGGACAACAGAGGGCGGAGGGCAGCGAGAAAAGCGGAAATCGAGAAAGCGGATAGCGGAAACTTGAAACACCATTCAACGCGGTCTGAGTCGTGACGAATTTCAGGAAGTGAATCACCGGCCCTGAATCACGAGGCGGTTTTAAGCCGGTCCGCTGAAAAAAGTATGGCTCGAAGGATTGACTCCGCTGTGATGATAGTTTCAACCGGTTCCTGCCGCCGCCATTTTTTATTTACTCCAAACCACACGTCGGACGGCTTTCAAATAAGCTCCATCCGGGTCGTCCCGGCAGGGCACGAGCCAGCCGCCTTCGCCGGTCTCGTTCCAGGCATAGACCAGGGCGAGCCGATCCTTGGTCACCTGCGTCGGGTTGGCCTCCATCCATTGGGCCAGACGTTCCAGCAATTTGCCGAACGCCGCCGGCGTTCGGCCGGTGTAATACCAGGAAATCTCCACCCCGTGATCGGCATAGCCGCCTTTGCCTTCCCAGGGACGCCGATCCCATCCCGCCGTGACCAGCGGAATCAGCGGCTGGGCGGGCGTCCCGCCTTTCCAGGCCTTCACGTTCGCCTCAACCACTTCCGAATAGGAATGTTCTTCGGACTTATGGAGGGTCCACGTCCCTTGGGGGGTTACATTATAATGGGTCCGCATCGAATATCCGTCCTCCACTTTGCCATTGCCGCAACACGCAACGGTGACGCCCGGAAGGCCGGCCGCTTGGGCCGCCTTCTGAATACAGGCTAATTCCTCGGCCTTGATCCCTTCGGTTTTATAGATCAACACCAGCGGTTTGCCCGCCACCCGCAAATAAGAGGGATGCTTGAAAAGGGTGACCCAGTAATCGGACGCCTGCTTCCAAGCCTCCACGCCTTCAATCTTATCGACCACCAACAGGCAGAATTCCATCCGCCGGCTGTTCCTGGCCTGCATGAACTGGAGCAGTGGTAAATTCAGCGCATCACGGCCGGGTTCGACGGCGGCGACCTTGAATGGTTCTCCTTTACGATGCGACCAATACCAATCGAACGCGAAAAACGCCACGCCGTTATCGGCCGCCAAATTGATCTGCCGCTCCATCACTCCCGGCGCATCCTCGCGCCAGCCCCAGAGCGGCGTGCGCCCGGCAAACTCGGTGAGCAGCTTATGGCTGATGTGCGAGGGCATGTCTTTGGCCCACGCATGCTCCGGTTTACCGTCATCCTGACCGCACTTCCCGCACCAGCCGGCAAAATAGTAGGCGCCGAGTTTTATCCGGGGTGGTACCGCTGGCTCCCCGCTGACAACCGTTGGCAAACCGGCTGCCAACAGGAAAAGAATGGCCATCAAAGATAGTGTGGGTTGCATGCGCCCTTCAATGATCGGAATAGGATCAGGTAGCAAGCTAATTCTCATCGCGTGGGTGACCGCCCGGTAAAATCGGATGAAACCTAGCTGGCCGATGGCGCGTCCTAAAGCACATCCATAATGAAACTATTTCCGTTCTCCGCTAGTATCTTTGGCTGGGTATCAGCCCTATTGACATTCGCTGCGCCGCTCCTGGCGAACGGAGCCACCTTCAATGTCCGGCAATACGGTGCCGCCGGTGACGGTTTGAAAATGGACACCCTTGCGCTGCAGCAGGCGATTGATGCGGCGGCGAACGCGGGGGGCGGCACCGTGCTCTTTCCGCCGGGCCGATATCTGAGCGCATCGCTGGATCTGAAAAGCCGCGTCACCCTGCAATTGGACGAAGGCGCCACCCTGTTGGGCAGCCCGCACCGGCTGGATTATCGCGCGGGAAAACTCCTCAGCCTGCTGCGGGCCGACCAGCTGCAGGATATCGGAATTTGCGGCAAAGGCTTGATTGACGGGCAGGGGATACTGCTGGCGGCCGACACCGAACGGCTATCGAAAGAAAAGAAGTTGGCCAATGCCAAAGAGTTCAGCCGCCCCATGATCATCAGTTTTAGAAACTGTACAAACGTGACCATCCGGGACATCACGCTCAAGGACAGCGCCTCCTGGGTTCAGCACTATCGGGATTGCGAGCATCTCACCGTGGAAAACATCAAAGTCCGCAGCATTTCCATCGCGAACAACGATGGCATTGATATTAACGGCTGCGTGCATGTGGTGATGCGCGGCTGCGATATTGATTCGGAGGACGACGGCATCTGTCTCAAATCCGACGGCCAGGCCTGTGATGATGTGCTGGTGGAGAACTGCCGCGTGCGGTCCAGTTGCAATGCCCTGAAATTCGGCACCTCCTCGGTCGGGGGATTCAAGAATGTCATCTGCCGCAATCTCGAGATTTACGATACCTACGAAGATGCCATTGCCTTGCATATCGTCGATGGGGGCGCGATGGAGAATGTCCGGATATCCCGGATCAAGATCACCGATAGTCAAAACGCCATTTTCATCCGTCTCGGCAACCGCAAAGGTGCCATCGGAACGCTTCGGGGCGTGACCATCAGTGATGTCACCGCTGAAATCCTCGACCGCCCGCGCGCGTCCATGAACAAGCTGCAAGCCAGCGAAGTCATGACAAAACATCGCCCCACGCTCATCACCTCCTCGATTGTCGGCCTGCCCGGACACCCGGTGCAGGATGTGACGCTCAAGAATATCACCATCGTCTACGGTGGCGTTGGAAACACGCCGCTGCCAACTCATCCGCGTCTCGACTACCTCGACAAGGTGCCGGAAAAAGCGAAAATTTACCCGCAGGGCTCGATGTTCGGTGTGTTGCCGGCCTGGGGCTTTTACTGCCGCCACGCCGAGGGAATCAAGTTCGACAACGTCACCCTGCGGGTGCAAAACAAAGATTATCGCCCGGCACTGGTCTGCGATGACGCCCGGAACATCGAACTGAACGGGTTCCATGTAGAGTCCGCCGGAAGTGAGCCGGTGATCGTGCTCAACGATGTGCAGGGGGCAACCATCCGCAATAGCGCCGCCCCGGCGAGCGCCAGCAGCTTCGTCAAGACCATGGGCAGCACCCGGGATGTCCAGGGGCCGTGAGACGGAGGGCAGCGAAATCAAATGCTGAAACGCTGAAACGCTGAAACCTGAAATATTTTCAGAAGTCAGAAGTCAGAAGCCAGAAGTCAGAAGGGGGCCACGCTGAACATTCAACGCTGAACATCCAATATCCAAAAAACAAACCTGAGACTTGGAACCGGAAATGACTCACGCCAAGACTCCAAGGCGCAAAGCTTCAGAGTGTCCGCAAATGTCGTAGATTTGCGCCGGAAATCGGGTTGCCGGCAGAGGCCAAGCCGCCTACGATGGTGCAAACCCATACCATAACGCCAACCCGACTCCGTATCCTTGGCCACCCACTACTAGAAAAATTTATGAAATATCCCCGGAATCAAACCGTTGCCATCCTGCTGGCGGCATTCCTCCCCATGATATCAGTGATGGCGCAATCTCGCGGCGGTTCCCCGGAAAACCAGCTGGTCTCCCCGGAACTTTCACCGGATCGCCAGATCACCTTCCGCATCCATGCGCCCAAAGCGGAAGCCGTAAAACTGAGCGGCCCCGATATTCCGGGAAACGGCAAAGGTGCTTCCATGACCCAGGGCACCAATGGCGTGTGGGAGTTGACCATCGGCCCCATTGATCCCGGAGCTTACCGTTATGAATTCAGCCTGGATGGCGTGCCGGTCGTTGACCATCAAAATCCGGCGACCAGCGGCTCGCGTAACCATGTCTGGAGCCTGGTTGTTGTTCCCGGATCGGATTTTATGGATACCCGGCAGGTGCCTCACGGTGCAGTTGCGGCGGTGACCTATTATTCGACCTCGCTGCAATGCTTTCGCCGACTCCATGTTTATACGCCGCCGGGGTATGAGAAGGGAAAAAGTAAATTTCCGGTTTTCTATCTGCTCCACGGGTCGGGCGACTGCGATGAGGCCTGGACCTCGGTGGGCCGGGCCGGTTTCATCCTGGACAACCTGGTGGCGGCGGGGAAGGCCAAACCCATGATCGTCGTCATGCCCGCCGGCCATGTAGAGTTCGCCCGGACTGAAAATCCCCGCGGCGCGGCCGATGCCTTTGCCAACGATTTTCTGAACGACATCATGCCGCTGGTGGAAAGAAACTATCGCGTTTATCCGGATCGGGCGCACCGGGCGATCGCCGGGCTTTCCATGGGCGGGGCGCAAACCCTGGATATCGGCATTTCCCATCTGGACCAGTTTGCCTACCTCGGCGTCTTTAGTTCAGGAGTATTGGAGGGAATGCGCGGGCCCGCGCCGAAGCCCGCCTTCGAGGAGCGGAACCGTCAGATACTGGCGGACGCCCGGCTGAAGAAAGGTCTCAAGCTGTTTTGGTTTGCCACCGGCAAAGATGACTTTCTGGTGCAGAAATCACGCGCCACAGTGGAGATGTTCAAGCGGCATGATTTTACTGTGATCTACAAGGAAACGGACGGCGCCCACACATGGATCAATTGGCGAAACTACCTCAATGAGTTCGCTCCCCAATTGTTCCAATGAGGAAACGGATCGTTCGGGTATCGATTGTTAACGCTGAATGTCCAATCATAAATGGCGGCGCTCTGCCGAGACGCCGCTACGACATGTAAACGGCTTTCGTGACAACAAAGGCGCGAAGGCGGAAGGGGATGTTGTTAATTTTAAGGTGTTAGTTTTTAGTTAGAGCAAGTTTACGCTTGCTGCTACAAGAACGGCTATAGTTTGCGATAACGTATCTGCATACGATTGAACGGCTGGGTTGGCCATTACAGAGTTGCCTCAATGATCAGAACGCGCACGCCGCCGCCCGCCACTTTGTCCCTGGGCACGAGGATGGCATGGGATTTGAGCGAATCTTTGGCAACTTTCGTGGTGGTCTTGGCCCAGCAATCGGTCACTTTTAGTTCGCTCAAACCGTCCATGCCCATCGCCGCCAGCGGGATTTCCAGCGTGAAAGTCACGTCTTCCGTGGTGCTATTGTTTCCGATCACGATGCCGGCTTTCCGGCCGTTGATAAAGCGCGCATACGGCTTGACCGGCGAGGCAGGGGTGGAGGTGCATGGAACATTGATCAGCTTGGCCTCATACATGTTATTGTGGAAAATATCCTTATGTTCATCCCGGATTTTATTGATTTTACGGAAATCCTCGACCACCGCCGGCTGGGATTCCACGTCCGTCCAATCCAGCCATGAATGGAGCATTTTGGGTGAAAAATTAGAGGCGGGAAGCGCCAGATGCGTGGCATTGAACACCTCACCCAGCAGCATCCATGGCACCATAGGCGCGAACATGGAGTTATGCCCGTAAATAAACCGGCTGCCCTTGACCCGATAACAGCCTTCGCGTTCGCCTGGATTGCTCGAATTATAGGCGTGGCCTCCGTCTTTCGGTTCCCCGACGTTATGCCCGCTAATCTCCTTGCAACGGTACGGGTCATTGGCAGTGGCGCCGTGCCGCGGACAATTGTTTTCCAGGTCAAGAATGGGGGCAAAGCCATGCAAGCCCGAACCCTGGATAGAGCCGGCCAGCTGCTTGCCCTCGGTAGCCAACAGGATCCGTTTGCCCTTCTTAGCGCAGCGGGTCACGATCTCGTTCCAGACGGATTTTTTGAAGGCAAAGGCCGAGGCGCAGTCGATGCGCCATCCGTCAAGTCCCACTTCCGTGCACCACCAGACGTGCGTATCAATGATGTGGGCGCGGGCTGCCGTATTATTAAGGTCAAAAACCCGCTGGCTGTACCGCCGCTGGCTCGATGGCAGAAACCAATCCGGGTGCTCGGCCACGAGCGGCGAAGTCCGATCTACGCCATAATGGTTCGTATTGCTTATGACCTGCATGCCCCGAGCATGAGCCTGATGGATGAGATCCTTCACATCATCCAAATTACCCATGTCGGGATTCGGCTCGGTGTATCGCAAGGCGAAGAGGTTTGTCTGCGGCGTGCAGTTATATACGGAATAGAGGCACAAAACATTGATGCTCATGTCCTTCAAAAAATCCAGTTTGGCCGCAATTGATTTGTAGGTGGTATCGCCAAACGGATATTTCCAGTTTTTGGGATTTTTGTAATCCGAGACGTTGAAACCGCGGGTAGGAACTTCCACGATGACGGCGTGGCGCAGCCAGTCCGGGGCGGGATAGGGCACCGAACCGAAATCGGCCTTTTCCATGAAGCTTTCCGCCCAAAGGTCGCTGCCGGAAAAGAATACGCACGCAGCACAGGAAAAAGCGGAGCGTTTGATAAACTGCCGACGATTCAAGGAGTTGTTGTTTGAATTCATTTGGGATGATGGTGCAGCTTACATTTATCCATTTTAATATCAACGAGGTTCGAGTTCCGAACCGCCATCATTGATGTCGGAATAATGAACCGCGAAGGTTGCGGGAGCCGGCGGTCAGCCGCACGCAGCGCGCCAGCGGGGCCAGCAGCGGGCGGAGGTTGGTGCGCGGGCCTATACGGAGGTTCGCAGTCGTGTAATTACAGAATAAATCGGTTGTCTCAATGCGGGGTTATGAAATTTCTCACCACGGGTCGGACTCCACTTTGAAGGCGTAGGCCTGGCGACCGGGACGGCGGGATTCGATTTGAAGTTCTTTGGGCAGTTCGATGGTCAGGCCGGCTTGATCCTGATGCCACTTTAATTCCTGATCCACTCCCAGCAGGCGGATGGATGAGCCGGCCTTGGCCTTGACCAGCTGGCTATGCAGGGTCTCGCCCGGCCATTTGAGGCTGATGATATAGACATATTTCTTGTCCTTGGTACGGGTGAAGCGAAGGTCTTTGCCTTCGTGGTAGCGCAGGTAGGGACGGGTGGCGAAGATGGACTCGCCGTTCACCTTGAGCCAGTCGCCAACATAGTTGACGCGGTCGATCATTTCCTGAGGCCATCGGCCGGTCGCGTCCGGGCCGAAACCAACCTGGAAATTGCCGCCCTTGGACACGATGTCAATCAGGCTTTCCAGCACCCATTCGCGGGATTTGTAGGTGTCGTCGGTCTTGTAGGAAAAGCCGGTGCCGCAAGGGTAAATCACCTGCCAGGGACGCTTGATCCGGTTGGGGTCTTCGGGAATCACACGTTCCGGCGTCTCGTAATCGCCATATTGGTCAATACCGCGGTTGCGGAGCATGATGTTCGGCTGCAGGCGGCGGGCCAGCTTGGCCACCTCAAAGGCATCCGGCTGGGCTTCCTTGCACCATTTCATATCCAGACAAAGCGTGTCGATCGGACCATACCGGGTCAGCAGTTCGGTGATCTGGTCGCGCTCCTTCTGAATGAAGTCCGCCCAACGCTTGGGATCGCTTGCCCGATTGGTGAACGTGCCATCATACCAGAAATTGCGGCACTTAAATTGATTGTCCCAACCGAAATCCCAGTCATGCCAATCAATGTGCGAGAAGTAGAGGCTTACCCCGAGGTTGTGGGCGCGGCCCGATTTTACCAGTTCGCCGACGATATCGCGATTGAATGGCGTTTCCGCGATGCTGTAATGGTTTGTGATTTCTTCAAAGCTCCCATCGGCATTTTTGCGAAAGCCGCGTTGCCAGGTCTTGGTCGGCCACAAACAGAAGCCTTCATGGTGCTTGGTGGTGAACGAAAAGTATTTCATGCCGCTGCGCTGCATGATCTCCATCCACTCATCGGCGTTAAAATTGGTGGGATTGAAGTTTTGATAGGACGCGTAGTAATTCCTCTGCCATTCCTGATCCTTCACGTGATCCCGGACAATCCAAGATTCCCTGCCGTTCCACAGGGTATAAAGCCCCCAATGAATCCGCAGCCCCCACTTCAGATCCATCCAGCGCTCCACGGCCGCCTCGCCGGCATGCGTGTAATCGGGATCCACGCCCCGATAGGCGGAGTATTTCTCCTGCAACCGCTGTTCCTCCGCACGGGTGGCGGGTTTGCCCGCGGAGGCACATCCGGCCAGGGCGAGCAGGACCAGGCTGCTCAAGGTGGTGATGATGATTTTAGTTTTCATAGTTGATATGTTTACGGTGATGAATTTCACGGGCTGGGGGTGGCTCCGGTTGATTGAAAGCGCGCATCCGCCCGCAAGGGGCCAATTAAGAATAAGATGCAGGCGAGTGCCAGCAGCGGCAGGATGCCGTAGCCGATGAACACCGGGGTGTAGCCAAAACGGCCGATCAGCCAGCCGGACAATGCCATGAAAAGCATGCCGCCAAAACCGGAGCCCATGCTCGCCAGTCCCCACACGGAGGCGACCGCCTGTTTCGGAAAAACATCCCCGGGAAAGGCCAGCGTATTCGCCAGATAGCCCGTGTAGCCGAAGGTCGTGAGCGAAATGAGCGCAATCGCCAGCCACGAATTGTTGGTCAGGATGGCGGGAATGGTGCTGACCATGAGCAGCGCGAAAACGGCGGTACTGGTCTTGCGCGCGACGGACACCGCCAGACCGCGCCGCATCAGCCAGCCGGTGAGCACGCCGCCCGCGAGGTTTCCCAGCACGGCGGTGAAATACGGTATCCACGCCTTCCAGCCGATCTCCTTGAGGCTGAAGTGATGCACTTCGGCCAGATACTTCGGGAACCAGAACACGAAGAAATACCAGACCGGATCCATGAATACTTTAGAGAGCGTGAAGCTCATCACAAAGCGGGTGCGCATGAGCTTCAACGCCGGCACGGACGATCCCGGCACTTCGCCCGCGAGTTTGGGCGGCACTTGATAAGTGAACCACCAGGCGACCACCCATAGCAATCCCAGCCCGCCCATGGAAATGAACGCGCTCCGCCAGCCCCACGTTGCCACCACCCACACGATCACCAGCGGCGAAACCACCGAGCCGAGCGAGGCGCCGCTGTTGAAAATGCCGGAAGCCAGCGCCCGTTCCTGCACGGGGAACCATTCGGTGACCAGCTTGGCCGCCGCCGGCCAGTTGCCCGCTTCGCCGACGCCCAGCAGAAACCGGAAGCAGCCAAGCGAAAGCGGTCCCCGGGCAACGGCATGGAAGATCCCCGCCACGGACCACCAAATCATGCAGCACGCATAACCGATCCGCGTGCCCACCCGGTCAATGAACGGACCGGAGAGTCCGTTCGAGACGGCGTAAGCAAACATGAAGGCGGAGGCGATGTAGCCATAAGCCGCATCGGTAAGCGGAATCGTCGCCTTGAAATCGGGTGACGCGGCCACCACCGAAAGCACCTGCCGGTCCAGGTAATTGATGACCGTGGCGCTGAACGCGAAGCTGATCATCAGCCAGCGTTTGTCAGGCAGCCTCAAATTAGTTGGATTTGCGCAGGGCATTGATAATCACAGCGTCCGATCATTGTCCGGGTGTTGCCAATAGTCGAAACTTGGGCCAAGTTTTTCCAATAGCGGCCGGGTGGCGCGATTTAATCTGGCCATCACATCGGCGGGGAGGGGTTCCAAAGCGGCGGCTAGGTTCCGTTCGAGGTTTTTGACATTGCTGGAACCGCAGAGCGAGCTGGTCATTCCCTTTCCCGCCATGGCCCACTTAAGGGAAATTTCCGCCACCGTCATGCCTTGCTCGTGGGCGATCCGGCGGATGGCGGCCAGCGCTGCCATGGTTTCCGCTTCGGCCCCGGTCATGCCGTGACGGCAATGTTGATTTCGGCGGGCATCAAAGTGTCGCGTGCGCCGGTGCAGAATCGGTATCGCTTCAATGCTCGGATAAGGTTTTCCCAGAATCCCCTGCATGAGCGCCATATAGCCAATGACGCCCACTCCGCGCCGGACGCAATGCGGCAGGATTTCCTGTTCAATCGCCCGCATGAGCAGGCTGTAGGGCAGTTCATTGGCGGCAATCTCCGCGCCGGTGGCCATGGCCTCATCCAATTTCTCCGCGCTGAAATTACAAACGCCGATATGGCGGATTTTGCCCCCGGCCTGCAATTCTTTCAACGCGGCGAACGCCTCGGACACGGAAGGCGTCGGGATGGATTCCGTGGTGAAATGGACGATGGAATGGGCGGTGATCGGCCAGTGAACCATATAGAGATCAAGGTAGTCGGTCTGCAACCGGCGCAGGCTCGCTTCGCAATGTTCCACCAGTTTTTTGGGTTCGGTGTGGGACGGGCTGATTTTGCTGCCGATGAGAATTTTATCGCGCGGCATTCCCTGAATGGCGATGCCCAGGGAACTTTCACTGGCGCCCTGGTTATACATTTCCGCGGTGTCGAAGAAATTGCAGCCGTGATCCACGGCGCAGCGCACCACGTCATTCACGTCCGACTGGCTGACCGGCCCCCAATAATCGCCCCCGCCAAAAGCCCAGCAACCCAGGCCAAGCACCGGGAGTTTTAAATCAGATTTGCCGCAGACGCGCTGTTTCATGGGTCACTTCTTATTGGGCAGCGCGCGGGTGGCGCCACCGGAAATGCCGCCGTCCACCAGCAAAGTCTGCGCGGTCACGTATTCACTGGCGTCCGAGGCGAGAAAAACCACCGCGCCATCCAGATCCGTCGGCTGGCCCGGACGCTTGAGCGGGATGCGGTCGCAAAGGTAATCCACCCATTCCTGATTTTCATACATGACCGCGTTTTGCGCCGTCTTGAACCAGCCGGGCGCCAGGCAGTTGACCGTGATGCCGTGCATGCCCCAGTCGTCGGCTAGGCTCATGGTCAGTTGTTTCACGCCGCCGCGACTGGCCCCGTAGGGAGCCAGGCCGGCGTAGCCCGCAACGCACGTTACGGAACCGATATTGATGATGCGCCCGAATTTTTTCGGGATCATGTGCCGCGCCACGGCCTGCGACACGAAAAATGTGCCGCGCAAATTGGTTTCGAGAATCAGATTCCAGTCGGCCCAGGACACTTCCAGCGCGGGCTTGCGGACATTGCAGCCGGCGTTGTTCACGAGGATGTCGATCCTGCCAAAATGGGCCGCGGCGGCTTCCACCATTTTCTGGATGCTGTCATGGTCGCGGACATCCAGCGCCAGCGGCAGAGCGCGCCGGCCCAGCGCTTCAATTTCCTTTTGAAAAGATGACAGCTTCGCGGGATCGCGGCTGGTGATCACCAGATCCGCGCCCGCTTTGGCCAGCGCGCGGCCGAGGTATTGCCCCAGCCCGCGACTGGTGCCGGTGACGATGGCCACTTTGCCGGTGAGATCGAATAGTTCTGCTTTCATACAAATGTCTTCAGCCGTTTTACAGAAAAGTTAACGAGGTCGCCTCACGGGGTCAGGATCACCTTCAGCAGTCCGGCCTCCCGTTGATGAAGCCGCTCAAACCACGCCGCGCCTTCGCTCAAAGGCGCCACCGCACTGAGCAGCGGTGCGGCTGTGATCGCGCCGCGAGCCATCATGTCCAGGCAGGCCGGATATTCGCCCGCCGAGGCGCACGAGCCAAACAGCGACAGTTCGCGGGTCACGATGACCTGGAGCGGCACTTCCACCCGGGCGGACACATTGCCAACCAGCGTCACGGAGCCGCCTTTGCGCACGGCGCGCAGCGCCAAATCCACGGTCGCACCGAGGCCGACCGCCTCAAAGATATGATCCGCTCCCCGATTGCCGGTGAGCCGCAGGATTTCTGCCAAGGCCTGGCCGTTGGAGGAATTGATGGTTTCATGGGCGCCCAGACTGGCGGCCCGGGCCAGCCGGTCGGCCGCCATGTCCACCACAAAAACCCGACCGAAGCCGGCGAGACGGACCGCCTGGAGCAGCGCCAGCCCGATCATGCCGCAGCCGATGATCACCGCCGTGTCGTTCAGCGTCGCCGGCTTCCGTCGGACGGCGTGAAAGGCAATGGTGAAAGGTTCGATGAGCGCCGCGTGCTCGAAGGATAAATTGTCCGGCAGCCGGTAAAGAATATGCTGCGGCACGGCGACGAACTCGGCGAACGCGCCCGCCTGGCGATAATCTTCGCACGACACCCCCAGGACCCGGCGCTGATTGCAAAGATTGACTTCGCCGCGCCGGCAGAACTCGCAGCTTCCGCAATAGATCGTCGAATCAAAAGTGACCCGGTCGCCGCGTTTCCAGCCACTGACTCCGCCGCCCACCCCGGCGATGATGCCAGCGGCCTCATGCCCCATGATGATGGGCGGGCGGCGGCGGCCGGTGGAACCATCCATGCCATGAACATCACTGCCGCAAATGCCGCAGGCTTTGACCGACACCAGCACATCGGTCGGCCCGAAGGAGGGCAGGGGCACCTCTGCGTAGGCGAACTTCAGGTATTCTTTGAGAACCAACGCTTTCATATTTGATCCGGTTTGACGACGCCGATGGTGATGAGGAGGTTGGCGAAACGCTGCTCCTCGCCGGTCGCAATGACGAGCGCGGTGGCAGGCTGGTTCGCCGCCGCATAAAATTCAGCGCGCGCCAAAGCCTGATGCTCAATCCCCGCCGGCAGCAATTTAAAAAATTCCTGATGGATCGGCGCCGGCTGGCCGTCGCGCGTGGCCATCAGTGTGACTTTTTCAATTGGAATCGTGTCCCGCAGAACCTCCAGAACATCGGTAACCTTCACCAGTCCGCGCCGCAGGTTCAGAAAAACCCGCGCGGCATCGGCGGGAGACTGGGTCGAAACCGGATAGTTGCCATCCGCGATGAGCACGCAGGCGCCGTGGCCGGCCCTTCCCAAGGCCGCTAAAATCTCCGGGTGCAACAAACGGGTGAGTAACATGACGCCATTGTGCTACAAGCCGGATTCTACGTCTTGGAAATTCGGGCAGCCGGGATTGGGACTTCGGGCAATGCAATTTCTTGATCCAATGGATCCGGCTGTCAGGAATGGCCGGAATAAAAAGACCGGCGAAAAAACATCAATCAACCACCGCGCGGGGCGGCGTGCTTGGCGCGATAGATTTTGGGTGAACATCCGAAGGTGGATTTGAAATTGTGGTGAAAGTGGGAAAGGTCATCAAACCCACACTCGAACATGATCTCGGTGACCGATTTCCCCGTTTCCACCAGCAGCCTCGCCCCGTGTTTCAGGCGCAAGGCCAGCAAATGCTGCCGCCAACTCTTGCCCGTCAGGCGGCGAAACAGCTCCGTAAATCGTCGTCGGCTTAATCCGGCTTGGGCGGCGGCTTCATCCAGCGACTGCTGGCGGTAAAAGCTGGTTTCCAGGCCGGCGACATAGTTGGCCACGCGCCGCAGGCTGGTCACGGCGTCAATCGATTCCCCATCGGTTTTGGCTCCTTGCCGCTCGCTCACCCGCAAAACGCGCACCCCGATTTGCAGGAGCAGACTGATCAGCAACGCCTGCCAGCCTTCGCGGCGAATCACCTGCTCGTAAAGCATCTGCTGCAAGTCCTGGCGCACCGACCGGGCCACATTGGAGCGGGCAGCCGTCAGATTCCATCGGGTGATGGCTTGCCGCCGCAAGGCGGTTGCCAGCGCAGCCGGCAATATCTGCTCCCGATAATGAATCACATAGATCACCACCGGCTCGGCGGAGATGTCCGCATTGGAATGTTGAGTGTGCGCCGTCACATGCACCAGGCTATCCCGGTGCAAATTCCAGGTTTTCTCCGGAGTGCGCAGCTGCACGGCACCCGACACCACAAACAGAAACTTATTGAAATTTTCATTAAACCAGGCCGGTCCCGACCAGTTCGCCGCGTGGCGGCTTTCCAGAACCACCACGCCGAATTCAGGAATGGAAACGTATTTGGGCCGGGAGGTCAGTTCCGCATCGGCTACGGGCTTAACCGGGCGCGGCTTGGACTTGCTTTGGTGGACAGGGCGTGAAGGCATGGGAAGCAGTTTTTTATTTGAGGTGCATTATCAGAATCTCCGGATCACTTTGAAAGGTTCGCTTTCGGATTGCCCCAACTTTGCGATTCATAATATGTAATTATCGACGGGCTGGAAACAAAGTCGCCCTCGATCGTTTTGCGATACTCCATGAGCTGCCGGCGGGCCGCATCAAATGTTGAAGCATCCCTGGTGTCCACCTTGTGTTCGAACGCATTGGCGGTTTCCTGAACCAGCCAGGCGTGCTTCAATCCTTTTTCCAGGAAGGCCACCCGCTGAGTTGCCAGCGGGTCGCCTTGCGCCGCCAGTTTGGCCCGGGCCAGCAGGTTCCATCCGGTCTCCCAAGCTGCCTTGGGAAAGATTTCCTTGGAGATGGCATAGATGGCATACCAGCCGGATTCATATCTGGCGTTCCGCTTTTCCGCGGCGGCGGTGCTCTCGGGAGTCCATTTCGCGGAGTATGCCTCCCAGTTTTCAAAATAGGCTTTGACCTCGCTCTTCGCGGACCCGAACGCAGAGTAGTACTCATCCAGAAATTCATCCGCAGCCTGATCCGGCTGATTCAACGCCCGGGCGATGCAGTAGAGCGTGGGACCCTGAGCCGCATACTGGCCGGTCAATGCATCAAAATCCACTCCCAGCATGGAATGCTTGAAGCCATAGCTGAGATCCGCCGCGAACGTTTTGCCATAGAAAACCGGGAAAGCATTCCCCTGATACGTGGTGTTGGGCCGGAAGAAGATGCTGGCGCCCGCCTCCGACCAGGCTCGCAGGGATTTTCTAAAATCATCGGACTCGGGCTGATTCCAGGGAAAATGCGAGCCGCCCGGGATAAGCCCGATGAACTCATTTTTGTTCAGCCTGGTCCCGAGGGGCGGTTTGACATAGTTGTTATAGGCATAGAAGACGGTTTTCACATTCGGGCGCTCTTTGGAAGCCAGTCCGAAAACCGCGTTGTTAAATTTCACATAGCGGTCGGTCACGGAACCCAGCCCTTCCATCCAGCCGCTCCAACCGCCTTTGGCTTTCTGCCAGGTCCTGGTCACCGTCTCGAGGCGCTGGTCGAACGGGACCTTGTTCTCCGGGTCCGGCATATCCCAGCCCAGGCAATGGCTGCAAACGCAGCTGCCGGGAGTATCGTTTTCGCAAAGATTGATGAACTCGGACTGGCCGGCCGATTTCCAGTTTTCAACGATCTGGTTCCACAACGCGGGCTGGGAAACACACATGGCAATCATATCCGCTTGTTTGGACCCTTTCGGGTCCAGTCGACGCTTGCCATCCGGCAGTTGGGCAAAGTATTCCGGATGGGTCTGGTAGTATTGATCGTAAAACCGGGTGAATGAGTGTCCGTAAGCCATGGTTGGGTTCTGAAAGAATCGCTGCCTTCTCAGCCAGGTATACTGGCCGTTGGAAAAGGCCTCGAATTTCTCTTTGGTGGAGAATCCGTAATAGCCGCCGTTGGGAACCCCGCCATACTCAGCCCCGGCTCGCCACTGTTTTTGGATCAAAACTGGTCTGACCACGGTGTTTGCATTCGGGACGGAAACGATCTCATGTTTGGGAATCACTTCGCCCAAAGTCCCCGGCCAAAGCCAGCGGATCGATGCGTTCTTTTCCAGCAGGTCATAGACTCCGAAAAGAGTTCCCACCCCGGTCTTCATGTCGAGCGGATCACCCCCGGTGTCCTGGCCGCAAATAAATACGTCGTTCGCACTGGTTTTTATGAGGTAGGCGTTCAATCCCAGTTTCGCGCTGTCAATTCCCGCCTTGGCGGCGGCATCGCACCTACCCAGGAAGACCCGTGTTCCCGTGGTCGTTGCATTCGGTTCATTCTGGATGGGAGGAGTCAATCCGGTGGACCGGGCCAAATGATATTGCAGTTCCCTGGCCGCGAACTGCTCCACCCGGTTTGCCTTGGCTGGAAGGACAATGGTGCACACGCGCTTAAGTTTCGCATCCACTAGCGTCATCGAACCGAATGCCGGCGATGAATTTAAAAAAATATAAACCGTCGACAAAATTAAAAGGACGCGCTTTCCAAACATGATTGAACGAATTCTTTCAACGGTTGGGAAATTGGCCAGACAAATTCGTGTATTATCCGGCCGCACGATGGTTTTCGCCGTGTCATCCAGCCATTCGCGATCGGCGAACAGGGCGATCAATTTCAACCGTGTTACCGGTCTTGGGGAAGGTCAACCCGCCTGCCGGTGGCCGCCGATTGGCGCGCGGCTACCGTTCAATCCCTCACCTCACCACCATGCTTTACTTCACTGCCGGCAAACTCCGCTTTCCCCAGTTCTAATTCCACCGAAAACAGCGGGGAACCATATTATTTCCCATAACAGACTCCAGTTGAATATTCTATGCTTATCGGGTTGCTTGCCATGCGATCTTCCGAGAATAGCCCAGCACTTCAGTGCTGGATTTGCTGGGGAGAAACGGCCCAGTCCTGGAAGGACGGCAGAAAAGTCCTTTCGTCCCTGCCGGGACTTGCGGTTACGCGGGGAATGGTTCCCAGCGCTCAAGCGCTGGGCTATTTTCAAAAAATCAATCTGCGCCCAAGTTGGCAACCAACCGGATAAGCACAGAATATTCCGCCCAATGTTTGATTGGCTTTTGCTGAAATTTCATCCGATGTGGCGCGGCGCGTCAGGATTTGGCGGCGGGTTTGCGGGGCACTTGCCGACGTCGCGGGCGACAGAAACCGCAAGCCGATGAAATACACTTGCAGCGAAGCAGAAGAGAGGCAAAATCCTGACCGATAACCCACCCTGGTCATGGGTCAGATACAAAATGAGAATAACTCGCGCGGGATTCGCGCGGCCAGCAACCGCATAACCCATAGCATGCTTCGCCCCGGTCCTCACCCCAGCGGGAGGAGTGGTTCCCGCGGCTGGTTAAAACGCGTATCTGAGCGGACGAAGATTGGGCCAATGGCAACATGAAATTCCATGCATTCAGGGCCCCAGCAAAATGCGGTAGAAGATCTGCGACCGGGTCGTATTTGTGTCTGCCCAGGTAAACGGAAGCGCGGGCGCGTTTGTAAAGAACAAGGTTTGCCACGACGGCGAGGCCAGGTTCGTTGCGCCTTGAATCGTATAATCCGGCCCCGCGTCGCCGGTGATGGTAAACCTAAAGGTCTTGGCACTGAAAAGTGGTGGAGAAATCCCCGGCTTCTGCGGCGCAATCACGCCCACCCAAAAACTTTGCGTGGCAGCCAGGCTGGCCTGGTTGGTGACCACCACCGTGAACTGGTTGCTCGTCCCGCCCTGCAAAATCGCCGGACGCCAGTTCACCACGCCGCTGGCGGTGTTGATGCCGGCGCCAACCGGTTTGACTGGCAGCGCAAATCCCAACGGGAGCGACGGTGAATTGGGATCGGTCGCGCTGTTGGTCACCCATAAGGTGGCACCAGCCATCAGACTGCGATTTGTATTCGCTGCCAGCACCGGTTTAAGAATCGTGGCAAGAACCGCAACACTGCTGGTTACACTGCCGAAGGCGTTGGTGATGACGACGGAATAATTGCCCGCGTTGGTGGCTTGGAGGTTGGTCAATGTCAGCGAAGCAGCAATCGCCCCGACGGATGGGGCGCCATTGAAAAGCCATTGATATCTCAGGGGCTCATTACCGGTCGCACCGACGGCGAACGTGACGCTGGCGCCAACCGGAATAGACTGGCTAAGCGGCTGGTTGGTGACGGCGGGGAAAGCGGCGATGTATTCCGAGGGCTTGAGTATGGCATATCCATTGGTCTGCAAATATTGCATGATTTTTTGAAATTCAAGCAGGCTGTTGGTACCGCTGTTGCTGACGAAAGAAGCGGGATGAAATTGCAGCGAAACGGGTCCGGCTGGCCCGCCCGGATAAGTGGTCGCGAACTTCGTCGAGTTAGGCAGCCCGGTGCCATCAGATTCGGAAATGATACCCATCGCCGCCACGCTGGCATTCAAACCACCGTTTCTAACGGTGGTCACGCTGGTGGCGAAGAAGAGCCGCAGAGCGGGCGTAGCATTGATGACGATGGCGGTATTAGTGTCGAACCCATTATAAGCGGTGCCAAACGAACAGACGGTATGCCCCAGAGCATTGGATAGGGCGTCTTGAGATTCCGCCATGTGTAATTGCATATAGGCCAAACCGGATCCGTTGTATTCCGAAACGTTTTGGCCGCCAGTATTCGTCCATTGGGTGTGATCCCAGGCATGATTCCAGAATTCGACATCACCGATGGTTTCCTGCGACTGCATCCAGTTGGTTGTGTTTCGGTAGGTGGCAGACTGGTTGGTGGCAAGAATGTGGTCAATACAGTTGGTGCAAATGACGCCCAAGCCGACTTTTATACCCAAGGTGCGGGTAACTTGGAGTAAATTAGTCCAAGCTGGAGAAGATCCGCGAAAGTCGTCGCACTTGATGATGACAACCTTGGCAGGATTGAGACTTCCCAACCCTTGAATGGTAAACACCGCGCTATTGGAGGCGCCTAAATAATCAGCATCCGCCGCGACGGTGTTTGCCACACAATAGGTGCCGACATTGGTGGGGGCGTGTGTGCTGGGACCGTAACTGGTTGGCGCCACACCCACATAGTTGGTGGTTCTCGTGCCGGTGGAACCGATAAATGAAATAGTCGGACTCTGCGCCGCACCGTTGTATTGGAACGTCGTCGGGCTATAACTAAACGCGCTCGGATTCCCGCCGACGCCCAAATAAAGTCCGCCGAGTATGATGTGAAGCGAAGGCGCTCCCGCCAGCGAACCACCAGAGTATGTCACGTTGGTGGGCACCGTGCCGCCCACCCCGCCCGCACTGCCCGAAACATTGGCGATGATCGGGTAGCCACCCGGTCCCAAGGTTGGCCCCAGGTTATTAAGGTTGAATACCGTGCCGGCTGACAGCGTCATTGCGCCATTGGTGACGATGAAGGATGCGTTGGTGCCGTCATAGACCAACGAGACAATGCCGGCACTGCAATTATTGCTGCCGGCCAGGCTGGCGCCAAACATGCTGTTGCTCAACGTCTGGCCCGCGCCCAAGGTAAATGGAGCAGCCAAAGCTGAGTTATCAAAGGTCGCACCGCCTGCCACCGTGATGATCGGGCTGCTGGCAAGCGAACCGCTCCCGCTTAACGCCAGTGTGCCGGTGCGGATGGTCGTCGGACCGGCATAGGTGTTGGGGCTGACGAGGGTCAGCGTGCCGCTACCAAGTTTGGTCAGGCCGCCGCCGGCACTGTTCGGATCCTGCAGCAACGGCAACGGCAGCGTGACCGCGAAGCCGCCGTCATCAATGACCGCTCCGCCAACCTGCACAAAGCTGGCGGCGTTGAGCGCTGTGCTATTCGTATTGATCAAGCTGCCACTGCTCCCCGCCGCCAGCGCACCGCCGTTGAAGTTCAGCCGGGAATTAGCGCCCCCCAGAATGACCGAGGAAACATTCGTCATTCCGCCGCCGGCGGACAAGATCACATAGTTGTTAGAGGCCGCTGCGTTATTGCCGATGGTCAAACTCGTGTTGCCGAGGCTCCACAGCGAGTTGGTGCTGCCGAATGTGCCGCCGATGGTGACAAAGTTATTATTAGCATTGGAATAATTGCCAATGTAGCTGGCGGCGGTGCTGAATACCTGGCCGCCGTTGGTGATGGCCAGATAGTTGGCATAAGAGTTGGTCCAGCCACCAACCGTAAAGCCTCCGTTATTCGTAACGAGGCCGCCTTGTCCCACCCATAACCAGTTGTTGGTGCCGGAATAAACGTCGCCAAAGCCGCCACTGATATTTAAGCCACGAAGCGACAAGGTTGCCGGATTGCCCGCAACATCGGCTCCCGCCACCAGCCAGCTATTACTCAGTCCTTGTCGGCCTTCAAAGCTGCTTCCGGCAGAAATGAAAACCTGCCCTCCATTCGTGATGACCAGGGAACTATTCACGCCATAGGTGTAAAAAGCGCCGTTAGCATTCCCTACATTGGTGATCACCCCGCCATCCACCCGGCACCAACTGTTGGTGACTGTGGCGGATGTCCCAACACTCATCCGGACCGCCCCTGCATCCAACGTCGATTGGCGGCCGGCGCCATTATTGCCCGCAACCATCAGGCCGTTGTTGGGGCTGCTGGCCGAGTTCCCAATGACGACGCCGACATTGCCGCCGCCGCCAAAGTTACCGGCGAAAACCTGGCCGCCGTTGGTGATGTTGAGCACGTTGTGATGGCCCCCGTTGCCAACATACAGGCTCAAGATATTGGACGGATTGGCGGGCCAAGTGGCGGGATTACCAAGGCTCCAGACGGCATTTGACACCGTGACCAGGGTGTTGTTGGCCGCGTCGCCGATCGTCACCTTCCCCCAGATTCCATTGGTCTGCACGGAAGCCACCTGGTGATTGCCGCCGTTCATGTTCCAATTGCCATTGACGATCCAAGAAGCATTGGAAGCAACCAGGATTTTGACCGCGACCGCCAGCGCGGCATTGGATGTGTTCAACGTGCCGCCGTTGAAATTAAAGAAAGAGTTGGTGGTGCCGCCGCACACCACGTTGGTGACCTGCAAGGTTTGGACGGAGATGGAAGCGCCGGCATACAGTTTGAGCACGGCGGCATTCGTGGGGCCAACATTCAATTGGCCGGCGGTCAGACTGGCCCCGTTGGTGACAATGAGCGTGGCCCCATCCACCACATCGCTATCGGCGGTCGTGCCATAAGTTAAGCTGAAAACATTCGTGCCACTGAGCCAGTTGGTGGATTGCGCGTGCGCCCCCGGGGCTGCCGGCAAAGCTAGGCACAAAAAGGTCAACCACACACACAGCCGGGCACCAACCTGGCGAGTAAGTTTTAAGCAGCGCATAAACTGGAGCCGTGCCAGTAGCCGGGAGGTGAGTAGGAAGCTGGTGTGTTTCACGTTTGGGATTTTCGTGATTTTAGTTTCAACCAGTCTGAGGGGAAAGAAACATTTATCCTGGAAACCGCAGTTGATTTGCCGCAAAAAGCGCAAAAGGCGCAAAGGAATTGCCGATGACGCGGTTTCTCATTGAGAAAATACTTCACTCACAAGGTGAATAAAACTCAAGTCTCCAAACGCAATTCATCCGTTTTTTGTGCCTTTTGTGCCTCTTCGCGGCCATTCTTATTGCGGAATTTAGGTTTATGGTTGGAAGAACGGGAACGATTAAAAATCCTATTTTGCGAGCGCGTTCGCAGCTGCCTGCTGGAAAGCACAGCGGACTTCGCTGCCGTCACTGTTCATAAAATTTGCGCGCTGCACCATCATCACATAGGCAACCCCCTTCACAGGGTCAATCCAGGCTTGCGTCCCCCAGGCGCCGCCATGCCCGAAGCTGCCGGGCGAGAGGATCGATGCCGCGCCGGCATGCGGCTGGCGCAGGATGCAGGTGCCGATGCCCCAGCCGTAATTTGCGCCCCAAGACTCCTTCTGAAAAAATCCGGTCGGCAGGTCGCCGGTCTGCGGGAGGGTGATGAATTTCATCGCAGCCGGGCTCAGGTAACGGCGTCCTCCGAGGGTGCCGCCGTTAAGGAGCATCTGGCAAAAACGGGCGTAGTCGGGCGCGGTCGAATAAAGTCCGCCGTTGCCCTGCGGCGGGCGGTTCCGCGTCCCCTCATAGCCAATCCGGGCCGGAACCGGTTCCAGCGCGCCGGTTTCCTTGTTTTTAGCGTAGCCGGTCGCGAGTCGGGAGCGTTGCTTGTCGGTCGGGTAGAAGGTGGTATTTTTCATGCCGAGCGGATGGAAAAGCCGTTGCTGGAGAAAGGCATCGAAGCTCATGCCGCTCACCACCTCAACGATGCGGGCGGCGGCGTTGATGCCGCTCTGCGTATATTTCCATTTCTCGCCGGGCTCGTATTGCATCGGGGCGGCGAGCCAGAGCGGCACGAGATCGGCGAGCGTGGAAACTTGCAAGGCGGCTTTTGCGTCCGCTTCACCAAGGCCGGAGGTGTGCGTGAGCAGTTGCTTGAGAGTGAGCTTCGCCAGCTGGCCGGAGGGCGTCTTCAGATCGGCAAACCCGGGAAGATATTATTCCACGGGATCGGCGACGTTCAGTTTGCCCTCATCCTGGAGCATCAGAACCGCGGTGGCGGTAATCGGCTTCGACATCGAGGCGATCCAGAAAAGCGTGTCGGGGGTCATCGGCTTTTTTGCGGCCACATCGGCCAGGCCGGTGCTATCGAGGTGGAGCACCTTGTTTTTCGCCACGACCACGGTTACGGCGCCGGCGATTTCATTTTTCGCCATCATCTCCTGCATCGCCGCGCCGATGCCCGGAAGCATGTGGGGTGCGGCCTGAGCCGGGATCAGGTTCACCGCCAGCAATGCGGCCAGAAGCGATATAGATTTTATTTTCATAGTTTTGATTTTTGCGAATTTATTTGGCGGGATTATCCGGAATTCCCTGCCGGACTCCAGCCGCGTCTTTTCACGCGCCCGAGCAGTGTAATGCCGGGCTCGCATTATTACAGCGGCTTTTCGACAGCCATTTGTGCCCGGCGAGTTGGGCATTCGGGCTTGAAAACGGCTTTTTTAACAAAATAACAAAGTAACTAAGCGGAAACCTAAGCCGCGTCAGTCGCGGTCCAGTTTGTTCAACCGGCGGATTTTTTCTTTGATTTCCTGGAAGGCGGGGTGGGCGCGGAGCTTTTTCATATCCGGATCCTTGGCCAGCCATTTGAAGTCGCGGTAGCCCAGCGCCAAGGCACGGTCGAGCGCGCTAATGGCGCGGTCAAATTCATCGGTCAGCGAGTAGCTGCAGGCGAGGTTGTAAAAAACGAGAGGATTTTGCGGCTCGAGCCGGGCCAGGCGCTCGTCCACCTGCAAGCCGTCCGTGTAACGCCCGCGCTGCGTGTAATGGTCGCCCAGCAATTGGAGCGCATCCACATAATTGGAGTCGCGCCGGACCAGGCCCTCGATGAATTCGATTTTGGTGTCGAGGTCGCGCTGTTCGGTGTGCGTCAATTTGCTTTTGCTATTTTTTTTTGCCGGCATACGACCGGCGAATTTTTTCCCAGCGGGCAGGGGAAGTCAAGCCGGCGAGATTGAAAACGAAGCTTGCCTTGAACGGCTCCTTGTGAAAAATTTCACTAACATTTTATGGCACACGTCAAACTCCACATCCCCGGACCGGTCGAAGTCAGCGAAAAAACCTTCAAGGCGCTTTGTTCGCCGATGATCGGCCATCGCGGCCAGGGCTTTAAAGACCTTTACGCAAAAATCCAGCCGCAGCTGCAGACGCTGCTGACCACCCGGCAGCTGGTCTATTTGAGCACCTCGTCCGCGTGGGGCGTGATGGAGGGATCCATCCGCAATCTGGTGCAGAAAAAAGTCCTGAACTGCATGTGCGGCGCGTTTTCCGACAAATGGTTCGATGTCTCGAAAAAATGCGGCAAAACGGCCGAGGCGCTGCAGGTGGAATGGGGTTCCCCGATCCGCGCGGAGGCGATCGACAAAAAGCTCGCCACCGGCGAGTTCGACGCGCTGACGCTCATCCACAACGAGACCTCCACGGGCACGATGTCGCCGCTGGCGGAAATCGCCGCGCTCAAGAAAAAATATCCGGACGTGATGTTCATCGTGGACGCGGTCAGCTCCATGAGCGCCGTGCCGCTGAAATTTGACGAGCTGGGCATCGACGTCCTGCTGGCCGGCACCCAGAAAGCGTTCGCCCTGCCGCCGGGACTCGCAGTGTTTGTCGCGTCGCCCGCCGCGCTGGCCAAGGCGGCCACGGCCAAGGATCGCGGCTATTATTTCGACTTCGTGGAATTCCAGAAAAACGCCGAGCAGAGCATGACGCCCAGCACGCCGGCCATCCCGCACATTTACGCGCTGAGCTCGAAGCTCGACGAATTTTTCGCCGAAGGGCTGGAAGCCCGTTATGCGCGGCACAAAAAGACGAACCAGATGACCCGCGACTGGGCGGCGAAGCACGGCTTCACCCTGTTCCCGGAAAAAGGGTTTGAATCCATCACGCTCACCTGCGTCAGCAACGGGGCGCGGCCCGGCGGTCGCGTGGTGGACGCGGCCAAGCTCCAGAAGCTGGTCAAGGATCAGGGCATCCTGATTGACGGCGGCTACGGAAAAATCAAGGGCACCACGTTCCGCCTCTCGAACATGGGCGACGAAACGGAAGCCACGATGAACCAGCTCTACGCCGCGCTGGACAAGGCGATGGCGCAGCTTTGAGACAGGGGGGCGGAGACGATGTTTTAAACGCCACGACGCCAGGGGCGCCTAGCGGAAACTTGAGCGGGGAGCGGGGAGCGGGGAGCGGGGAGCAGGGAGCGCAAAGGCGCGAAGAAGGAAACATCCAACACCCAAGGGACAGACTACGGACTACGAGACTACGAGACTACGGACTACGAGACTACGAGACTACGGACTACGAGACTACGGACTACGAGACTACGGACTACGAGACTATGGACTACGGGAACTTCGGGATCTGCCCGCAGATGGCGCAGATTGGCGCAGATTAAAAAATCGGCGGGCAACGCCGAGGGATAAACTCAATAAGGAAAGCAGGAAATCAGGAAGACAACATCCGACTTCCAGCTTCCAACTTCCAACTACCAACTTCCAACTACCAACTTCCAACTACCAGTGGCGGCGCGGGCGTCGGCCATGCTGGAATTAGAAGATGCCGGTTTTTGAAACTGCTCAAATAAAAGTATCTTTTATGCCGGTGGGGGGGTAGGGTGCTAGTGCAATGAGAAATAAAACTCCTCATGCCAACCCACCGGGGGATTCAGACCAGCGCCCGCCGCGTGACCGCGGGCGGTTTTCATTTTTTTCTTTTGAATCATCCTCACCGTTGCGAGGCGCGTTGGCGGCGGTGCTGCTGGTGGCCGGCGCCTGCGCGTTCAGGGTGATATTCTTCGCCAGTCTGGGGGAAGGCATTCCCTACCTGCTTTATTTCCCCGCCCTGACGCTGGCGGCCTTATTCGGCGGGCTGGTGGCGGGCCTGCTGGCCACCGCGCTTTCGGCGAGCGTGGTTTTATTCTGGATCCATCAGGGCCACCTCGCTCCGCCCGAATGGCTGGGCCTGTTGATCTTTATCATCAGCGGCGCGCTGATTTCCCACATCTGCGAACTCATGCATGGCGTTCTGAGGCAGGAGAGGCTAGCCCGGAACGAAGCCGAGACCATGAGTCAGCAATTGCGGCAAGAGATAATCGCGCGCCAGCGGGCGGAGGAAGTCCGCGTCCGGCTGGCCGCGATTATTGAATCCTCGGAAGATGCCATCATCGGCAAGGATTTGAACGGCGCCGTCACCAGTTGGAACAAGAGCGCGGAAAAAATGTTCGGCTACACCGCCGGGGAAATGATCGGGACTTCCATCCGGCGGCTGGTTCCGGCGGACAATCAGGTGGAGGAGGAGCAAATTATGGCGCAAGTCCGGCGCGGCGAAAGTGTGCAACATTTTGATACGATCCGCCTGACCAAGGAGGGACGGAGGCTGGCGGTATCGATCGCGGTCTCCCCGATCAGGGACTCCGCCGGGAAAATCATCGGGATGTCAAAGTCAGCCCGCGACTTGACCGAGCGCCGGCGCTTAGACAAGGCGCTGGCGGACTCGGAACTCCGGTATCGCCGCCTGTTCGAGGCGGCGCGGGACGGCGTGTTGATCCTCGATGCGGAGACGGGGCTGGTCGTGGATGTGAATCCCTACCTGATCGAATTGCTGGGGGTCACGCGCGAAGTGTTCCTGGGCAAGAAAGTCTGGGAACTGGGTTTCTTCAAGGATCTCATCGTCAACGAGGCCAACTTCGCGGAATTGCAGGCGAAGCAATACCTCCGCTACGAAGACATGGCGCTGGAAGGGTTTGACGGCAAGCGGCACGAGGTGGAGTTTGTCAGCAACGTCTATCTGGTGGACGGCCACAAGGTGATCCAGTGCAACATCCGCGACATCTCCGAGCGCGTGAAGGTGTCGGCGGAGGCGCTCCAAAACGCGGTGATTTTGGAGCAGAAGCACGCGGAGCTGGAGCGCTTCCTCTACAGCACTTCCCATGACCTGAAGAGCCCGGTCGTGACGGTCCGGACCTTCATCGGCTATCTGGAACAGGATCTGGCCGCCGCCGATGCCGGGAAGATCGCGAAGGACATCAAATTCATCCGCGACGCGGCGGACAAGCTTTGGTCATTGCTTAACAATGTGCTGGCGGTCGGGAAGATCGGCCACGTCGTCGCTCCGCCGGAGCCGGTGACGTTCCGGCAGCTGGCGGATGATGCCCTGGCGGCGGTGGCCGGCCAGATTGCCAAAGGCGGGGTGACGGTGCGGGTGGGCGACGGCGAGCTGGCGCTGTTCGGCGACCGCGTCCGGCTGTCGGAAGTGTTTCAAAACCTGCTGGACAACGCCTGCAAGTTTATGTCCGGCCAGCCGGCCCCGCGCATCGAGATCGGCTTTGAGGGGCGCGGCGCGGCGACGGTGTTCTTTGTGCGCGACAACGGCATCGGGCTTGACCCGCGCCATCAGGCCAAGCTGTTCGGCTTGTTCGAGAAGATGGATCCCAAAACCGAGGGGACGGGCATCGGCCTGGCAATCTCCAAACGGATCGTGGAATTGAATCAGGGACGCATCTGGGCGGAGTCCGCCGGCCTGGGCCAGGGCGCCGGTTTCTATTTCACCCTGCCGGGAGCGGTCGGAACAGGAGGCAGAATCCAGAATTCAGAAGCCAGAAGGGGGGAATGATGGTAAAGACATTTAAAAACCTATTCGCAGGCCATTCTGAATTCTGGCTACTGAATTCTGTATGCTTAACACACAACCAAACCAAGGAGAAAAATCATGAAAGGCGAACCGATCGTCATATTGCTGGTGGAAGATGATCCGGCCCATGCCGAGATCGTGCAGCGCAACCTCGGCGGCAGCCGGGTGGCCAACCGCCTGATCCATGTGGCCGACGGCCAGGCGGCGCTGGATTACCTGAACCGCGAGAATGGCTTCAGCGACCCGGCCGCGGCGCCGCGACCCGGCATCATTCTGCTCGACCTGCGCCTGCCCAAGGTGGACGGGATGGAGGTCTTGAAGCAGCTGAAGGCCGACCCGAAATTCAGTTCCATTCCCGTGGTGATCCTGTCCACCTCGCAGGCCGAGCAGGACATTGTCAAAGCCTATGCCCTCCACGCCAACAGCTACCTGGTCAAGCCGGTGGATTTTGCGAACTTCACCGAACTGATGGAAACCTTCGACTTCTATTGGCTGGCGTGGAATCAGCGACCGGGTTAGCCCCAACGAGCCACCAGATGAATACTGAACCCGTGCATCTGCTGATCGTGGAAGACGAGGCCGCGCATGTGGAAGCCATCCGCCGCGCCTTCGAAGCCGCCGGCAGCCGGGCCGAAATCCGCGCCGTCGGCACGCTGCGGGAATACCGGGAGGAGCTGGCCGCGTCACCACCGGATCTGGCGCTGGTGGATTTGAACCTGGCGGACGGTCGCGCCGTGGAAATCCTCACGCATCCGCCGGAATCCGCGCCGTTCCCCATCCTCGTGATGACCGCGTTTGGCACCGAGCAGATCGTGGTGGAAGTGATGAAGGCCGGCGCGCTGGATTACGTGGTCAAATCCCCCGAAACCTTTGCCGGCATGCCCCAAACGGCGGCGCGCGTACTCCGGGAATGGCGGCTGCTTCAAAAACACCGGCAGGCGGAGGCGGCATTGGCCGCGAGCGAAAAACGCCACCGGGCGATCATTGATGGTTCCCCCGTCCCGCTGGCGGTGAACGACGGGCAGCAGCGCATCACCTACCTGAACCGGGCGTTTGTGGCGACCTTCGGCTTCACGCTGGAGGATATTCCGACGCTCGCCGATTGGTGGCCCAAGGCTTATCCCGATCCCCAATACCGGAAAAGTATGGAGGACACCTGGAACGTCCGGCTGGAGCAGGCGAAGCAGACCGGCAACCCCTTTGTGCCGCTCGAAGCCGAGGTTCGCTGCAAGGATGGCACGATCAGGAGCATTCTGGCCGGCATGGCTCCGTTGGATGATGGTGATAATGAGGGGGAACACCTGGTGGTGCTGTATGACATCACGGAGCGCCAGCGGGCGGAGGAACAATTGCGGGAGCAAGAAGAGAGCTACCGCACGCTGGCCGATTCCGGCCGGGCGCTGATCTGGACCGCCGGCACCGACAAGAAATGCGACTACTTCAACCAGCCGTGGCTGAAGTTCACCGGCCGCACCCGCGAGCAGGAGCTGGGCGATGGATGGGCCGAGGGAGTGCATCCGGACGATCTGGCCCGCTGTTTTAAGATTTATGCCGAGGCCTTTGACCGGCGGGAGAGCTTCAGCATGGACTACCGCCTGCGCCATCACACCGGCGAGTTCCGCTGGATTCAGGATGATGGCACACCGCGCCACGACCGCCGGGGAAATTTCATTGGCTACATCGGCCATTGCATTGACATCACCGCGCGCAAGCAGGCGGAGGA
>CAIXUZ010000033.1 GCA_903922735.1 uncultured Verrucomicrobia subdivision 3 bacterium
CATCACCATGCCCTCCCAGATCATGTGGCCGGCCACTTGATACTCGAAGCCGTTCATGCACTCGTTGAAATACATGGCGGCCCAGGTCCCTTTGCCTGCGCCTTTGGCGCGGTCGTAGTCCCAGTCCCGCCGCGGGAACGAGCACATCAGCAGGCCCGCTTCGCCCGCCATCGCATACCAGCGCCCCGGCTTATTCACCTCGCGATACGGCCCGATATCCGGCGAAAAATTGTAGCGCCAGAGGGATTTCAGCGCCGCCACGGTTTCCTTCTGCGGCAGCACGCGCGGCAGCCCGACTTGGAACGCCCAGCTCTGGCCGAACACCTGGTCAATCTCGCAGCCGGTGCCGGAGTTGACCGCGTCGAGATGCTTCGGATCAACCTGATTGATGAAATAGTCGCCGTCGAACAAATCCGCGACGAGCTTCTTCCGTCCCAGCGCGGCAATCTTCCGGCACTGCGCCGCGAACGGCGCATCACCGGCCTCATCCGCCATCCGCGCGGCGCCGAGAAGCGCCGCGAGATAAAGCCCGCTCAGCCACGCCACCGGCCCGAACCAGTCCGTGTCCAGCGTATTGTGCTGGTTGCCTTTGATGATGCCGTCGCCATCGGCGTCCTTGGCGATGAGCCATTCCGTGGCGAGCTTGATCTTCGGCCAGTTGCGCTTGAGGAATTGCCCGTCGACTGACATCTGATGTTCGCGGAGCGCGCGCAGAACCGTTCCAGCCTGCCCGTCCACGGCGGGAATTTTATTGAACTCGCCGCGGAAATAAATGGCGCCGTCGGGCTGCAAGGCCAGGCCGAAATCCACGCGCTCGCGCGTATCGCGTTCCAATTCCGGAAAGAGCCGTCCGGCGGCGTGGGCGTAATGATAAACATGGCCGCAGGTGCCCTCGCAGCAGCCCACGCCCTCCCAGCCGTAGAAGCGTCCGTTGGCCAGACGGAAGCACGTCGAGGACGCGAGGATGGACGTGTTCAGCATGGTGCGGTCCAAAAACCAGAACGGCAGCGTCGAGTCATACCAGGTGTCGCGCCACAGGCGTGTTTCGTGCGCGAGCCGGTCAAATTGCGCGGCGACATATTGCACCACGGCGTGCGACGAGGAAAACCTGGCGGCATAATGGCGCCCCGCCTTCGACAGCGCCCCGCCGAGCGAGAGATTCGGAAAATTCCAGGCCATGACAAAAGTCACCACCGCGGACGCGCCGGGGGCGAGTTTAAGTTTGCGCCCGAGTGAGCCGGACAACTTATCCTCAAACAGCGCGGTGGCGTCCGGACTGGTTTCATCCGCCGGTTCGCCGAGCAATGACAGGCTCATCGTGCCGAAATCCGGCAATTCCCCCAGCGCTTCGGCCTTGCCGGGCTGGTCGGTGAAAATAATTCTTCCCACGCCGACATGGCCCCAGCTGCCTGTGGCATCATCGAGAATCTCGAGATGCGCCTGCTTGCCGGCGTGATTGCGCACATCAAAGATTTGCAACGCCATCTGGTTCTTATCCTGCCCCGCCACAGTCTGCACCGGCCGGCCTTCCACAAACAGCGTCAGGCCGAGGCGTGAATCTTTCTTCGCCTTGCCGCCGCCGGTCCAGAACGAGATGAAATTGCGCTCGATGACAAACTCGCGGCTGACAAGCTTGCCGGTGGCACCATCTCTTCCCCCAACGGAATTACCCGGCGCGGAGGCATGCGAATTCACCACCCGGACCGTGTCGCCACCAACGTCGCCCTGATAGGATGGAATTTCTGTTTTCTTGATCGGCCCATTGCCGAACGCCGTGCCTTCCGCTTTCCAACCGGCGTAATCTTCCTTATTCCAATCTTCAAACACCACATCCGCCCGATGCGGCCTCGGTGACGCGGACTTCTCCGCCAAGCACAGCAGCGTGGTCAGCCCCGGCTCGCGCAAGATGCGGTTGCGCAAAACACCATCCTGCCAGCGGTGATTCAAACAGACGCCATTTTCCAATTCGCCGGCGAGTACCGCTTCGACCGGTGCGGCGGAAGTGTTCTGCAAAGTGAATTGAAGAATGGTGGCGGGCAGGCTGGAGTCGTCGGTGTTCAGCGGAATGAACGGCGAAAACACCTCCAGTTTCACCGCCAGCGGTATGCTGGCATCCGCGTAGTCAACGATGCCAATCGGATATTCGCCGCGAAACGTGATGTCCGAAAACCCGTCACGATCCAGCGTGCGGTTGGCTCCCCCGATTTTGAGCGAGAATTTTTGCGCCAATGGCGAGCCGGGAGCCGGCGGTTTGGCATAATGCTCCGCGCCCGTTTTGCTGCTGCTGTTGAAAATGTCCCAGTGCCAGAGCCGGCCGTCGCCGCCGAGGTAAAGCTGTCCCGCGCCAATGCCGCCAACGGGCATGCCCACGTATTTGAGCTCGCTCCCGCGCAGCACTTCCGGCGTGCCGCGCGCGAACAGGGATTTCACCCATTCGGGCGAAAGTTTTTTGTCGGCGGGAACCAGGTGATCAAAATCTTCGCGGGTGAACGGCCCGGCCATCGCGGGCATCCGGGAAAACACCATGCCCAAGGCGGCGACGGACGAAAGTTTTAGAAAATCGCGGCGGGGAAACATGGCAACAGGATTTGCAACCAACTACGCCGTCGCAAGCATTTTCGGTAGTATCCCAATCTGAAAACGGAGCGCGGGCCTGTGACCCGCAGCGGCTGGATTTGCCGGGCGACGGGCTGCGGATCACAGAGCCGCGCTTCGAAATTAGGACACTACCGGATTTTTCTTCGGCGCGCTCGTCTTGTTTTATCAGCCTTCAGCCCTCTGCCAGCCCGCCGGAAAAATCATTTCCAATCCGTATTTGAAAAATGGCGCGGCATGAAGCAGATTCAGCCGCACGGCCAAACCGCACGGCCAAACCAGCCATGAAAAAAACCGGTTTCTTTTCCATCCTCGCCGGCACGCTGCTGTTCGCGGCCGGCTGCGGGGCCGGGCCGACGAACCCGGTTGCCGCCACCGCCACCAATTCCACCACCATGAAATTTCCCCTGCAACGCACCGAAGCCGAATGGCGCAAGCTCCTGACGCCCGAACAATACCACGTCCTGCGCGAGGCCGGCACGGAGCGTCCGTTCACCGGCAAATACTGGAACACCACGGAGCCGGGCATTTACCGCTGCGCGGCGTGCGGCGAGATTTTGTTCAAGTCGGACGACAAGTTTGATTCGCACTGCGGCTGGCCGAGTTTCTCCGAGATCGCCGCGCAGAAAAAAGTCATCGCCCGCGAAGACAACAGCCACGGCATGCGCCGCACGGAAGTCTTGTGCGCCAACTGCGGTAGCCACCTTGGACACGTCTTTGACGACGGCCCCGCACCGACCGGCCTGCGCTATTGCATCAACTCGGCTTCGATTGATTTCGCCGCCACCAATTCGGTAACCGGAAAAAATAATCCAACACCCTGACCCTGCTGCTTGCCGAGCAGTTGCCGACAAACAAATAACGGCTGCCAGCAAACACGCAGGCAGCCGTGAGTTGGGGGGGTTCTTCTATTTGATTTCCAGGCAGACCACCGAGACGATGGCGTCCGAAGCCTTTTCCGGCAAGTCGAGGGAAATGCCCTTCTCGGTTTGATTCACTTTCACTTTTTTGTGCCCGGCCAGCAGATATGCCTTTTGCACCTTGCCCGGCAGCGCGGGCACTTCAAATTTTCCGCTCGCCGGCCATTTGAAGAGGTGAAGATAAATTTTCCCCGGCCGATAATGAATTCCCAGAAATGACCGGCCCGGCTTCGTCGTGCAACGCCATTCGCGGCTGCCCGAGGTTTCGCGCTCCTTGCCGTAGCCGTCCTTTTCCTTGACCGCCGATCCATATTCCACCCCGAAACAGGAGGGGCCGGCACCGTAGATCGCCTCGCCGTTGACCTTCATCCATTTGCCGACTTCCGCCAGCCGGTCGAGACTGGGCTGCGGAATGATGCCTTCGCTCGTGGGACCGACGTTGAGCAGGTAGTTGCCGCCCTTGCTCACAATGTCGACAAGATTGAAAAGCAGCGTGTCGGTGCTCTTCCAATTGTTATCATCGCGCTTGAAACCCCAGGTGTCGTTCAGGGTCATGCAGGCTTCCCAATCGCGGCCCGGGTAGCCCTTCTGGGGGATATGCTGCTCGGGCGTCTCGGTGTCGCTCTTGAAACCGCCGCCGAGGCGGTTGTTCAGGATGATGTTCGGCCGGAGCGCGTGGACGGCATCGTAAAGTTTCTGGGCGCGGTTGGTGTTCATGCCGGTCGGCGTATCCCACCAGATGACGGCGGGAAATTCGCCGTAATTGGAGCAGATTTCCTTCACCTGCGGCACGGCGATTTTGTCAATGTAATCGTCCATGTCGTGCTCCTGCGCTTTGTCCCATTTGCCCCCGGCGGCGGAGCCGCCATTGTTCCAGTCCTGCGCCTGCGAATAATAGAAGCCCAGCTTGATGCCGTATTTGCGGCAGGCGGCGGCCAGATCCTTGAGCGGGTCCTTGCCGTAGGGCGTTGCCTGCACGATGTTCCACGGGCTGACCTTGGTGTCGAACATCGCGAAGCCGTCATGATGCTTGGAGGTGATGACGATGTATTTCATGCCTGCGTCCTTGGCGGCTTTCACCCAGTCATCGGCGTTGAATTTCACCGGATTAAACTGCTTGGCGAACTGCTGGTATTCCGCCATCGGAATTTTGCCGCGGTTCATGATCCACTCGCCGATGCCCTTGACCGGTTTATCCTGATAAAATCCGGCGGGCACGGAATAGACGCCCCAATGGATGAACAGGCCGAATTTGGCGTCCCGCCACCACGCCATGCGGGCATCGCGCTGTTCCTTGGTTTCGGTGACTTCACCGGCAAAACTGCCAAACGGCAGCGTGGCGACACAGGCCAATACAATCAGGAGAAGAATTTTTTTCATGGTGATTCGCCACCACTATGACCAGAAAACTGGTGGTCGCCAATGGCAGAGATTATGACAAAGGCAAAACATGCTTGGACATAACACATGTTTTGGACTTATCCCGCCGGAAAGGGAACCAGGCCGTTGAAAACGACTTCGAGCCGGTCTGAAAATCCGAGACGTGCTGTTTTCGTTCTGAAGGCTGGATGGCGAGGCGCGACGAAGGAGACTGCCATGCGCGTCAGCGCACAACTTATCTTGGGGAAACCAACTCGCAAGGCTTGGGGAGCCCATACCCTTCATAGGTCTTCGACCGAGGAGCAACGAAGCCAGACGGCTTTCAGAACGAAAATCCTTTGGACGGCGGGTCTTTTGTCCGTGGGCGGCGTTGGCTCGGCCTTTACAGCCCGCTCGGGGATGCTCAGGCCTCGCCGCCTTGCCCACAGCCAAAATCCCCCGCCGCCGCACCCCTCCCAATTTTCAGACAGGCTCTTAGCCACAGATGAACACAGAGACGGAGACAGCGGCTGGATTGGCAGGGCGACGGGCGGCGGCTCACAGAGCCGCGCTCCGGAATCAGGACATCCCCCAGCAAAAGCCCGCATTGCACCCGGCGGCGGCATCGTCTAATTTCAGTTCATGACTTTTTTTGGCAGAATAAATTTTATCACGCTGACCGCCGCGGCGCTGGTCGCGGTCAACGGCTGTTCACCGAATGCCCAGGGCCAGTTGGACGACGAGAAGGAACCGCATTTCGGCCTCGGCAAAAGCCGCATCAACCAGATGGATTACCACGGCGCCGTCGAGGCGTTTCAGGAAGCGCTCGAGGTCAACCCCCGCTCCGCCGCCGCCCACTTCCAGCTCGCGTGGCTTTTCGAAGCGAAGGAACCCGATCCGGCCGCCGCCATCTATCATTACCAGCAATATTTGAAATTTGATCCCGCCGCCCGGAACGCGGAAGTCATCCGCCAGCGCATCGAGAGCTGCAAACAGCAGCTCGCCGCCAACGTCCTGCCGCCGCCGAGCGCGCCCGCCGCGCAGCGGCAACTGGAGGATCTCGCGGACAAAAACCGCCAGCTGCAGAGCGAGGTGGACAAGTGGCGCGCCTACTATGCCGCGCAGCAGGCCGCGCTCAAAGCCAATCCGGCCGGCGCCCAGAATGCTCCCGCCCCGCAGCAGCCTGCCGGCAGTCCGATCCCCGACGACATGTCGCAGCCCGCCCCCGCCGCGACCGCCGCCGTCACCCCGGCCAAACCGGCGCCGGCCAAAATTTCCCCGGCCCGTACCCACACTGTTCTCGCCGGCGAAACGCTCGCGGCCATCGCCCGCAAGCACAACGTCAGCCTCACGACGCTGCAGGCCGCCAACCCCGGCGTCAGCCCCAAAAAAATGCGCGTCGGCCAGGTCTTGAACCTCCCGCCGCCCTGACCGCCCCATGATCGCGCGCCTGACTTTTCTCGGCCTCACCCTGTTCTGGCTCGTGATGAACGCGCTGCTCTGGCGCGCGGAATATGGTTCGCACGCCGGCGACACGCCGGTGCCGGCGGCACTGGTGTGGAAAAAGATTTTGCAGTCGCCGGACGCCTCGGCCCTGACCGTCTATCAAAACGGCAAGCGCACGGGCTACTGCGAATTTTCCACCAGCGTTGGCCGGCAGCTGGCCGCCCTCGACGACAACCAAGTGCCGCCGGAAAACCCGGCCGCCCGCGCCGGCTACCAGATCCACCTCGCCGGCAACTTCGCCCTCGGCGACTTCACCAACCGGATCAAATTCGACGGCAGCATCCGTTTTTCCTCCGCCAACGAATGGCGGGAATTGACCCTGAAAATCGCCTCGCGCCTTGCGAACGCAGAAATCCATTCCCTCGCGACGAATCAGACGGCGCACATCAAAATCGGCGACGAGGAGGTTTCCCTGTTCGACCGCGACGTCACCTTTGCCGAACTGGAAAAACCCGACGCGCTCATCGGCGCCATCGCGGGAAACTTCGCCGGCGCGCTGCTCGGCGCGATCATTCCCAGCGGCGACGCCAATGCGGCCACGCCTAAATTCCAATGGCAGGCCCGCCTCACCCGCGTCCAGCTGGGCGGCGCCCACGCGACGGTTTACCAGCTGGAAACCCGGGTATTCGGCCAGCCGGTGGTCGTGGAAGCCAGCAAAACGGGCGAAATTCTGCGTGCGCAGCTGCCCGGCGGCATCGTGGCGCGCATTGACGGATGGCCCCGGCCATGATCGAACTCGACCAGCTCGTCAAAAAATTCGGCGACCTCACCGCCGTCAACGGCGTGTCGCTGAAAATCGCGCGCGGCGAATTTTTTGCGATGCTCGGCCCCAACGCCGCCGGCAAGACCACCACCCTCAAACTGCTCACCGGCCTGATGAAGCCGACCTCCGGCTCCGCCCGCATCTGCGGTTTTGACATCCAGACGCAGCCGCTGGAGGCGCGGCGGCGGATGGCTTATGTCCCGGATTTTCCGTTTCTCTACGACAAGCTGACCGCGTGGGAGTTTTTCCGTTTCACCGGCCAGTTGTTCCAGCTCGAAGCGGCGCGCATGGAGAAAAACGCGCGGGAACTCGTCGGGCGTTTTCACCTCGACGAATTTGCCGACCGCGCGCTGGAAGGACTTTCCCACGGCACGCGCCAGCGCGTCGCCATTGTCTCCGCGCTGCTGCACGATCCGGAGGTGTTCGTGATCGACGAGCCGATGGTCGGCCTTGACCCGCAGCACGCCCGCATCGTGAAGGATGTCTTAAAGGAGCGGTCGCTCGCCGGCATGACCGTGCTGGTCTCGACGCATCAATTGAGCATCGCCGAGGAGATCGCCGACCGCATCGGCATCATTCACGGCGGCAGACTCATCGCCGTGGGCACCCGCGACGAACTGCGCCGCCAAAGCCATACCACCGGCCATCTGGAGGAGATTTTTCTAAAGTTGACGGCGGAAGGCAGTTAAGGCGGCGGCCACCGCCTCCTTGCCCGAACGGCAATCCGCCGTCAGTCAAATTGTGCGATCGAATCAGGGCGCTTTCGATCCCGCCAACCACACCAGCCCACCCACAAAACGACCAGCGCCATGCCGGTCCACCCGAGAAATTTCACCGTGCCGGCAATGTTCAGGTCGTATGGCAGCACGTTCCAGCGCGTGAAAATCGTGTTCCAGTCGTGATCACCGCCGCCGACCAGCGGCAGCTCCAGCGCCCGCGCGTCCGCCATATAGCGCGCGATGTTCAGCCAGTTCTCAAAAAACCAGATGACCGAGGCCGCGAACGCCAGCGCCCGGCCCTGGCGCCAGAAGGAAACCGCCAGGGCCACGGGGAAAACCAGCTGCCCGAGCGTCCCGCCATACGGCTCCAGCCGCGCGCTGAACAGGCCGATAAACGGATGCCCCGCCTCGTGGAACAGCAGGTTGGCATGATCCAGACCAAAAATGAAGCCGGACTCGCTTGCCAACAGCAATGCCACAAACACCGCCAGCCCCAAACCAAAGCCGGCCAGCTGCCAACCGGTGATCTTTTCCCAGCGACAATCTTCCATGGCGGGATTTTGCAATGGACACGCACGCGACACAAGGCTTGCGGACGGTTTCAGGTTTTTGCCTTTTAATCCGGGATCAATCGGTGTTTAATCTACTACATTATTCAAGTTTATGCCCAACCGCACCAACCGCCACCGCGTTCTGGTCACCCGCCAGATATTCAAACTGATTCAAAAGAATTGCTCCGTTCTGAAACTCCGGATTTTTTCGCTTCTATTATTGATCGGGCTTGCTTCGATGGCCCGGGGCGATGGGGCACCCAGCGAGCCGTCGCCAATGACACCGGTTCGCGATTCGAATCCGGCAGCCGCAACCGGCACTTCCACCAATCAAAATTACTGGGCGGTTGAAGATGCCCAGGCCCGTGAAAAACTGCCGCTCTATCTGACCATCCCGGCGGCCAGGCCGGAGGAATTGACGCCCGCCAACGGTTATCCCAAGCGCAAAACCTTTCTGACATGGCAGCGTTCCCACGGCGACAACGGCGGCATGCGCTATTCGGCACTGGATCAAATCAACCGCCAGAATGTGACCAATTTGCAGGTGGCCTGGACCTATCATTCGAAGGACGGCAGCAACAACATCCAGTGCAATCCCATCATCATCCGCGATGTGATGATTGTTCCCACCCCGGGCAAGTGCGTCGTGGGCGTCAACGCGGAAACCGGCCGGGAATTGTGGCGCTTCAAGCCGGAAGGCCAGAGCCGGCCGGCCTTTCGCGGGCTGATCTACTGGCCCGGCAGTTTGCTTAACCGCGAGCGCGTCCTGTTTTGTGCGGGCAAATATCTCTATGCGCTGAATCCCCAAAACGGCCAGCTCATCAAAAGTTTTGGCGTTGACGGACGCGCGGAGCTCCCGGGCCGGTCCAAGGGCGAATTCGGCGCGGCCACGGCGGGGCCGGCCATCTTTGAACAGATCATCGTGGTGCCCGGATTTGAGAAGGATGTCTGGGGCCTAGATGTGGTGTCCGGCAAACAGCTCTGGACCTTCCATACCGTGCCACAGCCCGGCGAATTTGGTTACGACACCTGGGACCACACGGAAGTTTACGCCGCCAACGATTGGGCGGGCATGGCGATGGATGAAGTGCGCGGCATCGCCTACATCGCCACGGGCGGGGCGAAGCCCAATTTCATCGGGGTCACCCATCGCGGCGACAATCTTTTCGCCAACTGCCTGATCGCCCTGGATGCGCGCACCGGTAAACGCCTCTGGCATGTTCAGGAAATTCCCCATGACCTCTGGGATCGAGACATTCCCGCGCCGCCCAATCTGGCCACCATCACACGCGATGGCAAACGGGTGGATGTCGTCGCCGTGACCACCAAAAATGGCAACACGCTGCTGATGGACCGGGTGACGGGCAAACCGATTTTTCCCTATCGCATGCGGCGGGCGCCCACCAGCGATCTGCCCGGCGAAGTGACCGCGCCCTATCAGCCGGATCTGGAATTGCCCGAGCGCTTTTCAAAAATGGAATTCACCGCCGCTGACCTGACCGACCGTACGCCGGAAGCCGCGGAGTTTGCCGCGAACCGCTTCAAGAGCGTCAATACCGGCTTTTTCCGCCCGCCCAGCCTGGGCCATCCCAACTTGTATTTCGGGATGGATGGCGGCGCGGAATGGTCGGGCGCGTGCATCGACCCTGACACCGGCCGGCTTTACGTCAGCGCCAATAATCTCGGCTGGATGATCTCGATTTTCCGCGATGAAGATCCGCCGGACAAGCCGTCTGATCCGAAAACGCCCGGCCGTAAAGTATTCGAAACGTTTTGCCTGCAATGCCACGGAACCGACCGGCTGGGCATCGGCGTGGCCCCGCCCTTGCGTGGGCTGCGTTTCCGGCTTTCGGATGCCGACATCAGTAAGCATGTGCGCAACGGGATCAACGGCATGCCGGCTTTTCCGGTGACCGCTTTGAGCGAAACCAACCTGACGGCGCTTCTGGATTATCTCCTGCTGCGGGATCGCCCGGCCTTGTCAGCGCCGGTCAAATCCGAGCGTCCCCGGTATAATTTCACCGGTTATCCCCGATTCATGGATGACGAAGGTTACCCCGCCAGCAAACCGCCGTGGGGCACGTTGAATTGCCTTGATCTGAACACCGGCAAACTCCTCTGGACCGTGCCGCTCGGCGAATACCCGGAGCTCACAGCCCAGGGTTTTCCCAAGACGGGAACTGAAAATTACGGCGGCGCCACCGCCACCGCCGGCGGGCTGCTGTTTTGTTCGGGAACCCGCGACCAAAAAATCCGCGCGTTCGACAAGGACACCGGAGCGGAGCTGTGGTCCGGCAAACTGCCGTGGGTGGGCATTGCCCCGCCTTCGACTTACCAGGTGAACGGCCGCCAATACGTCGTCATCACTTCCACCGGCAACAAGCTTGGCAAACAGAGCGAATATGGCGATGCCTGGGTCGCGTTCGCCCTGCCCAAGCCGGTTGGAAAATGAGCTTTGCCACCTCATCCCGGAAGCGGCGCAATGATGAGGGACTTGGGTTTACACTGATTGAATTGCTCGTCGTCATCGCGATCATCGCGATTCTCGCCGCCCTGCTGCTGCCCGCCTTGGGGCGCGCCAAGCAGAAGGGCCAGCAGGCGGTCTGCCTTTCTAATCTCAAGCAGACCGGACTCGCGTTTCAGATGTATCTCAACGACAGTGCCGACCATTTCCCTGACCGGCGTGATTTGAAATCCAGCCTGCCCGGCGGCTATCATCCGTGGACCAGTTGGCCGCCGTCCGATCCGCGGGCCGGTTGGGCCGCGACAAATTTTCAGAATTACTGTCCGAATCTCAAAGTGTGGTCCTGCCCGACGGCAGTGAATTCCGGCACCGGCAACGCCGTCCAATCCGTCCAATCCACCTCCAGCGACACCAACGGCCCGCTCTGCCGCTATTGGGCCTGGCGGTTTGACCGCACCAACGATTTCAGCGATCCGGTCATGCTGGAGGTTTTCTGGGGCAAATCCAGTTCGCAGGCCGTCGCCGATTTGCAGGCGGCGAATGATCCCATCGTCGGCCCCATCAGCGGCCCGGTGGATGTGGAACTGGCAGTGGACCCGTATTATCCCAAGACCACGCCGACGGTTGCTCCGGAATTGAAAGGCCGGACCATTCACGCCGGCGGACGCTGCCGCGTCTTTCTCGACGGCCATACGCAATTCATCATCGACCCGCGCACGCCGTTGCCATAAAGCGAATGTTTTAGTCCGAACAGTCGCATTTCCGCCCGTAATTTCCTTTCGCTCCGCTCGCGTTTCGTGTTCAATCTTGCCCGTTTGAAATCGTAAATCGGCAATCGTAAATCGAATATTTCCAATGCCCAAGCGCACCGACATCCACAGCGTCCTCATCATCGGCGCCGGCCCGATCATCATCGGCCAGGCGTGCGAGTTCGATTACTCCGGCACGCAGGCGTGCAAAGCCCTCAAGGAAGAAGGCTATCGCGTTGTCCTCATCAACTCCAACCCGGCCACCATCATGACCGACCCGGAGTTTGCCGACCGCACTTACATCGAACCCATCACGCCCGAATGCGTGGAGAAAATCATCGTCCGCGAGTTGGAAGAAATGAAACGCCTCGGCGCGAAAGGCAAACTCGTCCTGCTGCCCACCCTCGGCGGCCAGACCGCGCTGAACACCGCGATGTCGCTGCACAAATCCGGCGTCCTGGATAAATACGGCATCGAAATGATCGGCGCGAAGCCCGCAGCCATCCACAAAGGCGAAGACCGCTTTGCGTTCAAGGAATTGATGCTGAAGATCGGCCTCGACGTTCCCATCTCCGGCGTGGCGCACAATCTGGACGAAGCCCGCGCGGTGGCGAAGGCCATCGGCCGTTTCCCGCTCATCATCCGGCCCGCGTTCACCCTCGGCGGCACCGGCGGCGGCATCGGCTACAATCAGGAAGAATTTGAAGCCATCGCCAAGAACGGCATCGAGCTTTCGCCCGTGAACGAGATTCTCATCGAGGAATCCCTCCTCGGCTGGAAGGAATACGAGATGGAAGTCATGCGCGACCAGGCCGATAACTGCGTCATCATCTGCTCCATCGAAAATTTCGATCCCATGGGCGTGCATACCGGCGACAGCATCACCGTCGCGCCCATCCAGACGCTGACCGACAAGGAATTTCAGATCATGCGCGACCAGAGCTTCGCCGTCATCCGCGCCGTGGGC
>CAIXUZ010000034.1 GCA_903922735.1 uncultured Verrucomicrobia subdivision 3 bacterium
ACACTGAACTCCGCGTAAAAACCAAACCCGCCAAAATGTAAAACACCCAAAACTCCCAACGCCCTTTCCCAGATCAGCCTCCAGTTTCCGAGGAAACGGAGTTGTTTTAGCCCGCGTTCAACCCGCTATAGGATGCGTGTGATATTTTATACAAAAATTAGTCATTGCTCCCATAGCTCAAATGGATAGAGCAGCGGTTTCCTAAACTTATTATCTTTCTCACGGGAGAATCACCAAACACATTGTAAAATCAATATGTTTGCTCATCTGGCAAGCAGCCCCAAACTTCGCCTGTAACCCGTTTTAGTAACCCGCTTAAAAAGCTAGAACTTCGCGACGGAGGTGGAGATCAAGAAAAACGAAGCCGAATTTGGATGGTAGGGGTGGCAGGGCTTGAACCTGCAACCTGACGGTTATATGCCGACGGCTCTAACCAATTGAGCTACACCCCCGACCGAAGCCGAAGCTTGGGGGGTGTCATATCAAATGTTGCTTTTGAAGCAGTCGAGACACTGGATTCATCTTCAAATCAAATTATACAGCCGTCAACTGAGAAAAACAGAACCATCAGGATTTGGCGCAACGCTTGCGCTGAGCAGGAGTCATTTTCGAGACTTCCAACCAGTAGGTGTAAAAGGTGTTGTAGGTGCCGGGGAAGCCGTGCTTGGCTAAAATTTTGTAGATTTCAGGACAGGTGGTCCCCTCATCCATGACGGCTTTGATTAATTTCCAATGTCTGGCAAGAAACTGCTTCATGTAAAACCATACGCAGGGCATGGGTAGCGTAAAGTCCACCGGCACGGTCAGGCTTCAATTTTCTACCGCGTGCCCGAATTCGTGGCAGGCGCGGTTGACGCCCCTTTCCACGTTGGCCGGTCATACTGTTTTCCAGGCAAGAATGGCCGGAACCCCTTTTCAATCAGTGGAACCCACGCTTTATATTTCAGCGTTTCGGCCATTGGATAGGTGATTTCAAACATCGCAAAATTGTTCCCTTGAAAAAACGCCTTTTTGTAGAAGGCATACCCATTGGTCAAATTGCCGCCAATGGCATACCACGAGTGCCTCTTTTCCCTGTGGGTGATTTCAGTGCGCGTGCTATTGTAGCTTACCAATTCATCTTGCCACCATTGATCCTCATTTTCAGTGGGGTCGGCAATGCGTAGGAACCCCGCCCCGGTCGTAACCGTGAATTTTTGGTCAGCGGTTAGAAACTCGATTCCCGCCCCGTCTGTTGCCTGTCTTCCAGCCTTAAGCGCTGGCGGGTAGGACAAGGAGTAGCCAAAGCGCTCGTTCACATACGTTGCCCAAGTTCTCTCGGCGGCTGAGGTGTTGAAAGTGCTCAACAATAGCAGCCAAATCAAAGCCAGCCTGCTGGAATAGTTTTTGTTCATGCTAGGCAAAACCAACCCGCTGTTTTTCGAGGTTAACCTGCTGGCTGCCATTGTAAATTTCAGCCAGTGAATAGCTATCCTGTTCACTGATTTCCAATTTCTTGGCCGCTGCAAGCTTTTGGGCTTGCGCGAGCGTCAGGCGTGAAAATTCACGGTAGGCCAGCATCCGGCCAGAGCGCGTCACGGCTTTGTCGAGTTGGCTCACATCGCAATTTACTGTGCAAATCAAGTGCATCTGCAAAAAGTCCCCCAGCAGGCCGTCGCTGGCATTGAGAAGATCGGATGCTGACGACGCATTGTCACCCCCTCTCTGCATCAAAAAGTGCTCGGCATCTTCCAAGATGGCAACCAGCTTGCGGCTGGGGTTTTGCTGTTTTTGCTCCATCCAAAACCGCACCGTCTCAGGAGCATTTAGCATCCAGCCAATCTTGAGCGGCATGAACAGGAAATAGTGAGAGTCGTGAAGTTCGGCAATCAGTGACCGAATGTAGCTCGTCTTGCCCGTGCCGGGTGTGCCTCGGAAAATGCTCACCCCATGATTTTTGCTTTTGAACTTCTTCACCAACTCCTGATGCCAAGTCGCGAAATCCTCCCCGTAGTGGAGCTTCAATTCCGAGTCATCCATGATCCCCTTGTTGGGCAGCGTAACTTGCGTCGTTCCCAATTCGCCGGTCACGCCGCAGCAACTGACAAGGTGGAAATGTGGATGTCCAGAATCCTCAGTAGCGGCAAATTCTTTAACCAAAGAATCCAGCCGCCGGACAGCCAGCTTGAATGAATCGGCATAGACCTCGATACGGAAAGCCGTGATTTTGGCAAAGGAGTGGTCGCACAGGCGGATCAAAAAACTATGGCCGCTGGTCAGGAGGTCGCCTTTTTTCGTCGGGGCGTGAGTTGAAATCCCTTTGGCAAAAACGATCCATTCACCAAACTCCTTGTGAATCTCCGCAGTGCTGATTTTTCCAGAATACTGCTGGATGAACAGGCGGCGTTTTTTGAAGTGGGAGGCCAGCCAGTATTCGGGCAGGTAGTCGGGCATGATTGGCTGGTTAGGCTCAAAATCAAGTTCAAGATCAATGTCTTGTTCGGTTTTCTTCATATTTTAATTAATTCACAAAAAAGGTCATTTTCTTGGCCATCTCCGCTGAATGAACATCATTCAAATGGCCGTAGGTTTTCGCCACGAGAACCCCACCATCCTTGTGCCCCACCCAAGCGGAGATCGTCTTGAAGTCCACGCCATTCTCGATGGCCTGTGAGACAAAGAAGTGACGAAAAAGGTGGTGGTGGAAGTGTGGCAGGCCTGCCTGCTGACAGGCATGGGCAATCACTTTCTTGGCCGTATTGATGGGGATGACCCGCTGGGTGGGTTGGGGTTGCTGCTGCTGTTTCATCCGCTCCAACAGGGCACGCAAGGCGGGGAAAAGTGGCACGGCACGCGCCTCGTGGTTTTTGGTGCCTTTAGCCCCACCAGTGACCACAAACTGCCCACGGTCAAAATCAACCTCACTCCACACCATGTTGGTTGCCTCTGACAGGCGCATTCCTGAATAGGCCAAAATTTCAACCAAGTCGGCACCGTCCCACGCTCGATTGTCGTAGGCACGGATGGTCTTAACGAGGGTAGCAAATTGCTCTTTGGTGGGGATGATTACCTTGTGCTTGGGCATTTTACGGCGGGCCAACGTCAGGGCGGGATTGGTAGCCATCAAGCCTTCGCGCATGGCATAGTTGAAGACGGCCACCAAAAATGTCCGCTCATGGTTGAAGGACGAGGCGCTGAGGTCTGCACCCCGCTTTTTCTCCCAATCGTGGCAGTCTGCCGTGGTGATGTTGCGGACTGGCAGCAGGCCAAAATGCTTGTTCAACATTCTGAAGCAAACTTCAGCCCCCTTTGCAGAACTCTCCTTGTAGCGAGTTTTGGCAGCATCGAACCAGTCTTTTGCCAGTTCCATGAAGGTCATGTTGCGGTCTTTGGTGGGGGCGATTGACCGGCTGACGAGGCTACGGAAATCAGTCAGCTTCCGCTCGGCAAATTGGCGGTCGGTGGTTTTGAGGGATTTGCGGTGCTGCTTCCCGCGCTTTTTGACCAAGGCGTAGTAGATGCCGTTTTCAGAGTTGCGGTAAAGGCACTGGCCGACGCGCTTAAAAAAGGGTTTCGCGCGTTCGATGGTTGTCGTAAAATCTGATTGTTCTTTATTCATAAAAAAATCACACAACCAAGAACTCGGAGACGTGGAGAGAAATTGAGAAAATCGGAATTTTTATTTCGCTCCAAATCAACGGGTTGTGATTTTTGATGAATTTTTATTTTCGTGCCCTCATAGCTCAAATGGATCGAGCAGCGGTTTCCTAAACCGTTGATTCCCGTTCAATTCGGGATGGGGGCACCACTTTTTCCGAGGCATTTTCCCTGCAATAAGCGTCATGTAGGACAATACTTGCCGGTAAAAAATCGTAAAGATTCACACCTCCTCCGCCCTTGTCAGTGCCGCTACGCGCCCGCGCGTGGGTGAAAGGCTGCATTCCAATTCAACCTGGCTGACCAAAATTGCAGCCGGGGATTGCCAGAATTCCCTTGGGGTCACTTTCTTCCCAAAGATTGATAGCTAATCATCCACCCTGCCGCTGGCCTCTGGGTGAACAGGTGACGCCTGCCAGCCGGACGTGAAACATTACGCTTGGACGGCGGCGCGTATAGTTCCCTCAATGGCAAAGAAAACTTCACAGGATCATATCGCAATCCAGAAACATGGTCGGGTTTGGGCTGTTTACCACGGGTCTGATTTATTGGCCTTGGTGGTTTACAAAAAGGGTGCAAATGCCGTGAAAGAACTGATTGAAAAGCTGGCTTCCCATGCTGACAAACTTCCATCCAAGTAGCCTTGCCATCCACAGCGCAGGCGAGCCGGTCAAAGTTTCCGACCTGCTGACAGCTTTCTTGTCAGGTCGCAGCCCTCGCACGCTGAAAGCCTACGGTCAGGATTTGGTAGATTTTCGAGTTTTCTCCAAAACAAAAACCACCGAGGATGCTGCCCGTGGTTTGCTCTCGCAGGGGCATGGCCGCGCCAACCTGCTCCTGTTGGAATATCGAACCAGCCTCACCGAGCGTGGTTTGCAATCAGCCACGATTAACCGTCGCCTTGCTGCCGTGCGCTCGCTCGTGAAATTGGCAAAAACGCTAGGCATGGTGGAGTGGTCATTGGACATCCAGAATGTCAAGTCAGAGGCATATCGTGACACGAAGGGGCCGGGCAAGAATGGTTTCCGTGCGATGCTGCAAACTCTGGCTGAGAAAAAGACGACGAAAACTACCCGTGACACGGCCATCTTACGGCTGCTGTATGACTTGGCTTTGCGCACAGGTGAGGCGGTTGCCCTGAATTTCGAGGATGTTGAAATTGGCCGCAGCGTGATCCACGTCTTGGGCAAGGGCAAAACTGACAAGCAGCAACTCACCTTGCCAGAATCCACCAAGGCCGCTTTGGAGGCATGGTTGCAAATCCGTGGCAGCGAGCCGGGGCCGCTTTTCCACAATCTTGACCGCGCTAAAAAAGGCCAGCGGCTGACGGGTGTGAGCATTTACAGGATTGTCAGGGCTTTGGGTGAAAAGAATGGCTTCAAAACTCGCCCTCACGGAATTCGCCACACCGCTATCACGGAAGCCTGCAAGGTGGCTGCTGAAAATGGTATTGGCCTTGAGGAGGTTTTAGATTTCTCCCGGCACAGCCGGTCATCGGTGGCAATCCTCATGGTTTACCGTGACCGTGAACGCAACATCCAAGGCCAGTTGGCAAGCTGCATTGCCGCCCAAATCGTCACCACCCCTGCCTGATTTATGAATCCACCAGCCACCAAAGAAGACGCCCGAATCGCCCTCAACAAACTCAAGGGTTTTCTTGGCCCAGCACAAATTTTCGTCGTGAAGCAAGGCTTCCGTGGCGAGGAACGGCAATTCTTTTTCGACAGGGTTGTGGAACTGGCAACCATCGTTGAATTCATGCCAAAAACCGGCGAACAGGACGGCAAAGGCGGTGAGGCCATGATTTATCTCCACTACTTTGCCGGTGGGCAGGCCAATTTCCACATCATGGAGAAAGACATGGGCTGCGCGGGCGACACGCCGGAACAGTTCCAATCGCAGGCATTTGGCTTGGCAGACCTCTTTGGTGATGGGGGTGAATTGGGCTACATATCAATCCCTGAAATCCTCGCAAATGGTGGAGAACTCGATTTTTACTTTCAACCGTGCTCGCTCGCCCAGTTGCGGGCAAAAAAATGAAGAACGCCAACTGCCAACTTGAATTGACTCACTTGAGCAATTGGTGGGGAGGACAGCCTAGCGCCTTGGCAAGGCGCACAATGGTTTCCAGAGAAACATTGTATTTGCAACGCTCAACGCCGCTAATGAATGTCCAGTGCATGTCAGCCTTTTCAGCGAGCCCCTCTTGGGTCAGGCCGAGCTTTTGCCGAATTTTGCGGACATTCTTTGCGAATAGCTTACGATACGAAACGTCCATCAAATTTAGAATCTGGCTGAAAAATGCTTTGACAGACATAGACTATAACTCTTATGTGTTTAACGCTTAACGCCGCATGGATTGGGAGCTTTGAAGCCACAGCGCTCTCAACGCAAATAAAAAGCAAAATGTATGGACAACAAACTGCTAAACTCCTCAACCGGCATTGAGTTCAAGCTCGCAATGCCTCTTTGCCATCAAATAGATATGAAAAAGACTTTATCACTAATCACTGCGTTAATTGTTGCGGTCTCGGCGTCAGCTCAAAGCGAACAGCCATGGTTAGTTTCAGATTCAAAATTGCTGCCGAGCGGAGGCTTGTTTGAAATCGTATTAGCCCCAAATAACGGCAATGAAAATAGGGCCGTCACCATTCGTATAAATCCAGACGAAAAAACTATAGCCTATAATAAATTGAATGATCGTTCCAAACTTCCAGGATTGCCGGTTACAATTGATCTATCAAACCAATCTGAAAGAAATGCCTTGGTTGCCTTGCTGGAAGCCTATAAACAACACGCAGTCGGTCAGGAGCTAGCTCGCCTCATGGGTAATGATGGCAGCGTCCACTTGACGATTGCAAATTCTAGGCATCGCGCTGCATTTAAAACCGCCACTGGACAGTATGGTGGAGCGCTCGGCCAGTGCGTTGGATTTTCAGAATTTTACGACTCAAAGCCTGACCAACCTCTGTGTTTTTCTTTGCAGGGTAAGTTCGATCAAGTGGATTTAGTCCTGCCAGAGCCGGCAGCATTGCTCTGGACGATCAATCATCAGGATGAATTATTACAATTACGGTCTGCGGCCTTGAAAAAGAAACAGGGGTTTGAGCTGGCAGCGCAACAAGCAACCGAAGCTAAACGCCAAGCCGACCTTGCTACCGCCAAGGCAGTCGAAGACGAACGCGCAAAAGCTGAAGCGGCCAAACGTCAAGAGCAGTTAGCCGAGCAAGAAAAACAACAGCAAATACAAGCCATTAAGAATGCCCAGATTGAAGCTAAACACAATAAAGCTCTGGCATTTCTAGAGACTTCGGAGGGTAAAAAAATGGCGGAAGAGATTAATTTGCTGGGAAAGGCAATTCCTGAATTAGACAAAAAAGAAAGACTAGCTGATTGCGGTGATTTATTGGATCAGCAAAAGACTTATTTTAAGCAAATGAATGATTTACACCTAGACGACTATGAGCGGCGGGAGGCTGGTCGGAAATATGCAGCATCGTTAATAGATGTTGCCGATGCGCGTGCCAAACACACGCCCTCCGACAAACTGAAAAGGATGCAGAATCAATTTGATTTAATTACGACACAATTTGAGAAGAAATCAGGGATGCCTTACGGTGATGCAATTGGGCTCAAGAGAAATTGATCTCAAAGAAATTACGGGGCAGACTAAAAATAGTTGCGTCGAATTATCTTAAACCACAATGTCTAAAATAAAATCTGGCTGCGTTGTTGCTCTCTGCATCGTAGCTGTATTTATTTTGATTGGGTCGGTAATTGTCGTTTTCACATCGGGTTCTCGTGTCCCAAGCAGCTTTAAAATCAAGGCAGACAGTGTTGTTTTTGCAAGCTTCAATGACGAAACAGCATTTGCTCGTAAGTCCCAAGAGTTCCCAAAACTGATTGGCCTTCAATCATCAAGCCAACTTGCCAACACGTCAGAAACCGCTGCCGCAGATTTTGGGCATCGGTTGAAAAATATGATAGATGCGCTGGAAGATAATTTCAAAGCGGAAGGCAAAATTCTGAATGTTCCAATAGGAACTCGAATTAGAATTCAAAAGCTTTGCGACGAAAATGGGAGCGAAATTAAGCCGGTTTGGAATGATGCACAAAAATGTTTTTATACTGCCGATGGAAGTTTTGTTTGGATTTCTGGAGAATGGCAGGGCAAGAACGTAGTTACCATCTTGCAATGAAGTTTGCACAGTCACAATATTTCATCAATTATGAAACTCCGTGGCACCATTGACCAGATCAAGCAAGCCAGCCGGATTGTCTATAACGATGGGCGGCCCAGTCACAAAGGCGTCGTGGCCACCGTGCTTGGGCGGGTTGCTCGTTGGCCTCATTGAAGGCATTGTCTATTTGTCAAAAAGTGACGATGAATTTGCAGGAGTTTACGTGGAAGGCCGACGAGGATGGTTTTGAATCAATTTACGCTCCATTGGCAGACTTCTTTGGTGATGGGGGTGCACTGAGCTGATTGTAGGTTTATTTAATTTAACGTGTTGATCCTACCTGCACTTGGTTCTTGAACGGGTGCGCCAATTTTTAGACGATTCTTTTTGATGTCTGAACTGGCCCGACGAAAAAACACAGCAACAAAAGCCGCCGCAAAAAAGAGGCCGGTGCAGAAATCTGTTCCTAAAACCCGTTACAAAATCCACCGAAATATTCCGGTTCCGTCCCTGCACAAGCCCGAAAACAATGGAAAGCTGCATGATGAGCAACTTGCCATGCCATTTGTGGTGCCGAAACGATTGGAAGCCCAGCCATTCCTGAAATGGGCGGGTGGCAAGGCGAGCTTGCTGCGCCAGCTTGAGGAATTTTTTCCGCATGAAATTGACCGTTACATCGAGCCATTCATCGGCGGTGGTGCGGTGTTTTTCCACCTCAAGCACCGTTTTCCCGACATCCGCCCGCTGCTGCGTGACAGCAACAAGGAACTGATCAACTGCTACCGCGTGGTGCGTGACCGCCCGGATGATTTGATGCGTTTGCTGGATGAACACACAAAGGCGTTTCGGGCTGATGGCAGCGATTATTTCTATGGCATCCGCAAGCAGCATGATCTGACGGATGATCTGGCTCGCGCCGCCCGCACGATTTTCCTCAACAAGACGTGTTTCAATGGGCTTTGGCGGGTGAACGCCAAAGGCGAGTTCAATACGCCGGTTGGGTCGAACAAAAATGCCAACCTTTACGACCGGGATAATTTACTGGCCGCGTCAGCCGCCTTGCAGGATGCCCAGCTGGAGGCGCAAGACTTCCGGCAGACGTTGGCGGAAGCGCGCCGGGGCGATTTCATTTATTTTGACCCGCCGTATCTGCCGGTTTCGGTTTTTGCGGATTTCAAGCGCTACACGGCAGACCAGTTTCGCGAGGCGGACCAGGTGGAGTTGGCGCGCGTGTTCCGCGAGTTGGATGCCAAGGGCTGCCAGGTGGTATTGTCGAACTCTGAGCATCCGCGCATTCGCGAACTTTACGCCGGTTTTTCCATCCACGTGGTCTCCGCGCCAAGATTCATAAATTGCAAGCCCGGCGGACGTGGGAACGTGTCGGAATTGGTTGTTGCGAACACTGGTGCAACGACCAACCCACAAACATTTTTCACAACTTCAGCCGAGCCGGAATTCCCTGAAACAAAATACATGGGCAGCAAACAACGCTTGCTCCCGTTTATTCTCAAACACCTTTCAACCCTGAAATTCAGTTCGGCTCTGGATGCTTTTTCAGGGAGCGGGTGTGTCGGATATGCCATCAAGCAAACTGGCGCTCGGGTTTATGCCAACGACTTTCTGAACTTTTGTTTCCACACTGCTCGCGCCACGATCGAGAACAATTCAACGAAGCTGACAGAAGACGATATCGGCAAATTGGTTCGCCCCAATGCAAATGCCCCGACATTTGTCCGAGATACCTACGTTAATTTGTTTTTCAACCAACAGGATTGCGAGTTTCTCGACAATCTCTGGGCAAATGTCCAAGAACTACAATCCCCGCTGAAAGTTTCCCTCGCTCTCGCCGCCGCCTCCCGTGCGTGCATGAAAAAACGGCCACGCGGGATGTTTACCTTTACGGGAATCAAGGGCTGGGATGGCCGGAAAGATTTGAAGCTGTCCATGCGCGAGCAATTTCTCATTGCCGTCACGGCGCTCAATGGTGCGGTGTTTTCAAACGGCCAGCAAAATAAAGCTTACAATACCGACGTGTTTGATCTGCCGCCTGATCTGGCCAATCTGGTTTATATAGACACGCCGTATATCAGCCCGTTTTCAGATTGCGACTATACCCGCCGCTATCATTTTGTGGAGGGCTATTGCCATTACTGGAACGGGTTGAAGCTCACGGACACAACGACGAAAAAAATCCGGTCGTATGACACGGATTTTTCAACCAAGGCGCGGGCGCGGGCGGCTTTCCAAAAGTTGTTCCACCATTTTCGTAAATCAACACTGGCCATTTCGTATTCCTCGAATTGTATTCCCAGCAAAACCGAGATGATAGAGCTGCTAAAAAGTGAAAAGTCGAAGGTGACTGTTTATGAATCCGCGCACCGTTACCACCACGGCAACCACGCGCATAAAGTAGGAGACAACAAAAACGAGGTGATTGAATACCTCTTCATTGCTGAATGAAAATCATCCTAAACAAACACGATGGCACCACAAATTTTAAGGAGGCGTTGAGCGAACTGGTAGACGGCGCGGAAACGCTTTCGGTGGCGGTGAGTTATTTGCAGGTGAGCGGCTGGGAGTTGTTCCACCACCAAACCAAGCAACTCAATCATTCCAAGATGCGGATGGTGTGCACCGATCAAATGGGCATCACCCAACCGGCGGCAGTGCAACGGGCAATCAGCAGTGGAATCCAGATGCGGAATTTTTCGGGAAATATCACCTATCATCCGAAGGTCTATCTGGCCCATGACCGCGCCGGTAAAGCGACGCGATGTCTGCTTGGGAGCGCGAACTTGAGCAGTTCAGCCTTTACCACCAGCGTGGAGGCCGGGGTGTTGAGCGAGGACAGCACGGCACTAGGCACGTTGACGAATTGGTTTGATGATCTTTTCAAGAAACGAAGTGAAGCGTTTACACCGGAAAGCCTTTTGCTTATGGAAGCACGCTGGCGAACGGCGGCTGCGGCCCGCGCCCGCGCTTATCTGCGCACACGGCGCGAGTTGGTGATTCCGCCAAAGGCACCGGCACCGCCTATCAGCCCCGAAGATCTGGATACGCTTGAAGATGTGTTTGCCACACTGCAACCTGACATTGGTTTGCTGTGCATTGATTACGCTGGGAACACGGTGCGGAATATCGGACGGGCGAGAGAGTTGTTGCGGAATTGGCGGATGGTCAGCCAAGAGACGGGTGGCACGGCCAACAAGCAGCGCAGCGAAATGAAAAATTTAGGTTTCGCCGAGGGCATAAAGCTCACCCGGCTGGGTGAAGCGGCGGCAAAGGCTGCCACGGATGAGGAAGTAGCCCGGCTCTGGTGTGCCTGGTTGCATAACATATCCAACGCCGAACTGGCACAACTGCGGCCAGAGTTGTTCACCGCCAAGCGGGTCTTTGTGCAGTTCTGGCGGCTGCAACCAGATGTCAGGGAGTATTTCCTGAAATATGCCGAGGGTTCAAAAAAACATTCGCCAGAGCGTATGGTGCTGAACACGATTGAACTCTTATGTAACGCCAATGCGGTGGTTCAAGATTTGTCTCTGGATGATTTCAAAACGCTGGCTCCGCTGCTGACACAAGCGGAACGCATACCGATTACCGTGCGCAAAAATGTGGTGGATTATCTGGACAACAAAGGCACCCGAACTTGGGAGTATCCAGACCGCCGGATAGTGCTGCTGGCTTGGAAAGCAGTGATGGGTTAAATTTAATTATTTACCCAAAATAATTGCCGCAAGCCTTGCTTGCTGCTGCTCATTTGAAGGAAAGTCATTTGAATTAAGTTTAAGGTTTTGAGCCTCGAGTCGATTTCGAAATTCAATCATTTTTTGCTCGAAAAATATCCTGCTCAAGTCATGCCCCTCATTCCCTTGGCCCAATAAAACAGGGAGAGCCCTCATCAGGGCGCCATAACCAGTGGTCTTGGATAAAATAAATTGGTCTGGATGCTCCCACTCATATGGAAAAACAGCTTTTACCGCCGCGAACAGATTCAACAAGATTTTGTAAATGACATTATCCTCATTGTTGATGAAGTAATAACGAAGTGGTAATGCTGGATCGTCAGTGATTTTCTTTTTAAGTTTTAGATCAACCAAATCTTGATCCGGCTTGGTGGTGATTAACTTGAGCAAATATTTTACAAAGCTGCCTTGGGATAGTGATGCTCCTTCATGCTCTTTGCGTCCAAGCATTTTTAGGCGCTTGCAATATGGGCTTTCCGAATCTGAATTCATTAGCCGCGCAATCTCGTGACAGGTTTTTTGCGGGCTTCTGGTTTCCGACAGGAAAAAAAGGTCGTAAATGAGTGATTTAGAAACCGGCGTCTGTTTGCTGTTAATAATGGAAAACACGTATGCCTTTTCCTCCTCAACTAAATCAAACATCAGAATAACCGGCAGTTGAAAATCGGCTATGTTTTTGGACTTCTTTAAGCCTTCAATTCGATGCTGGCCATCAATTATTTCGCCAAACTTGGCGGTATGATCAAAATCCAAGCTCGAACCAGAAAGTTTATGGTTCGCGTCAGGATAAACGGCAATGATTATCGGCGTTGGGAATGTTGCATCTGGATCTTCAGTATATGCCGATATCTCAGCTACTCGTTTTGGAGACAAAACTCTTTGGACTCCCCCTCCAGTAGAAAGTTTGGCCGCACTATAGCGTCGCTCAGCGATGTCGCACACGTTGGCAACGATCTGTGCTGGCAGACACGCCATATAGAACGTCCCAATTGGTTGATTTACCTCTATCAGGTCAATCTTCATAAATTATTTTTACGACTATCTTTGTTTGGGGCCGCGTCCACAGATTTCTTTAGCCGTATTAAATTAGCATTATCTAATTCGGCATACGAATCATAATCAAGATGCAGGTAGGTGATGCAAAATGCGTAGGTGCAGAAGAAAATCGAAGCGATATAAAAGGTGAGCTGGAGCCAATCAATTTTATTTACGACGCCGCAGCATGGCTGGGGAACTGTATGAGATACAATATCTGAATAAAAAAACGTCATCGGAAAAAGGAGGGCAACCACCATCACCAATGACGTTAAAATCTTAAAATGCTTGAACTTAATGTCGCTCGCCGAGAGATATTCGATTAAAAATGGAACAATAGCTGACGCAATCAACGAAATAGAAAAAGTGTAAAAATTTCCCGCAGTCAGGTTGCTAATTAAAAGATCGGTAAAATTTGCTTCACTATGTTTAACGCACAAGAGCAGTGAGAAAAGTATCCCCGACTGGGCAACAACCACCCCAATCAAAAGGTAGATTCCAAAAAGCGACCAAATTTGTGGGATAATTTCAAATGGTTTTAGAAATGCTGGCGTATTAAATTTCACAAACTAGTTGATTGGTTTTTCAGAACTCAACCACAGCAGTTTAAACAAAAGTGACGTTTCTGGCGAGCGTAGTTTTTTTATCACGCCGGGTCAGGAATAGGCGTTGGCATGATAATCTTAGCAGAACACATTAGTAAAGCAGCATGATGTATTAGTAAACTTAAATTATCTTTCTCTTGGACGGTTATCCAAAGGTTTGGTGTAAAGAGTTCCCAAGGCGTGTTTTTAGTGATCCCCAAGTGAGCCAAGGTGATTTTCAACCTGAACAGATAGCTTGCTTATCATGCCATCATGCAATGATGTAGCCAAGGTCGCATGATGGGCATGCACTGCATGAAAGAAGGCATGGGGGGAAAATGAATGGGGTGCCTGATGGCAGGCACCCCATTTTGTTATCCGTTTTTATTGAGCCAGCAATTCAGCAGGCATACCTCCGCGCCCAACATCCATGCGCCTAAACTCGTAACGGCGCGAATGGCCAACCCCCACGGCATGGAATGTATAGCACCCAACAGTGCGCCCATTATAGCGCTTGAGCACCCGCGAAATAATGGTGTGCATTTTGCGCTCGTAGCTCCCCTGCATAGGCTCGTCCAGCCCCAGCAAATCTTCAAACGCACCTGAACTGCGGGCATGTTCGATCAGTTCGGAAAAGGTGAAAGATTTAAGCTGGGCATCAGGCTGCAACCCTGCCGCCAACAAGCGCATGTTGTGCGCATCACGATCCATATCATCCAAAGTTTCCGATGGGGTCAATGGCGACACATAACCAGCGTGCTCCACGATGCTGCCGATGATCCGCGACCACTCTTGGAAGCTGGAATTGGACATGCTGCCAAGAGGGCGACCTGCGTTGTCCCACGCCTGAACCAGCGTCCAAAGTGCGGCATAGATTTTAGCTCGATTTGCTCTAACGTATGCCTCCAATTCGTGGGTGAATGTGCGTGCCTCGGCACGCTCCTCCTTCATAAACAAATCCACGACCAGCGACCGACGACGCATGTCCGGTGAGACCGCACAGTTGTTGCCGGTGATAAATACCACCGTGAATTTTTCGGCAGAGAAGTTTTTTGACGATCCGAGGATGCGGTCTGACCACTCTGGCGCAGTCAAAAAACCCTCCAACGCGGGCGAATTCAGGTTGTCTTTCACGTTGTCATAAACGACGTAGAGGCGACCCTCCATGACTGCGGCGGTAAGGAATTTGCGCACCTCCTCGTCGTTGTTAGGTTTGACACCTGCCGTGAAACGCCCAAGCACGGAACTGATGATGGTTTTGACCAGCAAAGTTTTCCCCGCGCCTTCGGCATTGGCTTTGATAATGAAACAGGGCGGGAGGGAACCTTGCGGCAACAGACCGTAGGCGAACATCGTCATCATCGCTCCAATTGCGACCGAAAGGGAGCGGCCATTATCTTGAGGAAAACAGAACTCCGCGAATAACGCATTGAGGGCGGCTTTGGCCTCATCCAGCGTCATGGTGGCGACATTTCCAATATCCGGCGTGGCAAACGTGTAGGTTTGGCTCTCGGCATCATAGCCATCAGGCAGCAATTCAATCTGTCCGTTGTTGCGCTTTACCGGCAGGCGCACGTGATTCAACCGCTTGAGAGGAGGTATGCTATTCAGGAATCCACGCGCAGCCAAAACCGCACCGGCATCGGTGTTGCTCATACTTCGATAAACGCGAACAGGAGGAGAATCCTTGGACTCGACCATTTTATAGCAACACACCCAATCCTCGACCAACGTCCTGAATGCGTCGGAGGCGACCACCTTCAGCCCCCTGTTGGTTTGGTCAAGGGTGAACGTAATGCCCTGTCGATTGAAAAGGTCGGAGGCAGACAGTGCCCGCCCAAGATCCTCGGCAAAAGCGGACAAAAGACGATTGTCCGTGGGCAGAGAAACCAAAGTCCGGCCACTCGTTGAAAATTTACCGGGCTTCGTGTCCTGATCAATCTCGTTGGGGTCATCAGGGAAATCATCCTCGTCGTCATCTTCGGACGAGTCTGAAACTCCCGGCAATTCGCACAAGGTGGTGGCCTTTGAAGTGGCATTGAAGATATCCAATTTTGTGGCTCCCGACTGCTTCCAGCCATTCAAGTCATTGAACTCGACAGGCGTTTGCACCTTGCAAACTTTGCAGCGAGCAGATTTAACAATGCGGTTGAGCCACTTTTTCCCACTGACGCCATTCCCCACGAACGCATACACGGTAGTATCGCGGTTGCAAAGCGGTGCAACTTGCCCAGCACTCGATTCACCGCGCGTAGTGACAAACCCGGTCACGTCATTTGTGAGTTCATCGTCGCCAATCAAATCCACGCAGGCGAACATGTCCCACGGCGATTCAAAGGCATAGACGTAGCACTTGCTTTTCGGGTGGTTGATGGTCAGAGGCGTCAGCTTCTTCTCATCTCCAAACCACTTAATCACCCGTGTCCCATTGACATCCAATGGGCAATGCTCGCAACCGATCACTTCTTGATTGGCATTGAAGATGGGCAACGCGATGTGACCTTCATACAGGCCAATCATCTGCAACCCCTTGATTTTCTGCCACATGTCAGCAGAGATGCCCTGCCACTTGACCAGACGCTCAATCACTTCAGGCGTGATGGCGTCAACACAACCCTGCCACGGTTTGCTGGATTGCGACTCGGCAGCATCCCCGGTCTTAACCGGGTCAGGGCTGGCAGACAATTGTTTGGTCGAGCCTTCTTCGCGAAAAAACTCTTCCTTGTCAAAGCGGCCAGACTTGATGTCCTTTTCATATTGCTGTTCGTCGTAGCGGGATTGCGGTTCGCCCTCATTGTTTGAAGGCGCAGTGTTGCTAGATGTTTGATTGCTCATATTAATTGGTCATGGTCGCCCGAAGAAAACGCGCGAGTTCAGTCAGTGGGAACAACGGCTTGCTCAATGCCCGCGAGGGCTTGATGAAGCCGCGTTTAACCAGCCGATCTAAAGTTTCGGTTGAAATGCCCAAAGATTTCGCCGCTTCTGCGCGTGTCAAAGACAAGCGAGGCAAAGTGGCGCCTGTCCGCAATGGGACAGAAGGCGTTTCAAACTGAACTGGCGTTTTATCTTGTTCGTTCATGACGCAATAGTTACTAGTTCGTGCTCCGGCCAATAAAACGCGCTTGCGAAATCTTCCGTAACCCATTGATAATAAAAGGAAGCGCGCTAATAAAACACTCCCCACATTGTTGCTTTTGAAAATCACCACAGCCAACTAATGACAACTCGAAAAGAAGCCAAAAAGAAACTAGAGACGGTTGACCGGCTTTTGGAAAACAACCAAAAACTCGTTATCGTTCGTGAACTGGCCAAAAAAAGTAAATTGAACCCCTCAACAATTAGCCGCCGGTTAAAGGCGAAAGCCATACCTGTTTCCGATTTGCGCAAAAGTGCTTATTCAAAAGAAAAACTCCGCCCAGTTGCGTTACTGCTTCTTGGGATAAATCGGAACCAAATTAAAAGACTAACTGGCGAAAAGTCCGAAAGGTTAAAGGCGAGAGTGAATAAATTATTTTTTACTAAACGAGGGGAAGAACTGTTTTTTGATGAGCAAAAGGTGGCGCGTTTGGAACAGGAATTAGAAAAGCATTTTGACCTGGAAGAATGTGTCGGGTGGGTTTGTTCGGCTGCGGCTTGCTCTAAAGTGGAATCTTTTTTTTCTGTGCTGGAAGAAACCGCATATTGCACCCATGAATTTGATTCATTTATGAAAAAAGTTTCTGATGTTACGGGGCGAGACGCGCAAAACCAAAATGGAGTTTTAGTTGTTAAGGGACACAAAGATCAAATGGTAAAAATTACGTTAAAACACTTGGCGCGAAAATTTGCAAATACGCCAAATAGTTAAAATTCAAATAAGCCGTTTTCGCTAGGGCTGATTTTCAACCAGCCAAAATATCATGCACATCATGACATCATGTAGGGCAGAAACCTAGCTGGCTGTTGAGCTATCCAAAAAGCGCTTAATTTCCGTCAGAGTGAAAATCAAGCGGCGGCTGACTCTGGTCGGATGCAATAATCCTCTTTGCGCAAATCTGCGGATCGACCGTTCGCTGAAGCCAGTGATTTGGGAGGTTTCTTCTAGGTTGACACTTAATTTAGGGAGGTTGGGGGTAGTGTTCATGTAGTTATTTTGCCTAATGAAAAATACGCCTCGTAAAGATTGCGTAAAGTGCAGTCCAGTCGGGTGCGACTTGTAACCCTTGAATAGTCAACCCGTCATTCAAGCCGTGACGTTGGCTGACGGCTATTGACGATGAGCTGCATGAAGGCTTTTCAACCATGGCAACATTGGTTCCCTGTAGACCACCATAGACGAAAAGTGTATTTTATTTCCTAAACCGTTGATCCCAGTTCAATTCCGGGTGGGAGCACCAATTCAAACTGTTTTAAGCTGCTCATTCAGAGCGGGATGTGATTCACCACTGAACAAGCACCGCAACTTCCTGGTCTATTCGTTGTTGATATTATTGTTGTTCAATTGCAACCATAACTTTTATGAAATCTCTTCTTCACCCTAAGATTTTCCTACTAGCTTTAGCCATGACGCTCGCCGTCACCAACGTCAGACCGGTGCAGGGACAATCGAACCCATCCCCTGCCGAAGGAATTGCTCCGCCCACTATTGACCAGCCGGGCACTCCGCTCGCGGAAGTAGTCAAGCTGACCCAAGCCGGGGTAGATCTGAACATCATTAAAAACTACATCGCCAATACGCCCGGGGCATTCGGTTTGAACGCCGAAAAAATCATTTACCTTAATGACGCCGGCGTTCCCACCGACATCATCAACGCGATGTTGGATCACGACAAAAATCTTTCTGCGCCACCCACGAACAGTGCGCCGCCAGCCAGCGCGACCGCCCCAGTCATAGCGCAGCCAGCGGCGGAAGTGACCGTCAATCAATTTTACCAGACTCTTTCCCCTTACGGCAGCTGGGTGGAGATTGAAGGCTACGGGCGCTGCTGGCGTCCCACAACGGTGATTTATGATTCCGTTTGGCAACCGTATTGCGACCGTGGTCACTGGGTTTATAGCGACTACGGCTGGTATTGGGACTCCGATTATTCCTGGGGGGCGACATTTCACTATGGACGCTGGTTCCGGCACGCCCGCTTCGGCTGGTGCTGGTGGCCAGACACAGTCTGGGCACCGTCATGGGTGACGTGGCGTTCCCACAATGAATATTGCGGATGGGCACCGCTGCCGCCGTTCGCCGTGTATCGCCCGGGCGTGGGTTTTTTCTATCGCGGCGCAGGTGTGACGGCCGGCTTTGACTTTGGTCTGGGCGCCGATTGTTTCACCTTCGTTTCCGCAGATCGCTTTTCGGAACGTCATCCGCGTTATTATCGCGCCGAGCCAAATCGCGTAAACCAGTTTTTTCACCAAACCACCATCATCAATAATTACAACGTCAACAACCGCACAATTGTTAATGGCGGTATTCCCGTGGATCGCATCAATGCCGGCAACCACCGTCCCTTACAGCCGGTTCCGCTCGCCCAGATTCCCAATGCTGAACGTCACGGCTGGCACGGCACCGGAGCCGATTCCACCCAACATCCCGGAACCCCTCCGCCCACAGATCAACGCGACTGGAATATTTCCCCCAGAAACACTCCGCCCCGCAACAATCCCAGCCTCACGATTCCCAACAGCCAAAATAACAACCCGCGCCCGACGCCTGCCGGCCCGACCAGCGGGCAATCCGGCAACCACGATATTCCAAACCGCAATATCAACACCCCGACGGACCCGCATCCAAACGTCGCTCCGCCAACCGCTAACAATCCACGACCGTCCCAACCCAGTGTCACCCCCGTGCGTCCGCCTTCCACCATGCCGCCGGACACTCGTTCAGGAAATCGAGACGTTCCAAACCGCAATGTGAACATCCCGGCGGAGACGCATCAAAATGCCTCTCCACCCGCCAGCTACAATTCGCGGCCATCGCAACCCAGTGTGACCCCGGTGCATCCGCCGGAATACAACCAGCGCAGCCAAACTCCACCAGTGGTCACGCCGCCTCATAATTCTGCGCCCGCCACACCACCGGCGAACAACTGGCAGCAGAACCGGCCGGCGCAAGCGCAATCACCGCCGGTGATTTCAACTCCGCGGAGCGCCACCCCATCCACACCGCCGGCCGCGCCAAGCCAACCGCAAAATCAGAATCGGAGCGCCACCCAGTATTCCGATAGAGACAAGCAAGGTCGTTGAGCAGTTCCTCCGGTTCACGCCGCGATGGCAACGTGCGGCGTTTTTCCTTTTGCCGCTGCACCGCCGCTGGCAACCTCTTGACGTGGGTATTTCCCGGCAACAATTCGAGCAGATGCAACAACGCATGAGCGGCAAAAAAACGCGCTCTACGACGCTGCCGTTGCCGCCCATCACCCTCCAGACCACCCGCACCGCGCAAATCATACTCGGTGTTGACCCATCTTTACGGGGCACCGGTTTTGGGGTCATCCGCACTGGCGGCACACAACCGGTCGCTTTGGCGCAAGGCACCATTTCCAACCCGAAAGACTGGGAACGCTCACGTTGTCTCGCCCAAATCTCACAGACGCTCCGCGGCATTTTAGAAAAATATCAACCGACGGTCTGCGTGGTGGAAGGGTTGTTCTTCGCGCAAAATCTTAAAACCGCCATCATCATGGGCGAAGCCCGCGGCGCGGCGATGGCTACGATTGCGGAAGCCGGGCTGGATATTTATGAAATCGCGACCCGCAAAGTAAAGCAAGCCATCGTCGGCTACGGCGCGGCACAAAAAATCGCCGTGGCCAAAATGGTGCAGCGGATGCTGAACCTCGCTGAACTGCCCGCGCCCGACGCGGCCGACGCATTGGCGCTGGCGCTCGTCCATGCGCAGGAACAGAGCCGATTCAGCTTGAGCATGCCCAAGAAAATATGATCACCTTTCTCCAAGGCAAACTCATCGAAGCCCTGCCCACGCAAGTCGTGGTGGAAGTCCACGGCATCGGCTACGAGGTGCTGATTCCGCTCTCGTCATTCGACAAACTACCCCAGCCCGGTCAGGACGTGAAGCTGCTCACGCAACTCATCGTCCGCGAAGACGCGCATATTCTTTACGGTTTTGCCACGGCAACGGAACGCGATTTGTTCCGGCTGCTCATCAACAACGTCAGCGGCATCGGCCCCAAGACCGCATTAAACATTTTGAGCGGCATGAACGCAACGGCCTTTCGCGGCGCGGTGGCGAACAGCGATGTAAAATCACTTTCACAAATTTCCGGCGTCGGCAAAAAGACCGCCGAGCGCATCGTCGTGGAATTGCGCGACAAAATCGGCGCAGCGGGCGCCCTGGAAGCCGCCAGCGCCAAACATTCGCTTTCAGCTGATGACCAGAAAACCAACGACGCCACGCTGGCGCTCATGGCGCTGGGCTTCAAGCAAAGCGAGGCGCACGACACCGTCCGCGCCGCGCAGGCGATGCTCGGCGCCGCGGCGACGGTGGAGCAACTCGTCCGCGCGGGCCTGAAAAAAGGCTGACCTCGATGTCAAAGCACATACCTCAACGCCGCAGCGGCATCGTAATTCCGCACGCACCGAAATGGCATCAGCGCCTCGGGGCATTCGCGATTGTTATTTCGCTGCGGGCGCTGCTGGCCACCGTGCATTGCCGGCTGCGGAATCCTTCGGAATTTCTGGCATCGAACGCGCCGACGCCGGTGATTTTCTGCATCTGGCACAACCGGCTGGCGTCGTGCATCAAAGTTCTGGATGTCCATCGCCGGCCGCACAATGCCGGCGCCGGCATGGCGGCGCTGGTAAGCGCGAGCAAAGACGGGGCTTTTCTTTCGCGCATCCTCCAATGGTTCCGCGTGCAGCCGGTGCGCGGCTCCAGCAGCCGCCGCGGCGCGCAGGCGATGTTGGAAATGACGACCTGGTCGGAACGCGGCTACGACCTCACCATCACGCCAGACGGCCCGCGCGGCCCGTGCTACGAGATTCAAGACGGCATCACGTCGCTCGCCCAGTTAACCGGCCTGCCCATCGTGCCGGTATCATTTAATCTGAACTGGAAAATCTGCGTGAAAAGCTGGGATAAATTTCAAATCCCCCTACCCTTCGCCCGCTGCGAAGTCTGTGTCGGCAAGGCGATCCGCGTGCCGCCAAACGCCAGCGATGCCGAGCGAGAGGAATTGCGCCGCCAACTTGAAGCTGAACTTCGAGCCATCACGCGCGATTGAAAAATGATTGCCCACGTCAGTCTCGAAATCGCACTGCGCAAGGAATTTGATTATTCGATTCCGCCAGAACTTCTGGGACGGGTGGATATCGGCAGCCGCGTGCAGGTCCCATTCGGGGCGCGTAAAATTCTTGGGGTTGTCACCGCAGTGGCCGAGGAATCCGCGCACGCTAATCTCAAGCCCATCATCAAGGTCATCGGCGCCCAAACGCTGGTAACGGCGAAAGTTTTGAAACTCGCGCGGTGGATTGGCGAGTACTATTGCTGCGCACCGGAAACGGCGCTGAAGAGCGTGCTACCCGAAGCCGTACGCAAGGAAGATGCCAGCTGGCGTGAGCGATTGTTCGTCCGCGTGCTGCCGGTCATCGGCGAATTCCCCAAATTACCCAAGCGACAACAGGCGGTCTGGAACCTGATTGAGGAGCGGCGGCAAATTTTATTATCCGAATTGGTTGAACTCGCGGAAACAACCGCTGCAACCATTCGCAAGCTGGAAGATCGCGGTTTGGTTTCGATCACGAATGAAGTTTCCGAGCGCGATCCTTACGCGAATGAAACCATACTGGCTTCGCAGCCGATCATGCTGAATCCAGCACAACTGATCGCGTTGGAGAAAATCAAGGCGGCAATGGCCAGGCACGAAGATGGAGGATTGAAGGTAAAGGATGGCCCGGCAAAACCATCTTCCACCCTCCCGCCTCCATCCTCGACGTTCCTCCTCCACGGTGTCACCGGTTCCGGCAAGACGGAAATTTATCTGCAGGCTATCGCACATACGCTGGAACAAGGCAAAGGCGCGATTGTGCTGGTGCCGGAAATTTCACTGACGCCACAGACAGTGGAACGCTTCAAGGCACGTTTCAGTTCGGGAAAATTACAGACGCTCGTGGCGGTGCTGCATTCCCATTTGAGCGCGGGCGAGCGGCACGATGAATGGCACAAGATCCGGCAGGGCCGCGCCCGGATTGTCATCGGGGCACGCTCGGCGATTTTTGCACCGGTTGAGCCACTGGGTCTGGTCATCGTGGACGAGGAACACGAATCCACTTATAAACAGGAGGAATCGCCGCGCTACCATGCCCGCGACGTAGCCGTGATGCGCGGACAAATGGAAAAGGCCGTGGTCGTGCTCGGTTCGGCCACGCCTTCGATGGAAAGTTATTACAACTGCAAGAAGGGGAAATTCACCCTGCTCGAACTGCCCGAACGCGTGGATGACCAAAAAATGCCGCACGTTCGCGTCGTGGACATGCGGCAGGCGGCTTACAAGGAAAAAGGGCCACCCATTTTTTCGCCGCAGCTCAAAGAAGCCATCATGCAACGGCTGGAGCGGAAGGAGCAGACGATTTTGTTCCTTAACCGGCGCGGCTATTCGACTTCGCTGCAATGCCCGAAATGCGGCCATGTTTGCGAATGTCCGAATTGCAGCATTTCGCTCACCTACCATCGTCCAGAGCAAAAACTATCCTGCCACATCTGCGGCCACAACGAGCGCGTGCCCAATGTCTGCCCGAACGAGAAGTGCCAGAATCCCGCCATTCGTTTCTCCGGCACGGGCACACAGAAGGTTGAAGATATTTTGGGGAAATTGTTTCCGCATGCACGCATCAAACGCATGGATGCCGATGTAATGAAGAAAAAGGATGATTATCGGCGCGTGCTCGGCGAATTTCGCCATGGAAAAATTGACATCCTCATCGGCACGCAAATGATCGCGAAGGGGCTGCATTTCCCGAACGTCACGCTGGTCGGCATCATCTACGCGGACATGGCGCTGCATCAACCGGATTTCCGCGCCGGCGAACGCACCTTCCAACTGCTCACGCAGGTGGCCGGTCGCGCCGGTCGTGGTGATATTGAAGGAGAAGTTTTTGTGCAGGCGTTCACGCCGTTTCACCCCGCCATCCAATACGCTCGCCGCCACGATTTTGTGGGCTTCTACGAGCAGGAAATGGAGTTTCGCGAACAGTTGAAATACCCGCCGGTCAGCCGCGTGGCCATGCTCACGATGAAAGGCCGGAACGAGGACAAGGTGAAATTCTCGGCGGAGCATTTGAAACGCGAACTGGAGAAGTTGAAAACGGCAACGGCGGGCGCGGATCACCGCAATCATTTCACTGATTTGATTATATCAGGCCCGTCGCCGGCGCCGCTGCTGCGCGCGGAAAACTTTTACCGCTACCAGATCATGCTACGGACACGGGCGATGAGCCGATTGAGCCAGTCGCTGGCGCAAGCCGTGGCGACCCTCCTGCTGCCGGATGAAGTAACGCTGGCGGTGGACATTGACCCGGTGAATTTGAGCTGAAATCTCCTATAGCTAAAATCAGGCTTCGCTTTTGGTCGCGATTGATTTTTAATATCGGCATGAACACCCCACGGCTCACACTGGCAGCAATACTCGCTGCTATAATCACCACCTCCGCCTTGGCCGCCAATGCCCCCAAGGCTGCCGGCACCGGCGCCAGTTTCAAAGGTCCGCTTGGCCTCCAGCTATGGAGTTTGCGAGATGAATTCAAGAAAGACGTTCCCGCCGCCTTAGACAAGGTTCACGCGCTGGGTTTCCGCAGCGTGGAACTTGCCGGTCTTTACGGCAAGCCGGCCGGCGAACTGAAGGCCATGCTGGAGGCTCGGGAATTGAAGGCGGTTGCCGGCCATATTGCTTACGATCGTTTGCGCGACGACCCCGAAGGCGTGGCGAAAGAGGCAAAAGAACTCGGCCTCGAATACATCGGCACGGCTTGGATCACCCACAAGGGAGCGTTCACTGAAGCCGCCGCGCAGGAAGCCGCCAAGGTTTTCAATCGCGCCGGGGAAATCCTCGCCAAGCAAGGCATCAAACTTTATTACCACAACCATGGTTATGAATTTGAGCCGCTGGGCAATGGCACGCTGTTTGACTTGCTGATGAAGGAAACCAAGCCGGAATTTGTCTCCTTCGAGATGGACGTGACTTGGGTAATTTTTCCCGGGCAAGACCCGGCAAAGTTGTTGCAGAAATATGCGGGTCGCTGGGCGCTGGTGCATATCAAGGATTTAAAGCGCGGAGTGGAAACCGGATCATTGGCCGGCAAAACCGATACGAAAAACGATGTCGTCGTCGGCACGGGACAGACGGACTGGCCGGCGGTGTTGAAGGCGGCGAAAAAAGCCGGGGTGAAATACTATTTTATTGAAGACGAATCGCCGACGGCGCTCGAACAAATCCCCCAGAGCTTGAAATATCTCGAACAGGTGAAATTCTAAAACCGGATTTTCTCCAACTGGATAAATCAAAAACGCCGCGAGTCTGACTGATTCGCGGCGTTTCACTTTCGTTTAATCGCAATCAATAACGCGGCACGTTGCGGTCAATTTCGTCCGACCAGGCGGTGATGCCACCTTTAACGCTCTTGACGTATTTAAAACCCTGCTGGCGCAGAAAATTCAACGCCTTCATCGAGCGCACGCCGGCTTTGCAATGCAGGTAGTATTGCTGATTCGGGTCGAGTTCCGTAAAGCGCTCCGGCAACTGGCTCAATGGCAGCAGCGGGACACCCGCGACTTTCGCGATTTCGTATTCGTCAGCTTCGCGCACGTCCACGACCTTGATGTTGAGGCCCGGATCATCGAGCGCCTTTTTCATATCTTGCACGGTCACTTCGTCGGGATTGCCGGCGTTCTCCGGTTCGGGAACGATGCCGCAGAACGTTTCGTAATCGATCAATTCCTTGATGGTGGGATGGTCACCGCAAATCGGACATTGCGGATCACGACGCAATTTCAATTCGCGAAATTTCAAATCCAGCGCATTGAACAGCAGCAACCGGCCGGTGAGCGGCGTGCCCTTGCCGATGGCGAGCTTGAGAATTTCCGTGGCCTGAATGCAGCCGATGATGCCGGGCAACACGCCAAGCACGCCGCCTTCCGCGCAACTGGGAACCATCCCCGGCGGCGGCGGTTCGGGATAAAGACAGCGATAGCAAGGCCCGCCGAGATGCGGTGCGAAAACGCTGGCCTGACCCTCGAAACGGAAGATGGAGCCGTAGACATTCGGCTTCTTCAGCAGCACACAGGCGTCGTTGGTCAGATAGCGCGTCGGAAAATTATCCGTGCCATCCACGACGATGTCGTAAGGGCGGATGAGGTCGAGCGCGTTTTCGGACGAGATGCGCGTGTTGTGGATAACAACTTCACAATGCGGATTGATGCCGCGAATGGTTTCCCTGGCCGATTCAGCCTTGGAGCGACCCACGTCGGCATCCGTGTGGAGAATCTGGCGTTGCAGATTGGAATAATCCACGGTGTCGAAATCCACGATGCCGATCTTGCCGATGCCGGCGGCGGCGAGATACATCGCGATGGGCGAGCCAAGGCCACCCGCGCCGATGCACAGAACGCTCGTGGCTTTGATTTTCTTCTGCCCGGCCAGACCGACTTCGGGCAGAATCAAATGCCGCGAATACCGGCGAATCTCTTCATTGTTCAGTTCCATAATGAGTCGAACAAAGTAGAGCAGAAAAATGATAAATCAAGCCGCGCCATCAGGCTCAGCCAAAACAAAAACCCTCACTTGTTTCCAAGCGAGGGTTTGATAATTGGCCAGCGGCAGCCTGCCGCTTACTTTTTTCCGTAAAATTCCGCGATGGCGTCACAGACTTTGTCGGCTGCGTCGAGACCCATCTCGCCGTGAATCGGCAGCGACAGGATTTCCTTCACCGCTTTCTCGGTGTTCGGCAGTTTCGGAATATAGGGGAACAGGCCGACAACCGCCGGCTGCAGGTGGTTCGGCTTGGGATAATGCACGCCGGTCTCGATGTTTTTCTCCTTGAGAAATTTCTGCAGGTCATCGCGGCGTTCGCAGCGGGTGACATACATGTGATACACCGGCGTGGCCCAATCTTTGGCGATGGGCGTCTGCACGATGCCTTTGAGACGTTCGCCGTAACGCGCGGCGATCTTGCGACGGTTCTCGTTGAAGCTGTCGAGGTGCTTCAGCATCACGCGGCCGATGGCGGCGTTGATTTCGTTGAAACGCACGTTGTAGCCGGTAAATTCGTGGTCGTATTTTCCCTGGCGTCCGTGGTTGCGCAACATGCGGAGGCGGTCGGCGTAATCAGCCTTGTTCGTCGTGATGCAACCGCCGTCACCGAGCACGGTGAGGTTCTTTGACGGGAAAAAGCTGAACGCACCGAAGTCGCCCATGCTGCCGACGGTTTTGCCCTTGTATTTCGCGCCCTGCGCCTGCGCACAATCCTCGATAACCCAGAGATTATTTTTCTTGGCGATGGCGAGCAGCTTGTCGTTGTCGATCGGATGGCCGTAGAGATGCACGCCAATGATGCCGACGGTGCGCGGCGTGATGAGCGATTCGACGTGCGCCAGATCCATGACGAAGGTGTCATCAATGTCAGCGAACACAGGCTTCGCGCCGAGATGAATCAGCGGCTCCATGCTCGGAAACGCCGTATGGCTGGGCACAATGATTTCGTCGCCCGGCCCGATGCCCTGCAACTGGTGCAAACAATAAACGATCATCGTCCACGAGCTGCCGAGGACGCATTGCGTGGTGCCGGTATGCGCGGCAAGTTCCGCTTCAAACGCAGTGGATTCTTTGCCCAGGATGTATTGGCCGGAGCGGATGGCGCGCAAAGCGGCTTCCTCGACTTCGGCGTTCACGAAACATTTCGATAACGGGATTTTGCTCATAAAAATTACAGGTTAACGGCTTTACCGGTCTTCACCGATTCCAGCGCGGCGTTCATCACGCGGACGGCGTGATAACCGGACCAGGCGTCGGCGCGCGGCGTGGCGCGGGTTTTGATCGAATCGATGAACGCGCGCAACTCCGCCAGCAACGGTTCTTCCGGCGGCATTTCAATCTGCGTCACGACACCTTCGGTGGCTTTGAAATCCATGCCGCCAGCGGGCGCGTGGATGTTCGCATAGGTCTTGATCTTGTATTGCGCGACGTTGTAATCGCACACGGCACTCAACTTGTCGCCGCAGACAATGACTTCCCGGAATTTTCCGGGAATGAAATACTCCGCCTCCACCGTGGCCCAGGTCTTGCCGTGCGGAGTGTCGTATTCCAGCGAAACCAGTGAAACGTCCTCCACCCCGCGGCCCATAAAATCATGATTAATGGCCTGCACCGTCTTGGGTTGCGCGCCAAGGATGAAGTTGAACAGGTCGGCAAAATGAATGCCGTCGGCGAACATCACACCGCTATCGTTGCGGGGGCGCTTGAAGCCGCCGAAGTGGCCGCGAATCATGTTTACCTTGCCAAACTCGCCGTTCTGCACGGCGTCACGCAGCCAGAGCGTCGCGGGGTCAAAACGCAGGATGTGTCCGACCTGTAGAATGCGCTTGTGCTTGTCAGCAATCTCCGCAAGCGCCCTAGATTCTTCATTCGTCAGCGTCAGCGGTTTTTCCACGAACACGTCTTTGCCGGCTTCGAGAAATTCTTTGCAGAGCGGAAAATGCGATTGCGCCGGGGTGACGACGACCACGCCGTCGATCTTGCCGATGAAATCTTTATAGTTCGTCGTGAGGCGCTCGGCCGGAATGCCGATTTTGCGCGCGGGTTCGAGCTGTTTGTCGCCAACTTCGGCAACGTAAAGCTCGATCGGCAGATTGTTCAGATTACGGAGATGGTTTGCACCCCAACGGCCCAAACCTAAAAGCATGACTTTGGTCATTGGGGGATTTTGCCAAATTTTTGGCACCAGCCAAGTAAATCCTTTAGTCTTAGCCTGAATTTCAATTCACTAACTGATACCAGTTGTCGCGCTGATGCGGCTCGTAGCCCAGGTCTTGGATGAGCCGGTGCATTCCCGGCACGGTCATGTGGAAGGTGGTGCCCGCCTGCGAGACGACATTTTCCTCGATCATGATGCTACCGAGGTCGTTCGCGCCATATTTCAACGCAATCTGGCCAATCTCCAAGCCTTGGGTAACCCAGGAACTTTGGATGTTCTCAAAGTTATCGAGGAAAATCCGGCCCAGCGCCTGCGTCTTCAAATATTCATGCGCCCCGACCGTCGGCGCCCTCAATTTCGTGTGCTCCGCCTGAAACGTCCAGCCGATGAAGGCGGTGAAGTGCCCCATGGCCGCATTCCCGCTTTCCGCTTTCCGCTTTAACGACTTGTCCTGCTGCTGCCGCAAGCGATCAAGATGCTCAATGCGGTCGTCAATCGTCTCGACGTGGCCGAACATCATCGTGGCCGACGAATAAAGCCCGAGGCGGTGAGCGATATCCATGACTTCGAGCCAGTCGTTGCTCATCGTTTTCAACGGCGCGACGCGCTGGCGCACGGAGTCCACGAGGATTTCCCCCCCGCCGCCGGGAATCGACCCGAGTCCGGCAGTTTTGAAATCAGAAATGATTTTCTCCAGCGACTCGTTGAACACATCGCGGAAATGCACAAACTCGCTGGGACTGAAACCGTGGATGTTCACCTGCGGAAACTTCGCCTTGATGTGCGAAAGGAAATCCAGATACCACTGCTTGGTCAGTTTGGGATGATGGCCGCCCTGTAGCAAAATCTGCGTGCCGCCAAGCGCAAGCGTCTCCTCAATCTTCTGATCCATCTCGGCCAGCGTAATGACGTAGGAATCGTCGTCCTTCTCCGTGCGATAAAAAGCGCAGAACTTGCAATAGACATTGCAAACGTTCGTGTAATTCACATTCCGGTCCACGTTGTAGGTGACGATTTCGTTGCCGCGGCCGTGGTAAGCCTTGGCCTTCGCGAGCTGGCGGCGGCGGTCGGCGAGAGCGCCAAGCTCTTCCAGCGGCAACGCGTAAAGCCGTTTGGCCTCGGCGCGGTCAATGCGCTGGCCATCCCAGACCTTTTGCAGTAATTCGTCGAGTGATGCGTCGTAAATCACGCCGGAAGATTATCAAGTTAAGCAGACAGAATCAAACCACAGATACACCCGAAACCTTCGCCCGCAACGGCAAAGCCCCAGCGACGAGGTGTCGAGTTTTGGTGTGGATTTACGGCAGATTTCTGCGAAACTGACACCCTGATGAAGCCGATTATCAAACTTTTGCTCGAAGGCGGCAGCCTGAACACCGCGCAGATGGCGCAGGTGCTCAACCTGTCCGAAGCCGAAGTCAACCGCCAGCTCGACACGCTGAAAAAAGACGGCGTGCTGCTAGGCCTCCGCCCGGTATTGAACCTCGCCGAAGAGGACATCGGCGTCGTCCGCGCCGTCATCGAAGTGCGCATCACGCCCGAGCGCGGCGGCGGCTTCAACCGCCTGGCCGAGCGGATCAGCAAGTTCGACGAGGTGGAATCCTGCTACCTCATGTCCGGCGGCTACGACCTGCTGGTGTTCGTCAACGGCGCGAGCCTGCAAAAGGTCGCGGCGTTCGTCTCAGAAAAGCTCTCCACCATCGAGGGTGTGCTCTCCACGGCCACGCATTTCATGCTGCGCTCCTACAAGGAACACGGCTTCCTGCTCGGCGGCAAACCCGAGGAAACCGAAAGGCTCAAAGTAGCACCTTGATTTCTGCCCGCAGATTGAGCGGGTTTTCGCAGAACAGAATCTGCATCCGCCTGCGAAATCTGCGGGAAAACATTTTTGATCCATGGACCAGTCACGTTACATCGCCAAGCACGTCGTCAACCTGCCCAAGTCGGGCATCCGCGATTTCTTCGACATCGTCGCCAAGATGAAGGACGCCATCTCGCTCGGCGTGGGCGAACCGGATTTCGACACGCCCTGGCACATCCGCGAGGCCGGCATCTACGCGCTCGAAAAGGGCAAGACACATTACACGTCCAACCTCGGCCTGATCGAATTGCGCCGCGCCATCAACAAATACGTCGAGCAGAATTTCAACGTCAGCTACGCGCCGGAAAACGAAGTCATCATCACCGTTGGCGTCAGCGAAGGCCTCGACCTTGCCTGCCGCGCGCTCATCAATCCCGGCGACAAGGTGATGTATCACCAGCCGTGCTACGTCAGCTATTCGCCGAGCATCACGCTCGCGCACGGCCTGCCCGTGCCCGTGCCGACGTTTGCGAAGGACGGCTTCGCGCTCACCGTGGACGCGCTCCGCGCCGCGTGGTCGCCGGGCTGCAAAATTTTGATGCTCAACCTGCCGTGCAATCCCACCGGCGGCACATGCGACCGCGCGCAGATTGAAGCCATCGCGAAGTTCGCGGTGGAAAAAGATCTCATTGTGTTGAGCGACGAAATTTATTCCGAGCTGACGTTCGAGGGCGCACACACAAGTATTGCGAGTCTGCCCGGCATGAAGGAGCGGACGATTTTCCTGCACGGATTTTCCAAGGCGTTTTCCATGACCGGCTGGCGCATCGGCTACGCCTGCGGACCGGCGACGCTCATCGAGGCGATGATGAAGGTGCATCAATACTCGATGCTCTGCGCGTCCATCATCGCGCAGGAAGCGGCCATCGAGGCGCTCGTGCGCGGCGAGGACGCGATGAAAAAGATGCGCGACCAGTATCATCGCCGCCGCGATTTCATCGTGCGCCGGTTCAATGAAATCGGATTAAAATGCCATCTGCCGCGCGGCTCGTTCTACGCGTTCCCCGACATCAGCAAGACCGGCAAGAACGAAAAAGATTTCGCTATTGGCCTGTTGCAGGCGGAGAAAGTTGCCATCGTTCCCGGTTCAGCCTTCGGCGAGAACGGCAAAGGCTTCTGCCGCGCCTGCTTCGCGACGAGCTACGAGCAGCTGATCGAGGCGGCGATGCGCATTGAGAGGCACGTGCAATCGCTGGTGAAGAAACAGTAGAAAAATTACCAGCGTTTTACGCGCTACGGTGACTATTGTAAATCCGCACGGTTTCCGCCACATCTTCAAGCACGAGCAGCGCTTGCGGCGGACTGGTTTCCGGCAACAGGCTCGCGGTGACAAACAGGCTGACGGGCACCACGCCCCGGCTGTCGCGCAGTTCGGGCTGGCAAAATTTCCGCCGCGTGTTCAGACCCTTGATCGCATCAGCAACGCTGTTGCGGATGGCGCAGTTCTTGCACGGCTTGGATTTGCCGCAACCAGCTTTCCCGGCTTGGACACAATGAAAAACCTCTCCGCTCCGGCGGCGCAGCGCGGACTTGGGCGCAAGACCCAGCAATTTCTCGGCAGCGGGGTTGAAATCCATGATCCGCACATCCTCATCCACAATGAAAGCAGGCAATGGCAGCGCGTCAAAAATAACCCGCCAGCGGTTCGTTTGGAAATTTCCCGTTTCCGTGAAGTTCATGGTCAGCTTTAGATTTCACTACCGCGACGACCTTACTTGAAGAAGATTTTATTGTCAATAAATGCGACTTTTTTAGATGAAATGATTTACGAAACTGCTGCTATATCTCCATGATGCGCGGTTGGAGCTTGGCTGGCGGTGGATAAGGATTAAACTGGCGAAAGATGAATCCAGTCAAACCACAAGCTGCGGCAAATTGGCTCCGAAAAAAATCCCAGCTGCGCCCTAAGCTCGCCATCGTGCTCGGCAGCGGATTTCATCACGTCCTGGCCGAACTGCGCGTGGCGAAGAAAATTCCCTACGCCCAAATCCCCGGTTTTCCCAAGCCAACCGTGAGCGGGCATGCGGGTGAATTGTATTTCGGCCATCTGGGCGGGACGCCGGTGCTGGTCTTGAGCGGCCGCGCCCATTTTTACGAAGGCCACCCGATGAAGCGCGTGACGTTCGCGATACGGACGCTCGCAGCATTTGGCATCATGGATCTCCTGCTGACGAACGCCGCGGGCGGCATTAACAATAATTTTCGCGCCGGCGACTTCATGGTGCTGGCTGACCACATCAATTTCATGGGCACCAATCCGCTGCGCGGGCCGGCGATTGAAGGTTTGCCGCGTTTTGTTGACCTCACGGAAACCTACGACAAAAAGTTACGCGGACTTTTGTTAAAAGCTGGAAAAAATTCCAAACAAAAGCTTCGATCAGGTGTCTATTTGGCAGTGAGCGGTCCGAGTTATGAGACGCCGGCGGAAATCCGCGCGTTTGCCAAGCTCGGTGCGGACGCCGTCGGAATGAGCACAGTGCCGGAGGCCATTGTAGCGCGGCAGTGTGGCTTGAACGTGGCGGCGGTTTCGTGCATCACGAACCTGGCGGCAGGAATCAGCAAGAAAAACTTGTCGCACGCGGAAGTTTTGGAGACAGCAGAACGCGTGAAAAAATCCGGAGCGGCGCTGCTGAAATATTTTGCGGAACATTATCAAAAAATGTAGCAGCCGACGGGAGCCGGCTCTGACTAAAGAATGAAATTTGATTATAAAAAACTCGTGGCGGTGGCGGCGAAGGCGCGACTGGGGTCGGTGTCACCGTATTCCAAGTTCAAGGTTGGCGCGGCGCTGCTCACGAAAGCTGGCGAAATCATCGGCGGAGCAAACGTGGAGAGCGCCAGCTATGGCTTGACCTGCTGCGCAGAGCGGATCGCGCTGTTCAAGGCGCTGACCGACGGAAAGAAACACTTCACCGCAATTGCCATCGTGGCGCGGTGCGATGGCGGGCCCATGCCCTGCGGCGCGTGCCGGCAATTGCTCGCGGAATATGCGCCCGACGCAAGAGTCTTCGTGGCGGATAGCGATGATTTGAAAAGCGCCAAGGCTTTCACCGTGCGCAAACTTTTGCCGTCAGCATTTGTCTTGAAAAATTAATGCCAATCGTTAATTCCCCCGTTTATGCGTCTTGATATTTGTTGAAATCAACGTAGCCTCTTAAACCCGTAGTTCATGAACTCTGAAGTTGTATTTGGTCTGGAGAACGCGACGTGGCCAGCCTTGCTGGTGGACGCCGATGGCGTCATTTTGTCAGCCAACGAAGTGGCCAAAAATATATTCGGCACGGCCTTGAGCGACGACACGGCGGCGTTGGCTTCTCTCTGGTCTTCTGAAAACACCGGCACGCCGGTGGAATTTTTGGCGCGCTCCAATTCGTCAGCCCCGGCGATCCTAAAATTTCAAGTGGCAGGCAGCGCCGAGGCTTTTTCAACGATGGTTTGCCCATTTTCCGGTGACGAAAAAAAACAATATTTGCTGCAACTATTGCCACCCGGTGCGCCAGAGGTCAAAGCCGCGCCCGCGAGCGATGCGGCGCTGAAACAGAAGCTGGATTGCGTGCTGCAACTCGCGCGGACAGTATCACTGGATTTCAACAACGCCCTGACGGGCGTGCTGGCACATACTTCGCTGGTGCTGGGGAAGATCGGGGCCGATCATCCCTGCCGCAATTCCTTGTTGGAAGTGGAAAAATCGGCAGCCCGCGCGGCGGAAATCGCCGGGGATCTGGCCGTATTTAGCCGGCAGGAGAAGCAAACGCGGCGCACCCCGACGGGAAATTTAAACCTGCTGACGAGCCGCTGTGTGGAATTTTTCCAGAACGCACACGGTCCGCGATTTACCTGGCGGCTTACGTTGGAACGCTCGTTGTTTATGGCACGGTTTGACGAGGCCAAAGTGCAACAGGCACTGACGAAGGTTTTGGAGAATGCCGTAGAGGCGTTTGCCCCGGGGACCACCGGACAGATCTCCGTGCAGACGCGGAACGTGGAGCTGACCGAAGCAACCCAAGACCGCAATGTGCGGCTGGCGGCCGGCAATTATGTCTGCGTGGAAATTGCAGACAAGGGCGGAGGGATTGAAGCGGAAATTTTGCCCAGGATTTTTGAGCCGTTCTTCACAACCAAACGAGCGCCACACCGCGGGTTGGGACTGGCGCTGGTCTATGGCATCATCACCAATCACGGTGGCGGCGTGGCGATTTCCAGCCAGCCGGGCCAGGGCACTTCCGCGCGGGTTTATTTGCCGGCAGAACGGGGCTTTGTTCATGAGTCGCTGGATGCAGATAAGAGTTTGCGCGGCACCGGCACTATTCTAGTCGTGGATGATGAAAGCCTTTTATTGACGATGGCCGAAACGATTTTATCCGACTTTGGCTATAAGGTTTTAACAGCGAGCAGCGGGCAGAAAGCACTGCAAATTTTGGCGCAGCCGGGAACAAAGGTGGATTTGGTCATTACGGATCTAGTAATGCCGGGAATGGGCGGACGGGAATTGATCGAGAAAATCCGTCAGACGGAGCTGGCGCTGGCAATCCTTTGCACCAGCGGCTATGTGATGCCCGAGGACAAACAGATACGCGGCGGGTATCTGCAAAAGCCGTTTACCAGCACCCAACTGCTGCTCAAAGTCAGGGCGGCGCTGCGACCGACAACGACGGTTGACTGATTCCGATGTTTTTGTTTAACTTGGCTTATGCAAATCGAAAGTTTAAAAGTATTCTGCGATTTGGCTGAAACGGAAAGTTTCACCAAGGCCGCACAAATCAATTCTGTCACCCAGTCGGCGGTCAGCCAGCAAATCAGTTCGCTGGAACGAACCTTCAAATCGCTGCTGATCGAGCGCAGCAAAAAGAAGTTCCGCCTCACCCGCGAGGGTCAGGTGCTCTATGATTACAGCAAACAAATCATCCAGACTTATGAATCACTGCACAGCAAATTGCAGGATTTGAAAGACATCATTTCCGGCACGATTCGCGTGGCGACCATTTATTCCATCGGCCTGCACGATTTGCCGCCCTATATCAAGAAGTTCATGAAAAGCTACCCGACGGTGAATGTTCACGTCGAGTATCGCCGCTCCAACCAGGTTTATGAAGACGTGCTGAGCAATGTCGTGGACATGGGGCTCGTCGCTTATCCGGTAAAAGATAGCAAGTTGGAAATCATCCCGCTGCGCAAGGAACCGCTGGTCTTCATCTGCCATCCGCAGCATCCGTTTGCCAAGCAGAAATCCGTCAAGCTCAAGGCGCTCACCGGCCAGAAGGTCATCGGGTTTGAACCCGACATTCCGACCCGCAAGGCACTCGACAAAATCCTGCGTGAATACGGCGTGGAAGTGAAACACGTCATGGAATTCGACAACGTCGAAACCGTGAAGCGCGCGGTGGAAATTGACGCCGGCATCTCGATTGTCCCCATCGGCACCGTCACGCAGGAAATCGCCAAAAACACCCTCGCGGCCGTGGAAATTGAAGACGGTGAATTTTACCGCCCGCTCGCCGCGATCTACAAAAAGAACAAGGTGCTTTCGCCGGCGATGAAGCAATTTCTCACAATCCTAAAAGACACGATTTGAGATTTATCTTTCTCGAAACGGGCGGCGCTAATAACGTCGCCCGTTTTTTATTTTAAATTCACTGGATTCAGTGACTTCAAATCCTTCGGCACAAACTGACCGTCCTTGCGGATGAGCTGGCCGTCGAACCAGATTTCGCCGCCGCCCCATTCCGGGCGCTGGATCAGCACCATGTCCCAATGAATGGCACTCTTGTTACCGTTACCGCAATCCTCGTAAGCCTGACCCGGCGTGAAGTGCAGCGAGCCGGCGATCTTTTCATCGAACAAAATATCGCACATCGGATTCTGGATATAGGGATTGAAACCGATCGCAAATTCGCCAATAAACCGCGCGCCGGCATCGGTATCTAAAATCTCGTTCAGCCGTTTCGTGTTGTTGGCCGTGGCGTTGACCACTTTGCCGTTCTTCAATTCCAGCCGCACATTTTCAAACTTCGAGCCGGAATAAAGCGTCGGCGTGTTGAACTGAATGACGCCGTTGGCCGAGGTTTTGGTCGGGCAGGAAAACACTTCGCCATCAGGAATGTTCCGGGTGCCTTCGCATTTCTTCGCGCCGATGCCTTTGATGCTGAAGGTCAGGTCCGTGCCCGGCCCCTTGATGTGAACCCGGTCGGTGCGCTTCATCAGTTTCTCCAGGGGAATCATGGCTTTCGCCATCCGGGCATAATCCATCGTGCAGACATTGAAATATAAATTTTCAAACGCCTCCGTGCTCATGCCCGCCGCCTGCGCCATGCTCGGCGTGGGCCAGCGCAACACGACCCAGCGCGTCCGGTTCACGCGATAATCCAGCACCGGCCGGATGACTTTGGAATACATCTGCATCAAACCGCCCGGCACATCGGCGTTCTCCGTGGCATTGACGCTGCCGCGCACGGCGACGTAGGCTTGCATCTTTTTCATGCGGAACATCTCGATATCCCGCACATCCGCCGCCTGCGCCTCGGTGATGCCAAGCAGTTGTTCCCGCCCGACGCGCGTATGCCGCGTCTCGACAAACGGCGTGGCCCCCGCCGCGCGCACGGCGCGGATCATTTCCACGGTGAACTCATCCGGCACGTCCACCATGTCCAGCAGGATGCGATCGCCCTTTTTGAGCGCGGTGGAATAACTCACGAGCAACTTCGCCAGTTTGGTGTAACGCGGATCGGTCATAATTGTGCGGCAGGATAAAACGGATCGCCTCAATTTGCCACCGCAGAAAAAAGTCGCGCGCAGGACGCGAAGAAAGCGAAGGGGAAAAATCTTCTCCGCCCGCTTCGCGTCCTGCGCGCGACTCCTTGCCGGGCGGAGTTTAGTTGGGCGAGGAGGACATTAACACTGTCGCCCGCAGCGTTTCAGGCTCCAACGGGACCAAGTTTCCATTTTTGCCGCCAATCCCATTGGAAAACGATGCCCTCTCCGGTCTATGTGCTGCGGCAAAAAAATTCAAACCCCTCACGGCCCCTACGGCGTCGGGGTCGGGGTCGACGCGGGCGTGCTGGTGGATTGCGTGTGCGGTTGCAGCAGGCTTTGCTGCATATATAAATCCAGCTGCTCCGGCTGCCGGGGAAAAGCCTGCGCCAGCGCCAGCAGGTTCTTGAACAATTCCAGTTGCAAGGCCGCGCGCGCCGTGTTCTTCGCCGCGATGGTCGTCGTCTTCGCGCCGCTGGCCGATTCACTCGGCGAATACACCGCCATCCAGCCCGTCTTGATCGCCGTGGCATCCGTGACGACCTGGGCGGCGAGCGGCGGCGTGTGCGCCGTGACCCCGGCGATGAGGATGTCCAAATTATTCGTCACCTCGTCATCCGTGCAGGAACTGAAAATGGTGCGCCCGTGCGGGAAACATTCCACGAACTCGGCGGCGCCCTCGCCGAATTGCGCCTGCACCTTGATGGCGATCGCGCCCACGCGCGGAATGAGCGCGGTGCGATAATCCTTCTTCGCCTGTTTCCGCGCCTTGCGCAGGCCGAGCGTGCTTTCGTCATCGGTGAAGGCGTCGCTCACGCCGTTCAAGGCGGTCTGCGTGGCGGTGATGCGCGCGGCGAGGACGGGCAGCGGATTGGCGATCATCCGCTGGAGGTGATCCGAGGTGAAGGCGAGGAGTTCCGCCATGCTGATTTTGGAGTCGTCGAACGGATTGGTGGGCCAGATATGCAGGTCTCTCATATGCGTGGGTTTGATTATTACGGGCAGGTCCGGTTCATCCATGAACAAACCGCTGTCCATCTTGAGGCCGGTATCCATGTATAACATAGTTTTACCCGTGGTTAATTTTTGGCTTCAATGGCTATCATCATCCGATTGGGAAAAATGTCTAAACCTTGATTGCCATTATTTTTTGGCAAAAAAGGGCAAGTCCGCCCCGCGCGACCACGCCCGCCGGAGGACCGGACGCGACCGGCAAAAACGGCGGACGGCTTCCAATCGTCGTTTTGCCACCCGCCAAAATAGCGGCGACCAAAAAAACGTTTTTTCGTGATCCGCTGCCACAGCGGGTGGCAAAAAATCGATTTTTCATGGCCCGCCAAAATTGCGGAGGGCAAAAGCACGTTTTTTTGCCTTCCGGCGGGATAGCGGCGACCATCTGAAGCGTAAAACGGCAATAGTTTATCGTTTATCAATAAAAATATATTGACAATGGCGGTGGCTGGATTTAGAAAGGGCGCATGGACTTCTTCTTTATCCTCATAGTTGTATTCATATTGGTCTGTTACAACCGATTTGGCCGCCAGTCAGGGCGAGCACAGACCGACCCATCGGCAAACTCCGCCGCAAGGCTCAAACGGATTCAGAATGCCAGTTGGTGGTTTCAATTATTGATGGTCATCGGCTTTGTGCTGGCCGTTTATTCGCTGCTGGCATTCTTCATGGGCTGGCCGCTTATTTTGCAATCTTATGTGCGCATCGTCGTTTCGCAGCATCATATCTACAATTCGCCGGCTGACATGCCGATTGAGGTGCTGATCTGCTGGCTGGTTAAAATGGTATGGTGTGGATTTGGCTATTGGGTGATGTTCTCGCTTTTCGGTCTTTACCGGCGGGGCATTTTGTTCTCGGCCAAAAATATCCAACACATCCGCTCGCTGGGCTATTATCTGATTGGCGATTGGGGGCTGGACAGTCAATTGCAGAGCACGGTCCGAGATGTGCAGTTGAGTTCGACGCCCTTTTTCATCGGGATGCTCATCATCTTCGTCTCCTGGATCATGGACGAGGGCCGGAAGATTCAGGAGGAACAGGAACTGACGGTTTAATTGTTTTGTTCAAATGAAACATTCAACATTCAACGCCCAACACTCAATGAGGCGCGGCGCGGTCAACCTTGGAGGTTCGAGGTTGAAGGTTGGTTGTTGAATGTTTTCCCCAAGTAAATCATGCCCATCATCGTCAATCTCGACGTGGTTCTCGCCCAGCGCAAAATGCGCCTGAACGATCTGGCCGCCGCCGTGGACATCACGCCGCAAAATCTTTCCATCCTCAAAACCGGCAAGGCCAAGGCCATCCGCTTCTCCACGCTGGAGGCCATTTGCAAACACCTCGGCTGCCAGCCGGGGGACATCCTGGAATACCGTCCCGAACCGGATAATAAAATGGTTTAGCCCCAGTTTGCTTTGCCGTCTGGGGCTGATCAGCCTGGGATGTTCCGGTGTGCCAGCCGTGCCAGAGCGCGCCATCGGTTGGCACAATTAGCTGTGCCAGATTTTTCCACCTGGCCGGTTCTGCCAGCCGCGCCATCTTCAAAACCATTTGATTTCATTGGTTTTTCCGCAGTTGCCACGGTTGGCATTGCTCAAGCTATAAATGGAAGGTGTTAGGTAATTAAACATTTAACGAAAGGATAAAATTATGAAACTGACAACGTATCAACGCCCGAGCTTGCTGTGGCCGACGTTCGGCCGGCTGACGGGCTTGCAGGATGAAATGGACCGGCTGTTGGAAATGCCGTTGCAGGCGTGGGCTCCAGCACTGGATGTCCATGAGGACAAGGACGGCTACACCGTCCGCGTGGAGGTGCCCGGCATGAAGCGCGAGGACATCGTGGTGTCGCTTCAGGACGGCGCGCTGGTCGTTTCCGGGGAACGCAAAGAGGAAAAAATCACCGGGGACACGGAAGTGCATCGGCAGGAGCGTTACTACGGGAAATTCTCCCGCGCGCTCACGCTCCCGACCGCCGTGGCCGGCGACAAGGTGAAAGCCGCCTACAAGGACGGCATCCTCACGGTGACATTGCCCAAGGCCGAGGAAGCCAAACCGAAACAAATTGACGTGGCGGTCAACTGAACCAAGCAATAATAGCGAGGCAGGAATCCGAAACCGGATTCCTGCCTTTTTTTGTTTAACGGCGGCGGGCCATGGCCTGAAAACTGCGCGATTGCAAAAATGGCGGGAGCAGTTCATTTTTACCGTTCACAATGGTTTTGACCCGCAAAAATCTCGACTGGTGGTGTGGGCGCGGCATTTTGTTTTTTGTGCTGGCAATGCCGGTCTTGGCCACGCTGGCATTCGGCGCGGTGGATGCGTGGGCATTTCTCATTGTCCAGGGAATGGCGGTGGCCGTTTTCGTTCTATGGGCAGTGCGACTCTGGTTAAATCGCAAACCAAAGCTGCTCTGGCCGCCGCTGGCGTGGGCGGTCGTGGCGTTCATGATTTACGCCGTGGCGCGTTATTTCACGGCGGACATCGAATACGTCGCGCGGCAGGAGTTAATTCAGGTCCTGCTGTTCGGCTTTTTATTCCTCGCGGTGGTGAACAACCTTCGCGGCCAGGACGAGGCGGAACTGATCAGCTTTACGCTCATCACCCTGGCGACACTAGTAGCGGGCTATGCGGCGGCGCAATTGATGCACCATTCCAATCAGGTCTGGAATATGGTTTCACCCTACACTGGCCGGGCCTCAGGCACATTTATTTCCCCTAACAACCTTGCCGGTTTCCTGGCCCTGCTATTGCCACTGGCGCTGGCATTCCTGCTGGTTGGAAAAGTCGGCATCGTGACGCGGATATTGCTGGGCTATGCGCTGGTGGTGATGGCGGCGGGACTGGCGGCAACGTTTTCGCGCGCGGGCTGGATGGCGGCAGCAGCGGGAATTTTGCTGGTGCTGGGAATCTTGACCGGACACCGCAATCACCGGCTGAAGGCGGTGTTGTTATTGGCAGCGATGTTGGCGGGCGGTGGGATATTCATTTCGCACTATCTATCTCAAACGGTCGGCTATATGCGTCGCGTCGCCACACCCGGCGACATCGGGTCGGGGGTCATTGACACGACATCGCGGCTGGAAATGTGGAACGCGGCGAGCCGGATGTGGCGGGACCATTTTTGGCTGGGCGTTGGTCCGGCACATTATGATTACCGGTTTCCTGAATACCGGCCGGAAAGTCTCCAGATGCGCCCCGACCGCGCCCACAATGATTATTTGAACTTGCTGGCCGACTGGGGTGCGGCCGGCGGCGCGATTGTTTTTGCGGGCATCGGCATTTTTATTTTCGGACTTATAAGAACCTGGCCGCACATCCGGCGGCAGGAGAATGATTTTGGCAGCGGTCAGAGCAACCGGTTCGCGTTTTTTCTCGGTGCGGCGGGGGGGCTGTGCGCCCTGGCAATTCATTCCACGATGGATTTCAATTTGCACATACCGGCCAATGCCTTGATCGGCGTGACGCTGCTAGGGTTGGTGACCAGCAACCTGCGGTTTGCAACGGAACATCACTGGCATCGCCCCAAAACGGCCACACGGCTGGCATTAACGGTCGTTCTAGGATCGGTGGCGTTATATTTTACCCTGCAGGAATGCCGGAGATGGCCGGAAACGCTTTGGTTGACTCGGTCGGAACGGCTGCCGAATTTTTCACCGGAACGCGCAGCAGGACTGGCAAAGGCTTTCGCTTCCGAACCAAAAAATTTCAAAACCGCCTACGACGCCGGTGAATGTTTCCGCACCCAGAGTCTGGACGGCGATGCCAATTACGCCAAACTTGCTCAACAGGCGATTGATTGGTATGCACTTGCCCTCCAGGCAAACCGGCATGACGGCTACAGTTTTTTACGCACGGGCATGTGTCTCGATTGGCTGGGCCGGCCAACGGAGGCTGAAAATTGGTTCAGTCAGGCCGAGGAACGCGATCCCAACAGCTATTACATGGTGGCCAACATCGGCTGGCATTACGTTCAGATCGGCGATTACGCCGCCGCCAGGCAATGGTTCGAGCGATCAATCAAACTTAGGAGCGGAAACAATACAGCATTGAATTATCTCCTGATTTGCGAAACGAAACTGAAGGAAAAAGCCTCGGGCCGTCCGATGCTTCCGCCCTGGTTAAAATAGAAATGACGGTTGACAATACTAACACCCTGCGGTTATGTTTATAACAGTCAAAAAAACCTGGTTACCTATGAAAAGTTTTCGAAAAACGCTGGCCATTATGTTGTGCGGTGTGGTTTTCGGCGTGGTTTTAACAGCTACCGCCGGGACCGGCATTCAGCAGGGATGGGGCACGGTTGTCCGTGTTGAAGGACTGGTCAGTTATTCGCTCGGCGATGGCAATTGGCTTCCGCTGGTGGCTGGCAAATATCTTCCACCCGGCTCGCAGATTCGCACCGGAGAAACCGGAGTCGCTGATGTGGTTTTAGGCAAAGCCATCGAAATGCCCCAAGCCAAATGGCAGCCCGAACACGTCTCGCTTTCTGCTGACTCGCCGGTTCGCGGCTTGGTTTCTTACAAACCTTCCGCCGAGCAAAATGTTATTCGCCTGACCCCGAACACTACTTTGGGAATTGACAAACTGACGATCACCGACACCGGCGCAGACACTGTCAGCGACACCGAACTGGATTTGAAACAAGGCAAAATTTTCGCCAGCGTGAAGAAACTCACCGGCGCATCCCAATATTCGGTAAAGATTCCCAACGGCATTGCCGGTGTGCGCGGAACGCTGTTCAGCATCACCGCCGCTGGCGTGGTTGCCGTTTATGATAGCCACTCTGGAGGTTTGGTGCTGTCCCTGACCCAGCCGGACGGCAGTAATAAAATCTATCTAGTCGCTTCGGGACAAGTGCTTGATCCGGCCACCGGCAACCCCGTCGCCATAACCGCTGAGCTTAGACAGATTTTAAACAATATTTTCACCGCTTTACGGACGATTTACTTCGAAGTGGTCGATTTCGACTTCGACCACACCCGAAGCTTCATTTCGCCCATTCACGGCTGGCCGGGGCATGGCGGTGGCCGGGGCGGACCACGGTGATGGTTTTTCTTCCCCAAACCAGCGTAGCCTTGAGTTGCGCTGGTTTTTTGTTTAATTCAACGGTGTGAAAATCAAGCGGCTAAAACGCGCGCCGGTAGTTTTGGCCGTTCTCGTTCTCGCGCTCGTCATCAGCCTACGCTTTTGGAATCCCGGTTTCCCCGAACGGCTCGAACGCATTTCCTATGACCTGCGCGTCCGTGCCGCCCAGAATTCCCCCGCGCCGGTGGCCACCAATCTCGCCTTCGTTGCGATGGATGATGCCAGCATCGCCGCTCTCCGGCACGGCTTGCTGGGACGGCCTTACGGGCTTTACTGGCCGCGCCACGTTTACGGCCGGCTTGTGGAGGAGCTTTCCGCGCAAGGCGCCAAGGCCATTGCCTTTGACGTGTTATTCGGTGAATTGCGTCCCGACCACGCGCCGGTGATGCTAGCGGACGGCACCGGCACCAACACCGTGGAATCAGACACATTTTTCGCCCGCCAAATGAAAGCCGCCGGCAATGTCATTTCCGCCTTCACCGCCGAAGTAACGCCGCCAGATTTATTCGCCACCAATTCCCTCGCTCTCGGTGACATTTCGACCGAGAAGGATGCCGACGGCGTGCTGCGCCGCATTAAAAGTTTCAGCCTCAAATGGCATCCGGTTTTCAAATCCGCCATGCGCCAGTGGGGCGTGAATCTGGACCAGGCAATTATTGCGCGGGATAAAATCGTGCTGCCATTGCCAACGGGAACGAATTTTACCATCACGCTCGACCGAAACGGAAATTTTGACCTGAATGATTTCGTTGAAAAAATTCCGAGCGGTTGGAAGCGGTTCGACCGTCCGGTTGAGCGCATCTGGGATTTGGGCATCGCGCTAGCCGCACAGGAACTGAAACTGGATTTAAGCCGTGCCGAGGTAGATCTGCTGCACGGTAAAATTATTTTGCACGGTGCGAACGGCATCATCCGCGCGATTCCGGTGGATGCCAAAGGGTTTTTTTACATCAACTGGCAGTTGACGGCGAGCAGTCCGGCCCTTGTCTGCACCTCGGTTGCGGAGTTGCTCAAGCAGGACAAGCTCCGGCTGCGCGGCGAAACCAACAATCTGTCCAACGATTTTCACGACCGGCTCGTCATCATCGGTTCCGCTGCGCAAGGCAACGATTTGACCGACCGCGGTGCCACGCCATTGGAAAACAACACGCTGCTCGTCAGCAAACATTGGAACGTCGCCAACTCCGTCATCACCGGTCAATTCATCCGGCGCCTGCCGCTGCCGCTGGAAACCGCAATCATCATTTTGCTCGGCACGCTGACGGCGCTTTTGACCTGGCGACTGAATGCCGTCGTCGGCAGCACGGCAGTACTGCTGCTGCTGCTGGCGTATGGCGGCGCAGCGGTATGGGCATTCATGCATTTTCACTTATGGCTTCCGATGGTTTATCCGCTCGGCGGCGCCATGCTGTTGCAGCACGGACTACTGTTGATTCACCGCGTGTTCTTCGAGGAACAAGACAAACGGCGTGTGAAATCGGTTTTTTCCAAACTCGTTTCACCGAATGTCGTGAACGAGCTGCTGGCTGCCGACGAGCTTTCACTCGGCGGCACGCGCCGCGAGGTGACGGTGTTTTTTTCCGATGTGCGCGGATTCACCACGCTCACCGATGAAACGCAGGAACGGATTTCCGAGTTTGTCCGCAACCACGAGGTGGACTCGGCAACGGCGGAAACATTTTTCGCAGAATCGGCGCATGAAACACTGGAGACGGTGAATCTTTACCTCGCCGCGGTGGCTGAGGCGGTGAAAAAGCACGGCGGCACGCTGGACAAATACATCGGCGATTGCGTGATGGCGTTCTGGAATGCGCCGACGGCCAATGAAAAACACTCGCTAGCCGGCGTCGAGGCGGCGATCGCAGCGCAACGCGCCGTGTTGAAATTGAACGAGCAGCGACTGGCCCAGAATCCGGCGCGGGAATTGGAAAACCAGGCGCGGATTGCCGCTGGTTTGCCACCCCGTCCTCCGCACATCGCTTTGCAGCTCGGCACGGGCATCAACACGGGCGCGGTCACCGTGGGATTGATGGGATCGGAAGATCATGGATTTAATTACACGGTCTTCGGGCGGGAAGTGAATCTGGCGAGCCGGTTGGAGGGTGTTTCCGGCAGCGGTCGCATCATCATCAGCGACACGACCTATTACCAACTCCTACGGCACGCGCCGGTGTTAGCCTCAGTCTGCACCGAGTTGTTTCCGGTGACCGTGAAAGGCATCCACCACGCCGTGAGGATTTACGAGGTGCCGTGGAAATAGTTGTTAATTTTCAATTTTTAGCTTTAAGTTAAATCATTGGCGCGTTAGCCAGCTCCAATTAGAACCTCAAAATAAAAACTGACCATGCGCATCGCGATTTATCCCGGCAGCTTTGATCCGTTGACCAACGGCCATCTGGACGTGGCGCAGCGGGCGGCAAAACTATTTGACCGGGTGATAGTCGCCATCGCGGAAAATGACAGCAAACACCCACTATTCACCCTTGCGGAACGCGTGGCGCTGGTAAAAAAAGCAACCGCCCACCTACCGAATGTCCAAACCGATTCATTCGATGGACTGCTGGTGAATTATGTCGCCGAGCGGAAGGCCAAGGCTATCGTGCGCGGACTTCGTGCCGTGTCGGATTTTGAATTTGAGTTTCAACTCGCGCTGATGAACCGGAAGCTGGACGAAAACATAGAAACGATTTTCATGATGCCGAAGGATACTTACACGTTTTTGAGTTCGCGTATCGTGAAGGAAATTGCCCGGCTCGGCGGCGATATCCGTTCGTTCGTCCCGCCCAATGTGCAATCGGCGCTGATTAAAAAATTGAAGCCCCAGAGACAAAAAGGCGCAAAATAATATCATTATATTCCTACTTTTTGGCAGTTAAAATTATGTTCCTCTCCGTCAATTTACGTCATTTAGCCGAGCAAGGGCTTCACCTCAAAGGCGAATTACCCATGGTCGAGCTGGATTTGGGCGTGGCGGATGATTTGGTGCGTGCGGAAAAGCCTTTAAAATACGATTTGTCAGTGGAATTGCTTCACGATGCGGTTTTGGCCACAGGCTCGCTGGTTTTGCCGCTGGATTGTGAATGTGGCCGGTGCCTGAAAAAGTTTCAGTCCCAGATAAAACTGACCGGTTGGGCGGCCCACCTGCCGCTGGAAGGCGAGGACAAAGTCTCCGTGGCCAACGATTGCGTGGACTTGACTCCATTCGTGCGGGAAGATATTCTACTCAACTTTCCGCAACATCCGTTGTGCAAACCGGAATGCGCGGGATTGAAGAAACAAAGCAAAGCCAGCGAAGCTGAAGCCTTGGAATCAACCAAGCCGGCCATCTGGTCTGAACTCGACAAACTGAAACTGAAATAAAATTTATGGGCGTTCCAAAAAGAAAACCATCAACTAGCCGGCAGCGTATGCGCCGGGCCTACAACAGCGTGCTTAAGCTTCCGCAATTGGGCAAATGTCCCCAATGCGATGCGCCTTATATTCCGCACCGCGTTTGTCCCGCGTGCGGATTTTACAAAGGCCGCCAGGTTCTCACCGTCACGGCGGGCGCGTGATGAGTTTTTGATTTTAAGTTTTGAATTTTAAGTCAGGCTGGCCGCCGGTTGGTTTCTTGACTTAAAACTAAAAATTAAAAACTAAAAACTTATCACCATGCGTATTGCAGTTGATGTCATGGGCGGCGATCACGGTTGCGGTGTCGTCATCGCTGGAGTGAAACGCGCCCTGGAGGAAAATAAAGACCTCGAAACCATCTACCTCGTCGGCAACAAGGCGGATATTCATGCCGCCCTCCCGCCGCGTGGCTTCCGGGATCATCGCGTTCGCATCATTCACGCCTCTGAGGTGGTGGAGATGGAGGACAAACCGATTGTCGCACTCCGTAAGAAAAAGGATTCTTCCATCGGTCGCGCGGCTGAACTTGTCAGCACCGGCAAAGCCGACGCGCTTATTTCTCTCGGCAACACGGGCGGCATTTTTGCTGCGGGAACATTCAAGATCGGCCGCATTCCCGGCGTGGACCGCGGCTGCATCGCCACGGTGATTCCGCGTCACGACAGCGAATTTGTCCTGCTCGACGCCGGCGCTAACGTGGAATGCAAACCGTTTCACCTCGCTCAGTTTGCCGTGATGGGCAATGTCTATTCCCGTGAAATTCTCAAGCGTAAACATCCGCGCGTCGGCATCTTGAGCATCGGCTCCGAGGATTCGAAAGGCAACGACCTGACGCTTGATGCCTTCAAACTGTGTAAAAAACTGGACCTGAATTTCATCGGCAACGTCGAAGGGCACGACCTCTTCAAAGATCACGTTGACGTCGTCATCTGCGACGGTTTCGTTGGCAACATTGTTCTGAAAACCGTGGAAAGCCTTGCCATTGCGATGTTTTCGATGCTCAAGCGTGAACTGATGCACACCACGCAGCGCAAGCTTGGCGCGTACCTGGCCAAGGGCGCGTTTCATTCCATTCGCCGCCGCATGGATCCGGAGGTTTACGGAGGCGCACCACTGCTCGGTTTTAACGGGCTTGTCTTCAAAGCCCACGGCTCCGCACGCGAACGCGCCGTGACCAGTGTCATCCGCGTGACAGCTAACGCGGTGCAGCATCAGATTAACAAAACCATCGCCCGCGACATCGCGGCGGCAAATAAAATTCTTGCCACCGAAACCTCCCTCCCTGTGAACGCATGAAAAACCCGCGCGCCAAACATAATTTTATCGGTCGCACCTGCTCCATTACTGGCGTCGGATCGTATGTGCCGGAGCGCATTTTGACCAATACCGACCTCGAAAAAATGGTCGAAACCACGGACGAATGGATCACAACGCGCACCGGCATCAAAGAACGCCACATCGCCGCTGAGAATGAATTCACCTCCGACCTTGCCTCCAAAGCCGCGCTCCGGGCGATGGAGATGGCCGGCGTCACCGCCGAACAGATTGACCTCATCATCGTTGCCAGCATCACGCCGGACATGCCGTTTCCTAACACGGCCTGTCTCGTGCAGCAGAAAATTGGCGCGCGGCGCGTGCCGGCATTTGACATCGAGGCGGCGTGCTCCGGCTTTATTTACGCACTGGAAGTCGGCCATAATTTTATCACCGCACACACCTACGAAACGGTGCTGGTCATCGGCGCGGAAAAACTATCTTCCATCACCAACTGGACTGATCGCAATACTTGCGTGCTATTCGGCGATGGCGCGGGCGCGGCAATATTGCAAAACCGGAAAAACTCCCATGGTTTGCTCACCACAGCGCTGGGCGCGGATGGCGGCAAGGCGGATTTGCTTTCCATGCCCGGTGGTGGCAGTCGTTGTCCGGCCTCGACCCAGACCGTGCAGGACGGGCTGCATTTCCTGCGCATGGACGGCAAGGAAACTTTCAAGAACGCGGTTCAAGCCATGTGCAGCGCCGCCAACGAAGTGTTGAGCCGTTGCGAAATTGACATCACCAAAATCAAGTGCGTCATCCCGCATCAAGCAAACCGCCGCATCATTGATGCCGTCAGCGAACGACTTAAGGCAACTCCGGAACAAGTGTTTATCAACCTGCATAAATACGGCAACACCTCCGCTGCGTCCGTAGCCATCGCGCTGGACGAGGCTGTGCGTTCGGGCAAAATACTGCCAGGCGACTTGATCTTGATTGTCGCCTTTGGCGCCGGTTTAACTTGGGGAGCGGCCATTATTGAATGGTAAACTATCGATTTGACGATAGTCATTGCCGTGCTACGTTTACCTACTTATGAGTGCTAAACAAATTAGAGGTCTTGGCTCCTTGGAAAATTCTGTAAGCATCACTGGACGGCAGGCAACGCTGGAACTGGCGGCAGAAAAAGTGTCCGTCCATAGAAACGGCATTGAATTTTGCAGCCCCACGCCCTTCACCGAATGGTCGGAGATGACCGTTACCCTGCAATCACCGCTGGATGGAAAACAAATTTCCTGCCACGGCGTCGTCATCGGCTGCGCTGGCAGGAAAAACTCCGGCTTCCATGTCTCCATGCTATTCACCAGCATGACCCCACAGACGGAAAAACAATTGGGAGTGATGGCGCGATCCGAATTCGGCGCGTTTTAAATTTTAAATTTAGGCGCAAACAAAAACTTCAGATATTTGTCCAGAGTTATATTTTGACGTTACGCATTCTGGAAATGTGTTGCTTACCAAGGCTGCGCAACCAGGCAGGGTGGACACCTTTTCAAAATCCAATTAAAACCGTCAATGCGCTTTTGCCATTATCCTCTATCAAAAAAATACAGCCACATGCGAATCCCAGCTGGCTGATTTTGGCTGGATCTTTAATTATTAATTCTAACCATTAATTTAACCGCAGCTTTTACATTCTGTAGCGCATTTGCAAATGCCTTTCCATGAACAACATAAACACATCATTAGAATTTGACACGGTCGGCAATGGTAACTTAATGTATCAGGGCAACGGTGTGGTTGATATTCATTTCAGCCGCCAATCCACCTTGCGTGTTAGTTAACTTATTTGTTCTAGGCTCCATGAGTAATACAATAGCAGGTGTGTCGTCGTCGGGTGGCGCAGCCAAAGTATCGAAAATTAATGAAGTAGTGATCCGTATCGCCGGTAATTCGCAGGACGGCATTCAGGCCATCGGCGGTTTCCTCGCTCGCCTCGCGGGCCGCAGCGAACAGGAAGTCATGACGTTCATGACCATCCCGTCCACCATCTCCGGCGGGCCGTCCATCTTCCAAGTGCGCATCGGCAGCGGCGAAGTGCTGACCTCCGGCGATGATGCGGATGTGTTGCTGTGCTTTTACCAGCACAGCTACGAGGGCCACATCAATTCGCTCAAGAAAAAGGGCATCGTGCTTTACGACAGCGACCATGTGGTGCCCAAGCCGGAATGGGAAACGGATTATCACCACGTCGGCATTCCGATTTCATCGCTCACAGTCGAGGCCATTGGCGGCACGGCCAAGGACAAGGGCAAGAACATTTATGCGCTCGGCCTCATCGCCAAAATGTTTGACCTGAATGTGCCGAAGCTAGAAAAACTTCTCGGCGAACGCTTCACGGGCAAAGACCCGAGTATCTTGAGCAACGCACTGGCGGCGTTCCACGCGGGCTACTCAAATTCGCCCGGCAACGTTATCGAAACTTTCCAGATCACGGAAAGCCAGAAACAAGGCGTTCAGCAGGTTGTGATGAACGGCAACGAAGCCATCGCCTACGGCCTTATCGCCGCCGGCGTGCGGTTTGGTGCGGCGTATCCGATCACGCCATGGACGGACATCATGGAAATCATGCGCCGCGAACTGCCGAAATACGGCGGCACGTTCATCCAGTGCGAAGATGAGATCGCCTCCGTCTCGATGGCGCTTGGTGCCAGTTTTGCCGGTCGCGTCGCGGTGACCGGTTCCAGCGGCCCGGGCATTGCGCTGAAGACCGAAGCCATCGGCTGGGCGGTCATGGCGGAAATGCCGCTGGTCGTCATCGACGTTCAGCGCGGTGGACCGTCCACCGGTTTGCCGACGCAAATCGAGCAGTCCGACCTGAATATCGCCATCAATGGCGGCCACGGCGACGCACCGCGCGTGGTGCTTGCGCCGGCGAACGTGGAAGACTGCTTCTACATGTCCATCGAGGCCGTGAACATTGCCCGCAAATATAATACGCCGGTGTTTTTCCTGACCGACCAGGGCATCGCCACGCGCATCGAGGCATTTTCCCAGCCGGACTTGGAAAAAGTTTGCCAGGACATCACGCCTGATTTCACGCCGGTCGCGTCGCACAAGCCTTATGATCTGGCCGCGAAAGACGGCGTCACACCGCACGTCAAGCCGGGCACGCGCATTTTGGACGGCAAATACCCTATCGCCACCGGGCTCGAACACGATGAATACGGCCATCCGAGCGGCTCACCGAAAGTTCACATGCTGCAGAATGCCAAGCGCCGGAAAAAATTACAGGCGCTCGGCGCGACGCTGCCGCTGCCGACAATTCATGGCCCGTCGGAAGGCAATGTTCTGCTCGTCGGCTGGGGTTCCACTGAAGGCCCGATCCGCGAGGCGGTGGACCGCTTCCGCGCCGCCGGTGAGAGCGTTTCCGCGATTCACCTGCGCTACGTCAATCCGCTCCCGAACGGGCTGGAAAATATTTTCTCCGGCTTCCACCATGTCCTCGTCGTGGAAATGAACGATGAAGGCCTTTACGGCTACGGTCAGCTTGGGGCCGTGCTGCGCGCCCGCTATTGCGATGCGAAAATACAAGGGATCAACAAGACCGACGGCCTCACTTGGAAGGTCAAAGAAATCATCGAACTCGTGAAAGCCAAAGCGAAGAAATAATCTCAACCGCCAAAAACTATGAGCCAGATTTTGACCGAAAAACCGATTGTTCCCGTGAGCGTGACCGAAATCGCCACCGGCGAACGCAAGGGCCTCACCAAAAAAGAAATCGCCGCCGACCACCCGACGTGGTGCCCCGGTTGCGGCGACTTTTCCGTGCTTGCGCTGTATTTCAAGCTGATTGAAAAACGCAAGCTGTGGCACGAGAAAATCACCACGATTTCCGGCATCGGCTGCTCCAGCCGGTTTCCTTATTTTGTGCAGGCCCACGGCGCGCACTTCATCCACGGCCGCGCACTGCCATTCGCCAGCGGTGTTTCGCTATCGCGTCCCGACCTGCACGTCTTTGCCTTCAGCGGCGATGGTGATGCCTTTTCCATCGGCGGCAACCACTTCACGCACACCGCGCGCAAAAACATCAAGATGACGCTCGTCGTCATGGACAACCAGGTTTACGGCCTAACGAAGAAACAGACTTCGCCTACATCGCCACTCGGCTTCAAGAGCAAGACGGACATCTGGGGCGCAGTGGATTATCCGATTAATCCCGCGAAACAGGCCATCGCTGTCGGCGCCTCGTTCGTAGCGCGCACCACGGCGTCGAATCCGAATCACGTCCTCGCGACGATGGAAGCCGCGATGGATCACGACGGTTTCAGCTTCGTCCACTGCTTGAGCGAGTGCGTGGAATTTTACGAAGGCGCGTTTGACTCCGCGAATCCCCGCAAGGGCGGCGCGTTCAATGAAGTGCCCAAGCATCACGATGTGACCGACGAAATGGCGGCCTACAAGCTGGCCAGCGCGGATTTCCCCGGCAACTTCGGCGTGCTTTATCAGGTCAAAAAGCCGACCAAAAACGCAAAGGAAGCCGAGATCAATGCGAGCTTCCAGAGCAAATTCACCGGCCTGAAAGACTGGCAGATTTTGCAGAAGACTTTCGACCGGATGAAGTAATACTCCAGATCATTTCCACACCCCGGCGAAAGTCGGGGCTTTTTTGTTGGTGACCAACCCGTTAAAATAGATGTAGTCGGCCACAGAGGCGCAAAGAACACAGAGGTTTTTTCGAACTTTGTGCCCTTGTGGTAATAATTTCATGGCGCATATCCACGAAAAAATTGATTTCACCGTCGCGATTTTCATTGTTCACGACGGCAAGATCCTGCTCATCCACCATCGCAAGCTCGACAAATGGCTGCCGCTTGGCGGCCACATCGAACTGGACGAAGACCCGGAGCAGGCCGCGTTGCGCGAGGCAAAAGAGGAAAGCGGACTCGATGTGGAACTGCTTGGTGAACGTCCGCCCACGACTTCGCCCGGCACGCGCGCGCTCATCGCCCCGCGTTTTCTCGACATCCATCGCATCAACGAAACGCACGAGCACATCGGCCTGATTTACTGGGCAAAACCAAAAGGCGGAAAGATTCAGCTCGCCACCGCCGAACACCACGACATCCGCTGGTGCAGCGGCGAAGATTTGGAAAAACTTTCACCACCGATGACGGACGCGGTGAAATGGTATTGCCGCACCGCCATCGAGGAAATTTCCAGCCACCCGTGAATACCCGCCGCCAAAACCAATTTCTCTGTTACACGATCGAAGGTCTTAACTCCTTCGCCACCGTGCTGTATTTCACCTACCTCTATTTTTTGTTGCACGACAAATTCGGCTTCACCAACCAGGCCAACCTCGCCGTTGCCGCATTGCTGGGCCTCGTCTATGCCTTCGCGGCGTGGCAGGGCGGAAAATTTGGCCAGCGCCACGGCAACTTCGCCGCGCTCAAACTCGGCTTTGGCCTCATGGCAGTGGCCTATGTTGTCGCCTCGCAACTCGGCACCGCCGCCGGACAGATTGCCGGTGCGGCGGTGGTTTCGCTCGGCATGTGTTTCACCTGGCCCGTGCTGGAAGCGCTCATTAGCGAAGGCGAGTCCTCCAAGGATATCCCGCGCGCCGTCGGCCTTTACAACATCACTTGGGCGTGGACCAATGCCGTCGCGCTCTTTGCCGGCGGGGCCATCATCGAAAAACTCGGCTACCAAAGTATTTATTACCTGCCGCTCGGCATCGTGCTGCTACAACTGGCGCTGACGTTCTGGCTCGAAAAAGTAAAATTGCCAATCCATAAAACCCCTTCCGCGCCTCCGCCGACCGCCAGCCAACCTTCACCTGCCCGCGTTCAGAATTTTCTGCGCATGGCGTGGCTGGCAAACCCCTTCGCTTACATCGCCATCAACACCCTGATCGCCGTGCTGCCGGGCGTGGCAGTGAAATTTCATCTAACGCCCATGTTCGCCGGCTTCGCGTGTTCGCTTTGGGGTTTTGTGCGGCTGGGAACTTTTGTCGTGTTATGGCGCTGGAACGGCTGGCACTATCGTTTTCGCTGGCTGGCGACGGCGTTCGCTCTGCTCGTCGCGTCATTCACCATGATTTTGATTTTGCCAAATCTGTGGGCGGTGCTGGCCGCGCAGGTGGTTTTTGGGGCAGCCATTGGTTTGATTTATTACTCGTCGCTGTTCTATTCGATGGATGCCAGCGACACAAAAAGCGAGCACGGCGGCATCCACGAAGCCGCCATCGGCGTCGGCAACTGCCTCGGCCCGGCGGCGGGCGCGACGGCGCTCTGGCTGACACCGCAATATGTGAACGGAGGAGCGTGGGCGGTCACCGGCCTGCTGACGCTTGGTTTCGGAGGCTTGTTGTGGCTTCGTAAAAACACTTGACCGGCTAGCTGCGACAAATGACCCGAAAGAAAAGGCTGCGAATGAGACCCATTTTTCTTCCTGTTTCTTTTCGCATGGTTCGTGTATTTCGTGGTTCAACATGAAAGCCGTTCCGCTGCCCGCCGCGCTGTTTACGCTGAACCGCGAGCGGCTCGTCCAAAAACTGCCGCCGCGCTCGCTGGCGGTGCTGAACGCCAACGATATCATGCCTACTAACGCCGACGGCGCGATGGGCCACCTTCAGAATGCCGACCTGTTTTATCTCACTGGCGTGCATCAGGAGGAGACGATTTTGCTGCTCGCGCCGGAGACATTTGACCCGAACCAACGCGAAATTCTCTTCATCCGCCAGCCCAACGAACAGCTCACCATCTGGGAAGGCCACAAGCTCACGAAGGAGCAGGCGGCGGCGATTTCCGGCATCAAGAACGTCAAATGGCTCGCGGAATTTCCGCCCGTGTTCCGCTCGCTGATGTGCGAGCTGGAAAATGTCTATCTCAACAGCAACGAACATCAGCGCGCCGAGGTCACGGTGGAAACGCGGGATTCGCGCTTCGTCCGCGACTGCCAGAAAAAATTTCCGCTGCACAAATACCATCGCCTTGCGCCCCTCATGCACGAGCTGCGCGTGGTGAAATCGCAATACGAAATTGACGCCATCCAGGCGGCGTCCGACCTCACCGGCAAAGGTTTCAAGCGCGTGCTGAAATTCGTAAAGCCCGGCATGAACGAGGCGGAAATCGAAGCCGTGTTTGCGCATGAATTCATCCGGCACAAGGGCGCGTTCGCCTATCCGCCCATCATCGCCAGCGGCGCGAACAACAACATTTTGCATTACACCCAGAACGATCAGGTTTGCAAGAAAGGGGATTTGCTTCTGCTCGATGTCGCCGCCGGCTTGGGCAATTACATGAGCGACCTGACGCGCACGATTCCCGTGAGCGGCAAGTTCATGCGCCGTCAGAAACAGGTTTACAACGCCGTGCTGCGGATTTTCCGCGCGCAGGTCGCCGCATGCAGGCCGGGCAAGACGATGAAAGACCTGCGGCTGGAATGCGAGGAACACACCGCCAAGGAATGCGTTGACCTCGGCTTGCTGAAAATGTCCGACCTCAAGAAGCAAAGTCCGGACACGCCCGCCGTGAAAAGGTATTTCATGCACGGCGTCTCGCATTCCATCGGCCTGGACGTGCACGACGTGATGAACACCGGCGCGCAAATTGAACCGGGCTGGGTGTTGACCGTGGAGCCGGCGATTTACCTCAAGGAAGAAAACTTCGGCGTGCGGCTCGAAAACACCGTGGTCGTGACCAAGAACGGCCCAGCCGATTTGATGGCGGGCATTCCGATTGAGGTGGATGAAATTGAAGCCTTGATGAATCGCCACTGAAATCCTGTGTCCATCTTGCCAATGATGGAGCAAGGAAGGTGATTTTTCAGGTGGTCACGTCCCCGCCTCACGGCTTGGCTTTAGAAACGGCGTTTGTGCGTGCCAGCCGGCCAATCCAAGTGCTGTCGGTGGCGTAATGCCATTCCAACCTCGGAAGCGGAGGCGGGCTGTCCTGCAAAAGAATCATGCGGTCTTCCGGGCGCATTTTGGCCGCCCATAAATCAAGGAATTTGGCCGACCCTTTCCATTGAATCTTGCGGTAAATCTCATAATTCTCCGGCGTCATGATGCCCGGCTCAAACCCCAGCGCATAGCGCCAGTCAGCATTGGGATTTTTGTAAAACATGCTGAAAAACAGCGGCATGTCTGAAAGGTAAACAATCCCGTCCTTGTCCGGCAGCCAGCCGGCAATACCGGGAGTTTCGGAGGTGAGGCACTCATTTGTGAGATTGGAACTCCAGCGGGAATTAATATCTCCTGTGCTGGAAAAATACACTCCAGCCGCCGCCAGCACCGCCAGTCCGAGCGTCTTCCAGCTTTCCGATTCCCAATTCGATTCCAACACCTCTTCCAACTCCCTGGCCAGCCAAAGCATTGCCGCCGGGAATCCCCAATCGTTCCAGAACCGCCAGACCTTGAAGCCCAATACCCAGCCGAGCACCGCCAGCACCAGCAAAGGTGTCCACACTTTCAGGGATTGCCAATCGCCCCGCGCCAATCGCCACAACAACGCCAATAGAATGATGACAAAAAAGAAATCCGTGTATTGGGCACGCAATTCGGTCACCAGCATCCGGTCGGACAGGTTCCCACTGAAACAGTTGAACAAGTGCACCGTGGTCTCCTGCAGATAACCAAAGGGATGTCCCGTCAGGATGGCCCCCATTAAAACGCCAGCCAGCCAGCATGCTCCCAGCATCCACGCCTTACGCCATTCATTGGCCAGCGCAAATCCGGCCACCATGAAACCGAAAAGATACCAGCTCCCATGCACCCACACGGAAAAACCGATCAGCAAAATACTCAACCCGATCTTCCATGGCGGAGTTTTTTCCTTCCGCATCCATATTTGCACCAGCACCAAATACACTACCATCATCACGAGGAGCGGACGGCCGTTCAATAATCGCGTGAAGGATGGAGGCGACAGCAAACTGCCAGCCATCAGGGCCAACAGCACCGCCTCCGGGCGCCGGCTGCCACACAGCATGATCAACCAGAACACAGCGAACGGCACGGCGATGGAGAAGAAAATCAGCGTATCCGCATCGCAGTTTAAATGCCGGTGCAATGCACCCAGCATGCTATGCCAGCCTGGGTGTTCGTCCTCGGCAAACCGTTCATCCATGACCAGAATTTCCGGCCACGCCTTGCCCGAGATGGCCTTGGCCACATGGCACTTTACATCATCAATAGGAATGTAGCCCAGACTTAGAATCTTGAGCGGGATAAGAATCCCCACCAACAGCGCCAAAACCCAAACGGCCAGTGGAATGCGCGGCAAAAAAGAAGCCAGCCGGTTTTCAATTCGGTTTTGAATCTCCATAGAATTCGTTCAATTTGAAAGACGACCCCAAGCTTGGCAAGTCCGAACACCTCTCATTAGTTTTCGCTGGCGCCCGATGCTGGATTCATAATCTTTCTTTCCCGCCGCCATTGTGATTACTATTTCCTGACACTGCTGAATAGGAGACCAAATGAAAAAACACCACACCCTCATCCATGGCGTGCCAATGCTGATACTCGCGGCGTTCCTTTCCGCCTGTTTCGCCCGCGCCGCCGAACCGCAGATTCCGCAACAAGCGAAAATCGTTCAGGCCCGCCTCATTCCCGCCCTCAAGCCCGCCGTGCGCGAATGGATTTCGCAGGAAGCAAAAAAAGTCAGCCGAAGTTCCGTCGTGAACGAAGCCGCCGTCAAAGCCGATATTCAAACCCACTTTGCCGGACAGTCGCTTGTCGGCGGAGATATTGAAACCCTGACTTTACTCGTCATGATGGAAACCGCGCAGGATGCGGAAAAAGATTTGAAAGCCGTCATGGCGGAAATGAAAGCCGCTCAGCGCGAGGCGGCAAGCAAGCTCAAGCGGGAAGAATCCGGAATCAAAGCCGCTGCCCGACAGGAATACACGCGTCCTGCGACCACGAACCTTCAGGCGCGGCCGGGATTGGTCAAATCGCAGTCAGTCGATCAGGCTGTGGATAGCACCAAGGCCAAGCTGGATTCGAAAAGCGAACTGGGCGAAACCGAATCGCTCCGTTTACAGATGGCCATGGACCGGCTCTCGAAATTGGAGGCCACCCTCTCGAACCTGTTAAAAAAAGCTTCCGACACGCAGAGCAATATCGTCAACAATCTGAAGTAAACCCGTCCCTGGAAAACTATGCCACCGCGATATCATGTGCAATGAGAAACAAGTTTTCTCTGTACTCTTCGCATCACTGTAACTAAACATGATTCCATGTCTGCTGAACAAAAACCTGCGCCAACCGCACCGAATCCTGGATGCAAGACTACAGACGATCGCACAAAGAAGACGGGATTGGAGCGCTTCCATCCGCCACTCGTGTATGCAGGTCATACCACTCCGAATTAGTGACCGTAGCGGACATTCAATCCGATTTGCTGTGTTGTCCCCATGACTTAAAGGACTTGCATCCACAGTTGCATAAAACACCAGATCATGGCTTGATTGATCATATTGAGACTGGGAGGAAAGTTCGTTCAATGTTTAAGATTACGAGTGTAAAGATCATATATTGTTATAATTAAATGCGATTAATTGTCATCTACGGGGTTGGATCTCCTATCGTTGTTGATTTTGAGGAAAGTCTGGCACGCGCTGGCCTATCCGTTGCCGCCGCCGTGAGGAATCATCCCGGAGAGGTGCGACTACTGGATCAATCACCTTTGATCGATCGTGCCGGACTCACCGCAGAGATGATTGCCCTGCCTTTTCTGGCACCCTTTTTTACTCCAGGAAACCGGCAGAAGGTGGTCCGGGAAGCAACCGATATCGGGTTTTCTATGGCGTTTTCTCTTATTGATCCCACTGTACCGGCACCCCGCTCGCTGGTGCACGGCCAGGGTTTGTATGTGAATGCGGGATGCACCATAGGTGCGGCCAGCCAATTGGGTGAGTTTGTATTCTTGAACCGGGGTGCGAGCGTCGGACATCACGCGCGGTTCGGACGGTTTGTTTCCATCGGGCCAGGCGCAGTTGTTGCGGGCTCTGTCACACTCGGGGATGGCGTGGTGATTGGAGCAGGGGCAACCGTTCTCCCTGAAGTAACCATCGGAAAAAATTCAGTTGTGGGTGCCGGCGCCGTGGTGACAAAAAATATTCCCGCCAACTGCCTCGTCCTCGGTATCCCCGCCAAAGTCGTGCGCACAGGGATAGCCGGGTTTGACAATCAGGAGGTCACCTAACATGTCGACCAATTATGAAGCAATAGAAGGGCCGGCCAGTTCACGGCTAATTATCAATTTCGTACCGACCGGCATCGTGCCGACCCGGGCGATGTCGGCACACGTCCCGCTCCAGCCGGATGAGATTGTGAAAGATGTTTTGGCGGCGGCGGAGTTAGGCATCACCATCGTTCACTTGCATGCCCGGGATGAAAACGGCCGGCCGACCAACAGCAGCGAGATTTACGCCCGCATTATCGCTGCCATCCGCGAGCGGTTGCCCGACCTGATAATTTGTGTCTCCTGCTCCGGCAGACAGGCCAAGACTATTGAGGAACGCACCGAGGTTCTAAATTTGCGGGGGGACTTGAGGCCAGATATGGCATCGTTGACGTTGTCCTCGCTGAACTTTTCTCGCGAGCCAAGCATTAATTCACCGGAACATGTGCGTGAGCTCGCCCAACGCATGCTGGATCGTGGCATCGTTCCAGAGTTGGAGGTGTTTGACATGGGCATGGTAAATGTCATTCGCTATCTAAGCGAGCGAGGGCTCCTGCGGCCACCGTTCTACGCCAACTTGCTTTTCGGAAACATCGCCACCGCGCAAGCCAACCTCTTGGAGATTGCCACATTGGTCAGCCGGCTGCCGCCAGAGGTAATCTGGGGAGTGGCCGGACTGGGTGCCGCCCAGTTGCCAGTCGCCGCCCTTGGTGTGGCTTGGGCTCCGGCGGTTCGCATTGGATTGGAAGACAACCTATGGCTGGATCGCGAACGAACGCAGCCCGCCTCAAATCTGAAATTGATCGAACGCACCCATCGGCTCGCAGCAGCCATCGGGCGCCCCATCATGACTCCGGGGGAACTTCGCAAACAGCTGGCCATCACGGATGTGATCTCAAAACCAGTTGCAAACTAGCGATGCCAGTCCACCTCTACACCATCAGTTGGAATGAGGCCGATATGCTTGGCTTCTTTTTTCGCCACTATGACCCGTGGGTGGATCGTTACGTGGTCTATGACAACGGCTCTACTGATGGCACGCTGGATTTGCTGCGCGCTTATCCCAAAGTGGAGCTGCGCAAATTCGAGAGGGACAATCCTGACTCGTTCGTTCTTTCCCACACGCGGCTGCAGAATATTGTTTGGAAAGAGAGCGCGCAAACGGCGGACTGGGTCGTGATCACGGCCATTGACGAACATTTACACTTGCCCGGCCAACCAATGAAAGACTACCTCCAAGAATGCCAGCGAGACGGCGTTACTTGCATCCCCGCGCTTGGTTACCAGATGATTTCCAGGGATATGGCCAGCCTTGGCGAACGGCTGTGCGAGACCCGCACCATGGGCGCCCCGTTTGAGATCATGAGCAAGCTCAGCCTGTTCAACCCGACGGCTGTTACAGAAACCAACTACGGAGTCGGTCGCCACGGGGCAACCCCATCGGGCCGGATAAAATTACCGGTGCTGGACCGCCTGTTGCTGCTGCATTACAAGCATCTCGGCTACGAGCGGACATTTCAAAGGGAATACTTTTTAAAATCAGGTCTCGGACCGACCGACCTCGCTAACAAGTGGGGCGTGCAATACCTGCAAACTGAGGCTGAGTTCAAAAAAACCTGGGACAATTTTGAGCGAAAAGTTAAAGACATATCCCGTCCTGACTTATGCCCTTGGAAGAGCTATCCCGGACGGCGTCCGTGGCGTTCCCAAGATGGAATTGGTTCCATCGCAACGGACTGATTTGAATGAATTTTCAAGTTGGGTCTTGAGGTTGCCGCCGAGGTTGATTCGCCCAGCCATTACGGGAATAAATGATTATGCGGTTTTTCATTACCGCAGCAAAACGTGTCTTTCCACTCGTTTCTTTGAGTCATTGTGATTAGTCTTTTCCCCATGTCTGCTGAACAACAACCGGCGCCAGTGACGCCGAACCCGGAGCGCAAGACGCTCGATGACCGCGCCAAAATGACCGAGCTGGAGCGCATCCGGCATTCCGCCGCCCATGTTATGGCCACGGCTATCCTGCGCCTGTGGCCGGACGCCCAATTCGCTTACGGCCCGCCTGTCGAAACCGGCTTTTACTACGACCTCGAATGCTCGCACCGCATCTCGCCCGAAGATTTTGAAAAGATCGAGACGGAGATGAAAAAGGAGATCAAGGCGAACAACACTTTTGAAAAGCTCACCGTCACGCGCGATCAAGCCATTGCCGATGCGTCGAGCGGACGGCTGGGTGGACTCGGCGAACGTCCCGGCAATGCTTCGAAATTCAAATTGGATTTGCTCAAGCAGATTCCCGAGGGCGAGCCGATTTCTTATTTCAAGAACGGCGATTTCATTGATCTTTGCGCCGGGCCGCACGTCATGCGCACGGGCAACATCGGCGCGTTCAAGCTCACCAGCGTGGCCGCCGCGTATTACAAGGGCGACGAAAAAGGCCCGCAGCTCCAGCGCATCTACGGCACGGCGTTCAAGAACAAGACCGCGCTCGACGAGTATTTCAAGATGATCGAAGAGGCCAAGCGCCGCGACCATCGCAAGATCGGCGCGGAGATGGGGCTGTTCGCGATTGACACGGAATTTGTCGGGCCGGGCATGCCGCTGTGGCTGCCCAAGGGCACGGTGCTCGTCGAGGAACTGGAGAAGCTGGCCAAG
>CAIXUZ010000035.1 GCA_903922735.1 uncultured Verrucomicrobia subdivision 3 bacterium
CAACATGCGTCAGTTGGACGCGGCCGCCAACCAGTTTGCCTTGGAAAACAAGAAGACGACCGGCTATCAGCCCACGGATACGGATGTGACCCCCTACATCAAGCTGAACGCGGGCAACAGCCTGCCGCCTTGCCCGGCCGGTGGTGCCTACTCGTATAACCCGATTGGCTCCACGCCGTCCATCAACTGCTCGCTCGGCAGCACGGTCACGCCGCCGCACACGATGCCTTGATCTAAATTGATTCAATCCAGCCCCGGGGCGCAGGCTCCGGGGCTTTTTGTTATACCAAGCGAAAATAAGGTTTTTTAACATTGATTATGGCATTGATTGTGCTAATTTAAACGACAAGCGGATCCAACAAGCAATTCGTGAACAGGTCTGTAATCATTATTATAATAACCCGTTTGTTGGAGGTTCACGCCGCGCAGAAAACCTATGAAAACTAACCGGGCTATTCGATTGCGCGGCTTCACGCTCGTCGAAATCATGATCGTGATTGCCATCATCGCCCTGCTGGCGGCGATTGCCATTCCCAACCTGTTAAGGGCGGTCGCAAAATCCCAATCCGCAGCTTGCATCAACAACCTCCGGCAGCTTGACACCGCTATCCAGCAGTTCTCGGTGGTGGCCGGCAAACATGTCGGGGACATCGTTAATTTCCCCGATGACTTGACGCCTTACATTAGATTAACCAAGGATGGAGTGCTCCCCGTGTGTCCCGGTGGTGGCACCTATAGCCTGAACTCAGTGGGCGCAGTTCCCTCCGCATTGTGTTCGCTGGGCAGCACCGTGACGCCCGCGCATCTGCAGCAATAACCAAACAACCCGGGCTGGTTTACTTCACCGGCGCAGGAATCTTTCCTGCGCCGTTTTTTATTTGAACATTCATCACGATATTCGGTCTCTGGGATGGTTGACTTGGTGAACGTATTCAATTAAAAAACAATGGTGATTCAACGGTTATCCCATTAGCCATGAGCGTGATCTTGCAAACCCAGAAATTGCGCGTCGAATATCGCACCCGGGAACTGCGCCAGCCGGTCAAAGTCGCGCTCGCCGGCCTCGATCTGGAAGTCCGCGCCGGCGAAATTTTCGGCTTCCTCGGCCCCAACGGCGCCGGCAAGACTACCACGATGAATGTTCTGCTCGGTTTCATCCCGCCGACCAGCGGTGCGGCCAGCCTGTTTGGCATTGACGTGCGGCAGCCCATCGCCCGCCAGCGCATCGGCTATCTGCCGGAAATGACTTATTACTATAAATTTCTTTCGGCCGAGGAATTGCTCCGGTTTTACGCGAAAATATTTGGGCTGGCCCGCGCGGAAGCGGACCGGCGCATTGATCAGTTGCTGAAACTCGTGGAGCTCGAATCCGCCCGCAAACGGCCCATCAAATCTTATTCCAAAGGCATGCAGCAGCGCGTTGGCCTTGCCCAGGCGCTCATTAACAATCCCGATTTGCTGATTCTGGACGAACCGACCAGCGGCCTCGACCCGCTGGGCCGCATGAAAGTCCGAGAAATCATCCAGCGTCTCAAAAACGAGGGCAAAACGGTCTTCTTTTCTTCCCACGAACTCGGCGAGGTTGAAAGCATTTGTGACCGGGTGGCGATCGTCCATCAGGGCGACCTTAAAGCGGTCGGCACCGTCGCCGAAATTTCCGTTGGCCACCCCAATCTGGAACAGGCCTTCCTGAAAATCGTCGGTTTTCAATCCTCCCTTGCGTCATGAACAAAATTTTCGCGCTTACCGGTGTCGTCATCAAGGAGCTTTACCGGCGCAAGGATTTTTACGTCCTGTTTGTCCTCACCGCCGTGCTCACGCTGGCGGCGGGCGCGGTGAATTTTTTCCACGACGAAAAAATCGTCCGCTATGTCAAGGACATCTGTCTGTTGCTCATCTGGATTTCATCCCTGGTCATCGCCATCGTCACCACGGCGCGGCAGATTCCCGCCGAACGCGAGGCGCGCACCATTTTCCCGCTGCTTGCCAAGCCGGTTTCGCGCGGACAGGTCATCGTTGGGAAATTTCTCGGCTGCTGGCTCGCCACGGGCATGGCGCTGGTCGTGTTCTATTTTTTCTTCGCCATCATTACGGGCTCCAAAGAGCAAAACTGGCCGGTCTTGACCTATTTTCAGGCGGCGTGGATGCAGTGGCTTTTGCTGGGCATCGTGATCGCGCTGGTGCTGCTCGGCTCGATTTATTTTGCCGCGCCATCCTCCACCTCCACCATTTCGTTCGTTGTTGTGATCGGCATTTTGCTCGTTGGCGGCCATTTGCACGTCCTTGCGCTGCAGCAACCGGAGCCGATGCAGACCGTGCTGTCGTTCATTTATTACACCATGCCGCATCTGGAATGGTTCTATTTGAGCGACTTCGTGGTCTATGACTTCGGCCATGTGCCCCTGCTGAAAATCATCGCCGCCACGCTTTACGCCGCCGTCTGGACGGGAATTTTCCTGCTGCTCGCCTGGCTTGGTTTCCGCCGCAAAAACCTGACCACGTGATGAAAATCTCCCCGCTTACTGTGCTCTCTGCTCTTCTGGCGCTGGCATTTACGCTGGCATTGGGGCTGGCGCCGGACGCCGCCGGGTGGAGCCGGCGGGGCAGGTCCGGCAACGTCTTCGGCATGATGTTCGGCGATGGCCGCAAGTTGCTGGCCAACCAGTTTTTTACGATGGCCGACGTCTATTTTCATAGCGGTTATTACCCCTCCGTCTTCGACAAGAATTCCGAGGAACAGAAGGAAATGATCGCCGCCAGCCACGGTAAAAAAGAAAGCGAAGAGGACGAAAAAAACGAGGATTTCCTCGGTCATCCAAAGGATTGGATTGACGCCTTCGGGCGCAATTTCAAAATCGCGCAGCACACGCACCTGGAGCACGGTGGTGAGCGTGAGATTCTCCCGTGGCTGCGCCTGGCCGCCGATCTCGACCCGCAAAAGATTGATACCTACACGGTCGGTGCGTTTTTTCTGCGCGAGCATTTGCAGCATGCCGATCAGGCCGAGGCGTTTTTGCGCGAAGGCTTGCGGAACAATCCCGACAGTTGTGAAATCTTTTTTGAACTGGGCCGCCTTTACCGCGAAAGTTCACATGACCTCGATCGCGCCCGGAACGTCTGGGAACTTGGCGTGAGAAAATATTTGGCCCAGTCGCCCGCCGATCAAAAAGAAAATAAGCTGGTCTTTGAAGAGCTGGTCGTCAATCTCGCCCACTTGGAGGATGAAGCGGGCAACTACGGCCCGGCTATTAACTGGTTTCAAGCCGCGCAAAAAATTTCCCCCAACCCCGCCGCCTTGCAAAAGCAGATTGATGAAATCCAAAAGAAAATGGCCGCTCTCTTGCCCGTCGCGCCCGCCAAGCTTTATTGACCGCGCGATTCCGCTTGGTCTTGCCACCGCCGCTCTGCTTTAATTTCTCCGTGAAACTGCGCTCGTCCAAAATCAAACGCCATACGCTCGAAACCCGGATTTCCATCCGCTTCAACCTGGATGGCAAGGGGCGGTCCAAAATTAGGACCGGTATCCCGTTCTTCGACCACATGCTCACGCTCTTTGCCCGGCACGCGACGGTGGATCTCGATTTGCGCTGCGACGGCGACTTGGAAGTGGATGCCCACCACACCGTCGAGGATTGCGGCATCGCGCTGGGGCAGGCCATCGCCACCGCGCTGGGCGACAAACGCGGCATCCGCCGCTACGGCCACGGTTTTCATCCGAAAAATCCGTTCACCGGCGAAGCGTATGTGCCGATGGATGAATGTCTGGCCCGCTGCGTCGTGGATTTCAGCGGTCGTCCGTTCCTCGTCTGGCGCGGGCTGGGCCGGTTCGCGCAAAAAAATATTTCCGAAGCGGAAAAAAAACAGGATGCCTCCAGTTCCTTCCGGTTTGGCCTGGCCCGGGAATTTTTCCAGGGTTTTGCGAACGAGGCTCGCTGCAATCTGCATCTGGAACTGCTTTATGGCGACGAGCCGCACCACATCGTCGAGTCGCTGTTCAAGGCGTTTGCCCGCGCCGTGGACGCCGCGCGGCAGCGCGACCCGCGCATTGCCGGCCAGCTGCCGAGTACCAAGGGTAAATTGTAGCCTGGAGGTTGTGCTGGGGCGCAAATGGAATATGCCACTGGTTCCATTTTAAACCATCATGAAAACAAGTGCGATTTTTCTATGGCTGTTCGTGCTGGCCGCGCAGCTTGCCAGTCAGGCGGCTGATTATTATGTGGCACCGGCGGGCGATGACGCTTCCCTTTCCGGAACCGTCGATCATCCGCTCAAGTCTCTGAAAAAAGGCGTTGCCCTGTTGAAATATCCGGGCGATGCATTGTATCTGCGCGGAGGCGTCTATCGCAGTCAGGCCATCACCGTGGCCGTTTCCGGCACGGCGACGCAACCCATCAAGATTCTGGCCTATCCGAACGAAGTTCCGGTCATTGAAGGGGAGAACCGCACCCAACCCGGCAAGGCCTCGCATCCCTTGGTCACCCTGGGTGGCAATTATCTCACCCTGAGTGGAGTGGAAGTCAGATATTCGACCGGTTCCGGAGTATTAGTCGCCGGCAGCTACGATTGCGTTTCCAACGTCTTTTCCCATCACAATTATTATGAAGGCATCAAGGTCAGCGGGAAGGGCTGTTCCAACGTCGTGGAGTATTGCGATGTCTGGTGGAATGTTTGCCAGAATGAAAACGCGGGGAATGCGATGGCGGGGAAGAATTGGGCGACCGGCTTGTGCGCCGCCCGCGCGCCGCGCGGCACGATCCTGCGCCATAACCGGGTCCATGATAATTGGGGGGAAGGCCTCGACACCTACGAGGCTTATGACACGCTCATCGAAGACAATGTGGTCTATGACAACTGGTCGGTAAATCTCTACACCTCGGACACCCCCAATTCGATCGTGCGGCGAAACTTGATTTATAACACCCCCCAATCTCCCGTGGCCCAAGCAGTCAACACGCATTTGCCGGCGCTGCTGGCGGCAAAAAATGGCAATCGCGTGGCGTGTGGCATCGGGTTCTGCGACGAAGTTGCCGGCAGCGGCCGCAGCGCCTGGTCCACCAACGTGCTCATTTATAACAACGTCATCATGGGCTGCAACGGCAACTTCAAATATTGGAATCAGGACCGGGGCAGCCAATACACCAGGCATCTTCAGGAATCGGAGTTGGTTCACCCCACGGGATTGCAGGGATGTCTGATTGCGCATAACACCTTTGTGAACAGCCTGGAGCCCGGCCAGCATCGGCCAGCACGGGCAAACTTCAATATCGGGAGGGGGGCGCATCGCAATACCCGGATCGAGAACAACCTGTTTGTGCAGGAGCCGGGCGGTCGTCTGGCGGATGTTGCCGCTGATCCGGAATTGCATTTTTCCCATAACTTGTGGCCCGAAAAGCCTTCGCCCCAAGTGGCCGGTCCCGGCGACATCATTGGAAACCCCCGGTTGGCCAGGACCGGAAAAACCGGGGCGGGACAACTCGGGTCGGATTGGTTCAAAGTGGCACCTGACTCACCAGCCGTTGGTCATGCAAAGACCATCTCCGGGATTAAAGATGATATTTTTGAGAAGATCCGCGGAAGCCATCCCTCGATTGGCGCCTATGAATTCAAACCATAATGAGGGCAAGGATGTGGTTGGGAATCTCCCAGCCTTAGTCCTGTCCCTCAAAAGCCGGCAATCTAAATTGTTTTTGCAGTCTCGATAAATTTACCGCCGACGGATTCGACCACCTGGCCCTGTCGCTGAAAGTGGTGTTGTCATCCGGCAAACCAACTGCTAGGCCACAAGGAGAAATTGCAAAGCTGGGGTCCGGTCTCATAACTTGCGCTCGCTCGCCCCGGACTGCAGTTTTTTCAAGATGTTTTCCACCGCCGCTGCGCTGCGCCGTGCGTTCTGGGGAAGCGGATACGCCTCGTCGAAAACGTGCAGCGAGCCCGGTTCTTCAATGGTGATGTGCGATTCGTCGATTTCCCCGCTGGGTTTCTGAATGGCGGCGAGATCCAGATGAAGCCGTTCGCTGATGAACCGATACATCGCTTCGCGCTTGGACGGGCCGTAGTCGTGTTTTTCGTCCGGCAGATGCACATTGGCCACTTTCGTTGCCGCGTTATAATAGCCGTAGATTTTTTGCAGGAAGGGAAATTCGATGGCCGGCGTGTCCTGGGTCCAATCCGCGCCATCCGATACCAGCAGCATCGGTCGGGGCGCCGCGAGGGCGGCAATCATCGCATTGTTGGCAAAGTGATCTTCGCTGCGGTGAATGGGCAGTCCGCTTTCGCACGGACAACCGCCGAAGAAATACGATGACACCATTACCACCGGCACCGACAATTTCACCCGCGAATCCAGCGCCGTCAGGAGGAAACTTTGCGTCCCGCCGCCGGATTCGCCGGTGACGGCAACCCGTTCCGGATCTGCGCCCGGCAGCGAAAGCAGAAAATCCAGCGCCCGCATATTGTCCCACACCTGGATGGTCAGGGAAAATGGATGTTTATGAGCCTCGGCCCCCACCTCCAGAACCGAATCGCCATGGCCAAACATATCCACCGAAAATACCATTGCTCCCATCCGCGCCAGCGCGGCGCAGCGATATTGCATATCCGCAGCGAAGCGCCCTGGCATTTCTTTCCAGTGTCCGTGGGTCGCCAGGATGACCACCTGCGGCGACTTAGCGTTTAATGGCCGATACAAGTTCCCTGTCACGTAATAACCGGGCACCGACTCAAATGCCACATTCTCGACGGTGTAACCGTCATGGACGCGCCGCTGGCGGACAACCGCATTCAATGGCGTGCGCTGCGGCCACGGCGTAAGACCGGCGCCTTGCTGGATGCGCTTGCGCAAGTGTCGCGCATAGGCATCCCATGAGGCGCGATTGGGAAATTCTGCCAGCGCCGCATCTAGGACGGCCTTGCCTTGCTCCGGCTTGAGATAATATCCGGGACACAAGGCCGGCCCGTTGGTTGGCACCGCCGGCAATCCGTCGGGAACCCACTTCACCGAAGTTGCTTTCCCGCTGGAATGATTCCATGTGCATCCCGGCAATGTGAGGGCAAGCGCCAGGCCGATGAGTTGGCAGATTTTTTTCATTTTTAAGAATCAATCTAAATTGCCATTGGTTTTGCAGGCTGACTCCGTATTAGACGACATGAACTCTCTTGTTTAAACTCTCGTCAAAAATCTCCACAATGTCTGTCTCGACGAAATCAATGCCAGTGCCAACACGAACGTGGCGATGAGACGCCGAATGCACTAGCTCGACAAACGTAGCAGTCCACTGGTCTGAAATAGAATAGATAGACGGATCAACGACCTGGAATGCGACCATCCGTAGTATATCGCTGTCCCTGAAAGTGATGCGGAATACACGCGAAGCGTCCTTTCCTAAAATCTCTCGGAAACGGTGCGATGCAATCGGGATAACACTCATGGCGTGATGTCGCCGGATATTTCGGTATACCTAAAGGTTTGTGGCCTATCTGGCTTCATGGCGCGACTCTGTTCTGGACGGAAATTTCTGTCCATCCTCTTTTTGATTCAAAGATGAGCACGAACCCGCGCTGACCAAGGCGGCCTAAGTCCGGAATCCGTGTTTCATCTGTGCCCATCTGTGGCCGAAAGTTCCTGCCAAAGATAAACACTCATGCGCTGCCCTTGCTCAAAACAGTCGAGACTGAATTTTTCGTTGGGCGAATGGGCGTTGTCATCCGGCAAACCGATGCCGAGCAGCAGCGAGTCCGCGCCTAGGATTTTTTTGAACTCATTCACAATGGGAATCGATCCGCCTTCACGCATGAGCACCGGCCTGGCCCCGAACGCTTTTTCCAGCGCCCGCAAGGCGGCCTGCGCCGGCGCGCTGGTGGGCGGGACCAGATACGCCTCCGCGCCGTGGCCCGCCGTGATTTCCAACCGCACGGTCGGCGGGCAGTTTTTCTTGAGCCAGGCGCAAACGATTTTGCGGACGTGCGCCGGGCGCTGGTTCGGCACGAGCCGGCAGGTGATTTTGGCGCGCGCCCAGGCGGGCACGATGGTCTTGCTGCCTTCGCCCTGATAGCCGCTGGTGAGGCCGTTGATTTCAAACGTGGGCCGGGAACTGCGCTGTTCCGTGGGCGTAAATCCGCGTTCGCCGAACAACTGCGGCGCGCCGAGCAGTTTTTTCAATTGCGCGTCTTTGAGCGGATAGCGCTTGATCTGCTCGCGCTCGTATTTTGACAGAGGCGCGACGCCGTCGTAAAAGCCGGGGATTTTCACGTGGCCTTGATCATCGCGGACTTTGGCCAGCAGTTGGGCAAGTGCCATCGCTGGATTTTCCACCGCGCCGCCGAAGATGCCGGAGTGCAAATCCCGCGCCGGACCGCGCAGGATGATTTCAAACGCGATGATGCCGCGCAGGGCGTAGGTGAGGGCGGGATGATCTGGCGCCGGCATGCCGGTGTCGGAGATGACCACCGCTTCGCAGTCCAGTTCGGCCCGGTGGCTTTTGAGAAACTTGGAGAGGTTGGCGCTGCCAACCTCCTCTTCGCCTTCGAGGACGAATGTCACGTCGCAGGGCAGGGGCGTGCCGGTTTGCAAATAGGCTTCGACGGCTTTGAGATGGGCGAAGTTCTGGCCTTTGTTGTCGGTGGCGCCGCGCGCAAAAATGTTTCGCCCCGCGATGCGCGGTTCAAATGGCGGGGTTTTCCAGAGCTCGAACGGTTCCGGTGGTTGCACATCGTAATGGCCATACACCATGAAGTGCGGCCGCCGGGAGTTTTTTTTGCGCGGGGTCTTGGCGATGACGATGGGATGTCCTGCCGTCGGGCACAGGCGTGCGTCGAGGCCGATTTTCCGGCCGTGCGCCACGAGCCATTCGGCGCAGGCGAGTAAATCCTTTTTGTGCTCCGGCTGCGCGGAAACGCTGGCAAACCTCAGGTAGTCGCCAAACTCGGCGAGAAAACGTTTTTGATTTTGTTTCAGGTAGTTGAGAACCGGTTGCATGGCGTCTAACTAACCAGTGAAACCGCCGCCTGCCAAGCAGAACCGGCGGACGAACTTGATTCTCCTTTCCTTCAGCGGTGCAGTGGACTAAAGGTTTGACATGAAAATCCCCACCAAATCCTTTCGCGTGCGCGCGGGGGCAAAAATTCGGCTCCGGCGCCTGCCGACGAAAGTGAAGCCGTTTTACCGGTCGGACGAGGATTACAAAACGATTCTGGCCGGACACATTCACGATTTGACCGCGCGGCAGAGTTTGCTTTACGCGCACAATCGTTATTCGCTGCTGCTGATTTTTCAGGCGATGGACGCCGCGGGCAAGGATGGCGCCATCAAACATGTCATGTCCGGCGTGAACCCGCAGGGCTGCCAGGTCTTCAGCTTCAAGCATCCGAGCGCGGAGGAGCTGGAGCACGACTTCCTCTGGCGCACCACCCGCAACCTGCCGGAACGCGGGCGCATCGGCATCTTCAACCGCTCCTATTACGAGGAGGTTCTCGTGGTGAAGGTGCACCCCGAAATTTTAAAAAGCCAGGCGCTGCCCGAGGAATTGACCCGGGACAAAAATTTTTGGGAGCAGCGCTACCGCTCGATCAACCATCTGGAAAAACATCTTTACCGGAACGGCACGCGCATTTTGAAATTTTTCCTGCATGTGTCGAAGGACGAGCAGCGCCGGCGTTTCCTCAAGCGTATCGAGGATCCGGCGCGCAACTGGAAGTTCAGCCGCTTCGATCTCGCCGAGCGCGGCTTTTGGAAGGAATACCAGGACGCCTACGAGGATTGCCTGTCCGCGACCAGCACGGAACACGCGCCCTGGTTCGTCGTGCCGGCGGATGACAAGTTGAATGCGCGGATCATCATCTCGGAGATCGTTCTCGACGCGATGAAAAGTCTGAAGATGACTTATCCCGCGCCGGACCCGCAGCGGTTGAAAGAATTGCAGGCGATGAAAAAGCTGCTGGCAAAATAATTTCGGCTGTTAGTGCGGATCGCGACCCGGGGTTTATATTTTTCGCTTTCTGGACTTGCGTCATTACGGCAGGATGACTGAAATCGGAATTTATGTTTTTCGGGAAAAAAATTGTCGTGGTCATGCCCGCCTATAATGCGGCCAGGACCGTTACCCAGACCGTGGCGGAAGTTCACCAGCAGGGGATCGTGGACAAAATCATCCTGGTGGATGACCGCAGCCGCGACAACACTGTTCAGGTGGCCTCATCGCTGCCCGGCGTGGCGGTGCATGTTCACGAGAAAAATACCGGCTACGGCGGCAACCAGAAGACCTGCTACCGCCTCGCGCTCGAAGCGGGGGCGGATATCGTCATCATGGTGCATCCGGATTACCAGTACACCCCCAAGTTGATTCCGGCGATGGCCTCGATCATCGCCCATGACCTGCACCAATGCGTGCTGGCGAGCCGTATTCTCGGAGGTTATTCGTTGCCGGGCGGAATGCCGTCGTGGAAATACGTGGCCAATCGGTTTCTGACGGCGGCGGAAAACCTCATGCTCGGTGCAAAACTCTCCGAATACCATACCGGTTACCGGGCGTTTTCGCGCGGCTTGTTGGAAAAACTGCAGCCGAATCTGGCCGGTAATTCTGATGACTTTGTGTTCGACAACCAGATGCTGGCGCAAATCCTCTGGCACGGCTTTACCATTGGCGAAGTGAGTTGCCCGACCAAATATTTCAAGGAGGCTTCCTCCATCAATTTTCGCCGCAGTTGCAAATATGGCTTCGGGTGTCTGAACGTTGGCACTCAATTCCGGCTGGCGAAACTGGGGCTGGCCCGGCCCAAAATGTTTTTCCCTTAGGGCATTGGCAGAAAAGAGGTGGCGATGGGCGGCGAGGATTTTTGGTTTTTGGCGAGGCTTCCGTGAAGGCGCAGGTTTGAAAACCCTGTCACTGAGCGGAAACGAAGCCCAAAACCAAAAAGACCGCTGCCTCCAGGATAACCTCCCATCGCTACATATTTGATGGGTATGCTCTAGCCAGTGGCTCGAGGAAATAAAAAACGCCCGGCGGATGCCGGGCGTTTTGGGTTACCGCGGAAATTACTTCTTCAAGGCGGCGGCCAGACGGGACTTTTTGCGGTTGGCGGTCGCGCGGGCGATGGCTTTGTTTTTCACCGCCTTGTCATAGGCCGAAAAGACCCCGGGCAGCAGCTTGGTCGCTTCGTCCTTTTTATTGGCGGCGAGCGCGGCGCGGAATTGCTTTTCCACGCGGCGCAATTTGGATTTGACGGCGCTGTTCTGGAGGTTTTTACGGGCGCTATTGCGCATCCGGCGTTCGGCTGACTTCGTATTCGGCATAAATTCGTTTTATATTCGCTAAAGAGCCGGAGAAACTAGAGGAATACGCCCAAATGTCAACGCCGAAAAATCCCCTCCGCGCTTTACTTTTGGGTGTGGGACTGTTTTTTTAAGCGGAAGATTTTTTACCCGATGAGTGACTCTGCGTCCACAACTCCACCGCTCCGGATTCTCCTGCTGGAGGATAATTCAGCGGATGCCCTGCTGGTGCGCGATTTGCTGGCGCAGGAAAAAATTGCCGCCGAAATCCACCATGTGGAAAACCGGGCTGATTTTGTGAAGGCGTTGGCCGCCGGGAATTGGAGTCTTGTCCTGGCTGACTATCACCTGCCCGACATCAATGGGCTGGAAGCGCTGAAACTGGTGCGGGCAATCACCCCGCTGCTGCCGTTCATTCTCATCTCCGGCACCATTGGCGAGCATGCCTCCATCGAGAGCCTCAAAGCCGGTGCCACCGATTACGTCCTGAAACAAAACCGCGATCGGCTGCCCTCGGTCGTCATTCGCGCCGTGGCCGAGGCGGGCGAGCGGGAACGGCGGCTGGCCGCCGAACAGGAGTTGAGCAAGAGCGAAAAGCAATACCGCCGCCTGTTTCAGGACAATCCGCATCCGATGTGGGTGTTTGACTTTGAAAAACTGGCCATTCTCGAAGTCAACAACGCGGCCATGCATCATTACGGTTTTTCCCGCGAGGAATTCCTCAGCATGAACCTGAATGACCTGCGCGCTCCCAGTCGCGATCCGCGGGGTCAGGCGCCGGTTTGGGACGAAATGGAGAAAAGTCTGGTCTGGCGGCACCGGCGCAAAGACGGCCATACGATGGATATGGAGGTCAGTTGGTCGCCGATGGAATTTCGTGGCCGGCTGGCGGCGCTCACCATGGCCACGGATGTGACCGCCCGCCGCCGCATGGCGCATTACAATTATATTTTTGGCCGGTTAAGCCACAACTTGAGCGCGGCGGGTTCCGCTTCCGCCGCCGCCTCGTTCATTTGCGAGGCGGCGGATGATTTGTTCAAGTGGGATGATTTTGCGTTGGAATTGTTTGAGGCGGAGCGGAACGAGGTGGTTTCGTTGCTGACCATCACGACGCTGGACGGCCAGCGGGTGAAACTGCCGTCCTCGTTGCAACCCAAGGTCGCCAATGCGCTGGTGCAGCGTGTCATTGAGCGCGGCGCGGAGCTGATCTCGGCGGCGGAGTCCGGGCAGCGTGAGGGCGCGACGATGGTGGCGCCGATTCGTACCGGGGAGTCCGTCATTGGCGTGCTGTTTGTGCAATGCCGCGCCGCCCACAGCTATGCGGAGCGGGACCTGAAAACTCTGGAAACCCTGGCCGGACATTGTGGCGGAGCCTTGCAGCGGGTCTGGGCCGAGGGGGAATTGCGGCAGAGTCAGCGTCATTTTCGCGACCTGTTTGAGAATTCGCCGGACGCTATTTTTGTCGAGGACCTGCAGGGCAAGGTGCTGGACGTTAATTCAAGCGCCTGTGTCTTGCATGGGATGAAACGGGAGGAATTGATCGGCAAGAACGCGATTGATGAGCTCATCCCGCCCGCAGCGCGCGCGACGGCTCGGGCAGATTTTCACCGGTTGACGACGGGGGAGATTTCTTGGATTGAAGGGGATAGTTTGCGGCTGGATGGCCGGGTGGTGCCGGTGGAAATCCGGGCGGCGCGCGTGGAATACGATGGTCAGCCGGCGATGTTGTTTCATGTGCGCGACATCGCCGAACGGCGCGCGGCGGAAATGGCGTTGCGCAGTTCGGAGACCTTGTTCCGTTCCGTCTGGGAAAATTCCGTGGACGGCATGCGCTTGACGGATGAGCGGGGGCACATCATCGCGGTCAATAGCGCCTTTTGCAAGCTGGTCGGCATGAAGTCCGAGCATATTGAGGACAAGCCGTTCCCCGTCATTTATTCGCCGGAAATGGATTGGGCCATGATGTTGGATCACCACCGTAAATATTTTGCCAGCGGTCAGTTGCCGGTGCGGGAAGAGCGGGCGTTTGTGCTTTATGATGGCCGTTCCGTGCTGTTTGAGATCAAAGATTCCTTTGTGATCAGCGAGGGCAAGCCGCGTCTCCTGTTGAGCCTTTTCCGCGATGTTACGGATCACAAACGATTGGAAGATCAACTGCGTCAGTCGCAAAAAATGGATGCGGTTGGCCAGCTTGCCGGCGGTATTGCTCACGATTTTAATAATATCCTCACGATCATTCTCGGCCACGCCACGTTGCTGACAATGGGCGTTTTGGATGTGAAAGCGCAGGTTTCCGCCAAGCAAATCAAGCAGGCGGCGGAGCGCGCGGCCGGATTGACCCGCCAGTTGCTCGCGTTCGGGCGCAAACAGGTTTTCAATCCTCGTCCGCTTGACCTGAACCGCGTGGTCGAAAAAATGTCCGAAATGCTGGGCCGCCTCTTGGGCGAGGACATCACGCTGCAAATCAATTACAGCCCCGAAGCGGCGATGGCGGAGGCCGATACCAGCATGATGGAGCAGATCTTGTTGAACCTGTCCGTCAATTCGCGCGACGCCATGCCGCGTGGCGGCCGGCTCAATCTCCGCCTCCGTGTGTGCGAGGTGGACGACCTTCACGCGCGGCGGTTCGTCGAGGCGCGTCCGGGCAAATATGTCTGCTTGAGTCATACGGACACCGGTTGCGGCATTCCTCCGGAAAATTTGCCGCGCATCTTCGAGCCGTTTTTCACCACCAAGGAACTCGGCAAAGGCACCGGCCTCGGTCTGGCCACCGTTTTTGGCATCGTCAAACAGCACCACGGCTGGATTGAAGTCGAAAGCGAACTGGGCCAGGGCACGTCGTTCCATGTTTACTTCCCGTTCACTGCCAAGCAAGCCGTTGAAGCCGTGGAATTCGACACGCAGTTCCGCTCCCGCGGCGGCAACGAAACGATTCTCGTTGTCGAAGATGAACGCGACCTGCGCGAAATCATCACCCGCACGCTCAACCGGCACGGCTATCGGGTCTTTCAAGCCGCCGATGGCTTGAGCGCGCTCCAGATCTGGGAGCAATACAAACAGGAAATCAATCTGCTGTTCACTGATGTCATCATGCCCGGAGGGGTGAACGGCCGGGAACTTGCGGAAAAAATTTGGGCGGACAAACCGGACTTGAAGGTCATTTTCTCCAGCGGCTATGGCGCCGATGCCTTGGGCCGGGATTTCAAGCTCGATCCGGAATTAAATTATCTCCAAAAACCCTACCTGCCGCAGGCGCTGGTTCGCATCATCCGCAAATGTCTCGACGCCCGGCCCGGTTGAATTTTAATTTTGAGTCATATTTCTTGGACGTGAAATTCAAAGCAAAAATTAATAACGCAAAATGATTATCGCGCCGTCGCTGTTAGCCTCTGATTTTTCCCGCTTCGGCCAGGAAGCCCGGCGGGCGGCCAGGTCCGGTGCCGATTGGCTGCACTTGGACATCATGGATGGCCAGTTCGTGCCGAACATCTCCTTCGGCCCGGCGGTCGTCGCCGCCGTCCGGCCCCACGCCCGGAATCTTTTCTTCGATGTCCACCTCATGTGTGGCCAGCCGGAGATTCTCCTCGAACCCTTCGTGAAAGCCGGCGCCGATCTCATCACGGTTCACGTGGAACTGGGCGAAAAAGTTCCGCCCCTGCTCTGGAAAATAAAATCGCTCGGCAAAAAAGTCGGCCTCGCTGTCAACCCGCCCACCGCCATCACCGCGGCCCAGCCGTATCTCGACCAGATTGATTTGCTCCTGGTGATGACGGTCAATCCCGGCTTCGGCGGCCAGAGTTTTATCCACGAATGCCTGCCCAAAATCCAGCAGGCCGATGCGTGGCGGCGTGGGCAAAAATTAAATTTTCATCTCGAAGTGGACGGTGGCATCACGAACCAGACCGCTGCCGAGTGTGCCCGCGCCGGTGCCGATGCGTTCGTGGCGGGCACCAGTTTGTTCGGGGCGCGCAGCTTGACCACCGCCGTCACGAAAATGCGAAAAATCGTCTGTGCCGCCGACCCTGCGCTCGCCGACCTGGCGGTTCCGTTGCTATGAGCCGGATTAAATTTGGCACCGACGGCTGGCGCGCGGTCATTGCCGAGGATTTTACTTTTGCCAACGTCGCCCGCGTCGCGCAGGCGACCGCCGGCTTCTGGCAATCCGAAATCCGAAATCCGAAATCCGGAATTTTCGGGCGCGCGCCGAAAGTTGTCGTTGGCTATGACCGCCGGTTTTTGTCCGACCGCTTCGCGCAAATCACGGCCGGGGTTTTTGCCGGGAATGGTTTTCAAGTCATCCTCACGCCGGAGCCGACGCCCACGCCGAGCGTGTCGTTTGCCGTGAAGCATCTGGGCGCCGTCGGAGGCGTGATGATCACCGCCAGCCACAATCCCCCCATCTTCAACGGCTTCAAACTCAAGTCGCACTTCGGCGGCTCCAGCGGACCGGAGGAATGCCAGGGCGTTGAAAGCTTTCTCGACACCAGTGCGCCGCCATTGGCAATCGGTAATCGGCCATCGGCAATTTCCGTTCAAGACCTCCGCCCCGCGCATTTCGCCGCGATCAAAAAGCTTGTGAACTTTAAGCTCATCGCCAAATCCAAGCTGCGGGTCGCCCATGATGCCCTGTTTGGCGTCGGGGCCGGGGTGTTTGAAACCTTGCTGGCCCGGACCTCGTGCCGCGTCACCACGCTGAACGGGGCGCATGATGTTTTGTTCGGCGGTATTAGTCCGGAACCGCTGCCGAAGAATTATGTTCTCGGCGGCCGGCAGTTGCGGCGCCATCCGCATGATATTTGCCTCGTCACCGACGGTGATGCCGACCGCATCGGCGCGATGGACGGGCGTGGCCGGTCGATGACGAACCAGCAGGTGATCGCGCTGTTGCTGCATCATCTCGTGCGCAATCGCGGCGGCGGCGGGGTCGTGACCAAAACTTTCAACACCACGGCCATGGTGGATAAAATGTGTGCTGCCTGGAATCTGCCGCTCACCGAAGTGGGTATCGGGTTTCGCTTCATCGCGCCGGAATTGATGAAGCCCGGCGCGTTGTTCGGCGCGGAAGAGAGCGGTTCCGTCGGCTTTGCCGGCCACATCCCTGAGCGGGACGGGTTGGCCGCCGGCCTGTTTCTGTTGGAAATGCTGGCGCTGGAAAAAAAATCCGTGAACCGGATTTATGCGAACCTCGAAAAAGAATTTGGCCCGCATCGTTACGCGCGTTACGACGCGCATTATCCCTTGGAAAAACGCGCCGGGTTGATGGCGTCGCTCCAGGCCCGTCCGCCTGGGAAACTGCTGCGCTCCTCGCTGGCCCAAGTGGATGCCCGCGACGGCGTGAAATTCGTGGCGGCAGATTCCACCTGGCTGATGCTGCGGGGTTCCGGCACGGAACCCGTATTGCGCATCTATGCCGAAGCCCGATCCGATGCCGAGGTGCAGAAGCTTTTGCAACTGGGACGTTCGCTGCTGGCGAATTGATTTCGGCGTGTTTTGTATGGGCGAAAAACAACGGCCTTAAAATGCCATCTTGCCCTTGCCATTAACCCGAACTCCGAAGTGTGCGGAAACCCCGGGGACGGCCGCCCTCCGCCCGCTGCGGAATTTTTATTCCGGTGTTCGGGATTAACGCGGTTTCGGCATGGTTTGAAAAATCTGTGTTTCATCTGTGTTTCATCTGTGGCTAAAATGTCGGCGCAATGGAATACGAAGCCGTCATCGGTCTGGAAACCCACGTCCAGCTCAAGACCCGATCCAAGATGTGGTGCGGTTGCGCGAACCAATACGGTTCCGAGCCGAACACCAACGTCTGCCCCGTTTGTTTGGGCATGCCCGGCGTGCTGCCCGTGCCCAACGAAGAGGCGCTCCGCAAAACGGTTCTCACCGGCTATTTGTTGAACTGTGAAATTCCACGCTCCGCCAAGTTCGACCGGAAAAATTATTTCTACCCCGACGCCTCCAAGAATTACCAGCTCACCCAATACGACCGGCCCAGCACCGCGAACGGTTTTGTGGAATTTGAATTCAATGGCCTTGGCTCGGTGAATGGCCTGGGCAAAGTCCGCATCACTCGCGCGCATCTGGAAGAAGACGTGGGCAAGCTCACGCACTTCGACCGCACCAGCGGTGTGGATTTCAACCGGGCGGGCGTGCCCCTGCTGGAAATTGTTTCCGAGCCGGACCTCACCGGCGCGGACATGGCCTACGCCTATCTCAACGCGCTCACGGAAATTTTGCACCAGGGCGGCGTCAGCGATTGCGACATGGAAAAAGGCATGGTGCGCTGCGACGTGAACATCAGCGTGCGCCCCGTTGGCACGAAGGCGCTTGGCGCGAAGATCGAGATCAAGAACATGAACAGTTTCTCCGGCGTGCGCCGCGCGGCGGAATACGAAATTCAGCGCCAGATCGGGGTTTTGAAAGGCGGCGGCCGGCTTGTCCAATCCACCCGGCGCTGGGACGATGCGGCCGGCATCACCGAAGAAATGCGGACGAAGGAAAATGCGCATGACTACCGTTATTTTCCGGAACCCGACATGATGCCGCTCGCGCCGACCGATGTCTGGCTGGTCGAAGTAAAATCGCGCGTCATCGAATTGCCGCTGGCGCGCAAACAGCGGTTCATGCGGGACTACCAGATCCCGGCCGGCGACGCCGAGGTGTTCAAAAGCAACGTCGCGCTGGGAGATTATTTTGAAGGCCTCGCGAAACAGTCAAAAAATCCCAAGGCCGTTGCAAATTGGATCATCAACAATCTGCTTGCCAAACTGTCCGAAGCGAACGCGAAGGAAGCCGCGGAGCAGGCTGCGCTCGGCCTCGAACCGGCGGACCTGAAGCTATCCACGCTCGCAGACTTGAAGTTCAAGCCCGAGGCCTTGCTGGAACTCGTCGCCCTCGTCGAAGCCAGGGCCATCAGCAGTTCTGCCGCGCAGCAGGTGTTCGCCGAGCTGTTCCAGTCCGGCAAAGCACCCGCCATCATCGTGCAGGAACGCGGTCTCGCCCAGGTCAGCGACACCGGCACCATCGAAAAATTCTGCGATGAAGCCATCGCCGCGAATCCCGCGCCCGTGGCAGATTACCGGGCGGGCAAGGTGGCGGCCCTCAATTCGCTCAAGGGCCAGGTGATGAAGCTCTCCAAAGGCAAGGCCAACCCCGCCCTCGTCGGTGAAATCTTGGAACGGAAGCTGAAGGCATGATCGTTGTGAACGGCAACAGCCGGCAGTGGTTGCTGGCGATCATGGTTGGCTTCTCGCTGGTGGGTTGCAATAAATTGGAACCGGAAAAAGCCGGGCCGCCCATTGCATCCGTTACCACAGCGCCGCCGGTTGATGATGCGTTCTGGCTCAATCTAAATCGGCGTCGTGTCGATATTTATCGCACCCAGCTCAAGGCCGCACCACCGGTGCTCGTGGTTCGCGCCAGCCATTATGCTTTCAATCCAACGAACGGAATGGGCATGCATTATGGCTGGCTGGATGGCAGGCTGGCAAATTTGCACATCAGCTTTTCCGAACTCGTGGGTTATGCCTATGGCCGGGACGGCTCGTTCGATGGTCGCCAGTATGCCCGCACGGAATTTCCCGACGAGTGGACGCGCGGCCGGTTGACTAACAAATTTGACGTGATTGTCACCATCAGCAACCAGCCGAAGGAGTCCATGCAGGCGGAGGCGCGCAAACTGCTCCGGCGGCAGTTCGGACTCGCCTGGCATCGCGAACCCAAGGCGACCGACGTTTTGTTCATTCGCGCCAAGGATCCGGCGTTGCTGCAATCCAAGGCCAGCGCGGATTTTTCGCACAGCAAGGCGCTTTCAGAACTGGCCGGGGAATTGGAAAATTATTTCCGCCGGCCCGTGGTGGATGAAACTGGTGCCATTGGTCGTTACGATAAGCGTGTGGAACTGATTCCCGCGCGCTGGGTCAACGGTCGCACCACGGATTTGGATGAGAACAATAAATTTCTCGCGGCGTTCGGCTTGGAATTGGTTCCGGGTAAACTGTCGCAGGAATGGCTGGTTATGGAACGGGTCAAATGATCCGCGCCCGTCGGCGAAATTCAGGCGCGGAAATCAAAAATTAGCGGGTCAACCCCGGGTATGGATTTTTAGTCCGACAGGTCTTTTGTTTTGAGCGCGGCTGGAATTGGTTTGTTAAATGGTAAATCGGTCTGTGGAACTGATTGCGGTGGGCGCTTGCCTTCATCCATCATCTTCTGCTACTTTACCTTCGTCTTCACGTTGCCCACGTGGCGGAATTGGCAGACGCGCTAGATTCAGGTTCTAGTCCTTAACCGGATACAGGTTCAAGTCCTGTCGTGGGCACCACTTTAGAATCCCCTCAAAAGGGTCGCTTTCATTGGGAAACGCCTGTGTTTTCAGTGTTTTTTTGCTCGCATAACCGCCCACCTATTGCGGTCAGCTTCGGTCAACTTTCCCCCGCTTTTAGGGCACCAAAAGGCACTTGCCACACAACCAGTGCTACCCGCCATTCGATTTCTCCCTGTTTCAAGGGCACATTTTGAAAACTTGCTGCACCCTTGAACCGGACTCATATTTGACTCATGCAATTCAGTGATTTTTTTAACGTCGGCAATGGCTTGGTGGATACGGTTAAAATCGTTTTCTTCAGAATGTTGCCCAGGGCTGCGCAAATCGAAAAAGTCCGTGCCGAAATCAACCGCAGCCTGCTAAAACAGTATGGCAAAATGACGAGGCTGGAAATTGATAAAGCAAACCGGACCATCAGTGCCGACCTGGATTTGAAGGGGGATAATACGGTCGTTCAGATCAAGCTTTCAAACTACCGCCTCATTGAGGAAGCGGGCAGGCATCCGGTTATTGAACCAGGCACCATTGAGGCGTCCCGTGAATGGCTTGACGCCCTGCTTCAGACACTGGTTAAAGCCAGCGTCATTCCAAATCAAATCGCAGTCAAAAACCCGCTGCACCAAGCCGTCGTTAAATCCATTCTTTAACCCGGATCCAAAAGTTCTATCCCCTTCCACAGCGGATCTCTGCTTTACGATAATTTTACTTGACATATATGTATATATATTAAATGGTACACCTAGTTCGGCGAGCCCAGCTTGGGGTCCGCCTGCCGATGGCCGGTGCGGTTTTTCGTGCGGCGTGCGTGGCTGTTCTTTGACATCTGGATTTTGTCCCGCCGCCCTTCCGGGTTGGTCGGGTGGAGTTTGGCGCTTCACCCGGCAACCTGGAAACTTTCAAAATTTCATTTTTTGGTGCGGTTTGGTGCGGTTTGGTGCGCCCGGGTCACTTTCAACCGTCGTTGGCCAAGGCCGGCTGGGTCGGTTAGGCGCTGATTCCTTTTGAAACTTTATCACCTGAAAAATGAAAAAGGGTAAAGAACCGGTAAAGTTTTAGATGCTCTATCAACCACTTACAACAATTGACCTTGGCCCTGGTAAAGTAAATTAAGGGCGCATTTGATTTCAGCTTTCTGCTTTCAACTTTCTATTTTGGTCCCATATCCGGCATCGAGCTTCCGTTTTGTGAACCGCTTTTCCCACGCCTCGTGCTTGTTAAAAAACTTGGAAAAAACCGGTAGCCGGTAAAAATCGGTAAAAATCGGTAAACAATCCGTGCCGCCTGTTTTCAGGTTTTGATCTGGTCTCGCCTATGGCGGGCTTGGCATCTTGGCGGTTTAAACCCGCTTTCCGCCCTGTCCCCAACTTAAAACTAAAAATCAAAAACTTCCCCTTTTGTCACCTTTGTGCAAAAAACGCCGTTTTCAAAACCGGGTGACAAAAAGGGACAAAAAGGGACAAAAGGTGACAAAAAGTGACACAGGGCATTCAGCCTCCAAAAGGCCGACGAAAAAATAGACCGATTTTAGACCGGAAATGGACCGGTTTGGGATGCTCTATCAACCACTTGAATCCAATGCCCCTCAGGTTGGTAAAGTTACCGCTTTCCGCTTTGCCCCATTCCAGTCTCGCCCCGCCGGACCACTTCGCTATCATTCCCCGATGTAAGCCGTGTGCCAGCGCAAATCCTTTTTCACCACACCCTTTTTCTTCATTGCCTTCATGATGGCGGACACCTGGCTCCAGTCCAGTTGTACCATCACTTTGTCCGGCCAGTCTTTTTCATCCGACCAGAAATCTATTTGCAATTCCAACCGGCCGTCCTTTTCTTCGGGAGTGGCGAGGGTGAATTTGTTCAACGTATTGTTAAAATTCCTGCCCGCAGACTTTGACCAATACCATAAGACTTCGTCCGTGATATCCATCGGCAGGTCCGGGAACTTCACGGCAAACAACCTTGGATGAATGCCCTTGTCACCCTCATCCATATAGGCTTTGTCGCCCACGAAAACCGCCAGGTCCCCTTTGATGACTTCGTTGACGCCATACAGGGAAGGCCAGATCAGAACCGGCTTGCCGCCCGATTCCCGGTGTTCGAATGAAACGCGCGGCAGCTCTGATTCGCCGGCCCAGGCGTGCATGGCATGAGCGGTTTCTTCATAACCGCTGCCCAAAGTCTTGACCGTTTTGGGCGACTGGCACCCGGTCAAACCGAGACATACCAAGGCCAAAGCTAATCCCCAAAGTTTATCAGATGGTGGAAAATACATGATCTTGTGCCATTCGCATCGGCATCAATACTAACTCCGGTGGCCTTGCTTAGTTTCCCGGGATTTCATTAAATCACACCGGAAAACTTGGCTCATTGTCATTGGGGAGAGAATAAATGGAATTTTTCCGGCCCGGGTCTCACACCTTCAAAAGTTTGAACTGTTCATTTTCCTTCGCGGCGGCTTCGCCGAGGGTTTGCGTTTCCTTGCGGCGGCGTTCGATGATGTGCTTGTCGAGCAGCGGGTCATATTTTACGGGATAATTGCCGTTGTAACACGCCATGCAGAAGGCTTCCACCGGTTGCCGGGTCGCGGACACCATGCCGGCCTGGGAAAGATAATGAAGTGAATCGGCATTCAGATATTTACGGATCTCATCCACGGTGTTGTTCGCCGCCATGAGCTTGCTGCGGTCGGGGAAATCGATGCCGTAAACGCACGGATACTGGTGCGGCGGACAGCTGACGGCGACATGAACTTCCTTCGCGCCGGCGTCCTTGAGCGTTTTCACCCGGGAACGGCACGTTGTCCCGCGCACAATGGAATCGTCCACGATGATGACCCGCTTGTCTTTCACGAGCGACTCGATGAGGTTGAGTTTCACGCGGACGTTGAAATCGCGGATGAGCTGCGTGGGCTGGAGAAAGCTGCGGCCGACGTAATGGTTGCGGATGAACGCCATTTCGTAAGGAATGCCGGACTCCTCGGCGTAACCCATCGCGGCGCACACGCCGCTGTCCGGCACGGGAATCACCAGGTCGGCTTTGATGTTATGTTCGCGCGCGAGCTGGCGGCCCATTTCCTTGCGCACATCATAGACGGTGTGGCCATTGAGGACGCTGTCCGGCCGCGCGAAATAGACGTATTCAAAAATGCAGAAGGCTTTTTTACTGTGGTCTGGAAAAGCCTGGATGCTGGTCAGTCCCTGGTCGTTGATGATGACGATTTCGCCCGGCTCCACGTCGCGGACGAATTGCGCATGAATCAAATCAAACGCGGTCGTCTCGCTGGAAAGAATCCACGCGCCGTTCGCCGTGCGGCCGATGGACAGCGGACGGAAGCCGTGCGGATCCCGCGCGCCGATGAGTTCCTTCTCCGTCAGGATGACGAGCGAATACGCGCCCTCAATGCGCCGCAAAGTCTGAACGAGCGAGTTGGCCACGCCGCCCATGGTCGGTTGCGCGAGCATCATGATGATGATCTCGCTGTCCACGGTGGTCTGGAAAACGAGCCCGCGGGATTCGAGTTCATCGCGGAGCTGCGCGGCGTTGGTGAGGTTGCCGTTGTGGGCCACCGCGATCTGGCCGCGGGCGCAGTCCACGGTGAGCGGCTGGGCGTTGCGGAGATTCGAGGTGCCGGTGGTGGAATACCGCGTGTGGCCGATGGCCCGGTCGCCGACCAGGTCGTGCAGGATTTTCGGGTCGCTGAAAATCTGCGGCACGAGCCCCATGCCGTGGTGTTTGTAAAACTTGCCGTCGTGGCCGGTGACGATGCCGGCGCTTTCCTGGCCGCGATGTTGCAGGGCATAAAGCCCGAAGTAGGCCAGCTCTGCGGCGTTCGGGTGGCCGAAAACGCCGAAAACTCCGCAGTAATGTTTGGGGTAATTGGGTGGTTGTTGCATCGCGCGCGCCGCTGAATTTGAGCAAACGAAAGCGCTTTGCGCAAGCCGGAACCGGCGGCGAAAATCTTACTTGGCCACGAGCGGCAAAAGTTTTTCCACCAGTTCGGGCGGCAGCCGTTTGGGCTTCTCCTCGCGGCTGGTGCAGCAATGGAAGGTTTCGGCTTCCAGCAATAGTTTGTGGTTTTGATCCAGGATGCGGTGGTGGAAGTTCACGCGGATGCGTTCAACCAGCGAGGGGCGGACTTCAATCGTCAGCCAATCGTCATAGCGCGCCGGGGCTTGGTAGCGCAGCCGCGCCTCGATGACGGGAAAAATATAATCCGCCTCCTGCAAGGTCAGGACCGGTGCGCCGAGCGAACGCAAAAACTCGCCCCGCGCCGCCTCCAGCAGATCGAGATAGCGCGAGTGGTAGATGTGGTTGCCGACGGTGCATTCGGCGTAGGTGACGCGATGGTGGTAACGGAACGGTTCGCTCATGCGCCAATCTACGGTTCCAGGTTCGCGGTTCAAAGTTCAAAGTTTCCCGCTTCAACTCATCCTCATCGTCTGCCTCATGCTCCTTCTCACCTTTTGAGAATGAGAAAGAGGATGGGAACGGGAAAGATGACCTGCAAAAATTCCATTTGCGCGATTCTGGTTTGCAGCTATGTTGCCACCATGAGTTGGCAGCAATTTCTTCCATTGATAATGGTGCTGGGTGTGGCGGTGGTTTTGGTCTGGCGCAGTTCCGACCCTAAAAAACACGATCACGGTTGCAACTGCGGTTGTCCGCACGATCACCAAGACGAGGAACCCAAAGAAACCGCCTCGCGCTGACCGTTCGCGGGACCGGGAAGAAAATTCAGAAAATATTTTTGTAACATGGCCGTAACCAAAGTCAGTTCTCCGATTCATTTTGCGCCGCGCAGCCACAGCCCGGGTGAGACGGCCACGGGTCGCTGGACGCCCAACACCGACATTTACGTCGCCAACAACGGGCTCGTGATCAAGGCCGAGCTGGCCGGCATGAAGAGCGACAGCCTGGAAATCATTGCCGAAGGTCAGCGGCTGCGTATTAACGGCATCCGTCCCGACTGCTGCCGCGCACCTCATTGCAGTTTCCTGGTGATGGAAATCAGCTACGGGCCGTTCGAGACGATGCTCGAACTCCCGCCGGGCTATGATTTGAGCCGGGCGCGGGCGGTTTATATCAATGGTTTTCTAAGGATTGACGTGCCAGCCGCACAGCAACCGCCGCAGAAAACCACCAAGGTTCCCATCAGTGAAGGAGTTTGACCGCGCATGAATCCCCGGGCGCAATGCGCCTTTCTTGCGTGGATAAAATAATGAAAAATTCGGCGGAAACAGAGTTTATCAGCATTCTCGGCGCGGCCGAAAAGTCCGGCCTGCCGAGCCGCGTCTCGTCGCGTTCACTGCCGGATATGCTGCCGGTGCTCGGGCTTTCAGACATCGTCATTTTTCCCGGTGCGGTCGTGCCGCTGCTGGTCGAAACCGGCCCCAGCCTCAAGCTCATTGACGATCTGGTGGCCGGCGACCGTTTGTTTGGCGCCATTCTTCAGATTCACCCGGAGGTCGCCGAACCCGGCTCGGACGATTTGCACAAAGTGGGCTGCGTTTGCCGGCTGAACAAAATGGTAAAGTTTCCCGATGGCACGGTTCGCGTTCTGGTTGAGGGACTGTGGCGCATCAAACTGGATAAATTTCTCCCGCCCGAGCCCTATCTGCGGGCCAATTTTGAGCTCCTCCGGGACGAGACCGAGGATTCCGTCGAGATGCAGGCCATGCTCCGCAACGCGCACAAGCAGTTCGAGGAAATCGCAAAAATTTCCCCCGCGCTTTCCGACCAGGTCAAAATCACCGCGCTCAACACCGAGCATCCCGGCCATTTTGCCGACCTCATCGCCGCCAATCTCGGTCTGCCGCTCGATGAAAAACAAAAGCTGCTCGAAACCGTTTCCGTCCGCGAGCGCCTCGCCAAACTCCTGCCGCTGCTCAACCGCGAGCAGGAGGTACTCAATTTAAGTTCCAAGATCCAAAACGACGTCGCCTCCAATATTTCCAAGACGCAACGCGATTTCTTTCTGCGCGAACAGATGCGCGTCATCCAGCGCGAGCTCGGCGATGCCGATCCGAACGCGAACGAAATCCGCAATCTCCGCGAGAAAATCGAAAAGGCCAAACTTCCCGATGAGGCGCGCAAAGCCGCGAAACAAGAACTCGACCGGATGCAGCAGACGTCGCCCGCCGCCGCCGAATACGGCGTCTCGCGCAATTATCTCGACTGGATTCTGGCGCTGCCGTGGCAGCAGGAAACCGAGGACAAGCTCGATTTGAAGGCGGCGGAAAAGATTCTCAACGAGCAGCATTTCGGGCTGGAAAAAGTGAAGGACCGGCTGCTGGAATTTCTCGCTGTGCTGCAACGGCGCAAGGAAATCAAAGGCCCGATCCTCTGTCTCGTCGGTCCGCCCGGCGTCGGCAAAACCTCCCTCGGCAAAAGCGTCGCCGACGCGCTGGGTCGCAAGTTTGCCCGCATCTCGCTCGGCGGCATGCGTGACGAAGCGGAGATTCGTGGGCACCGCCGCACCTACGTCGGCGCGCTGCCCGGCCGGATTTTGCAGACCCTCCGCCGCGTTGAGAGTCGTAACCCCGTCATCCTGCTTGACGAGTTGGACAAGGTGGGGGCGGATTTTCGCGGCGATCCCGCATCCGCGCTGCTCGAAGTGCTTGATCCGGCGCAGAACCACACGTTCACCGACCATTATCTCGATCTGCCGTTCGACCTGTCGCGCGTGCTGTTCATCGCCACCGCCAACTGGCTCGACCCGGTTCATCCTGCGCTGCGCGACCGGCTGGAAGTCATCGAACTGCCCAGCTACACCGAGTCGGAAAAGCTCCAGATCGCCAGGCGCTATCTCGTGCCGCGCCAGCTGGAGGAACACGGCCTCACGCGCAATGATGTGAAATTTTCGGATGCCGCGCTGCGTGAACTCATCCGCGAATACACCCGCGAAGCCGGCGTGCGCCAGCTTGAACGCGAGATCGCCGCGCTCGCCCGCAAGGCCGCGCGGAAGATCGTCGCCCGCAACGGCGCGGCGCAAATAATCAAGCTGGAGCCGAAGGATGTGAAGGATTACCTCGGCCACGCGAAGTTCGTTTCCGAAAGCGCGGAGAAGATTCCCGAGATCGGCATTGCCACCGGACTCGCCTGGACCCCGGTGGGTGGCGATGTGCTGTTCATCGAAGCCACGCGGATGCGCGGGCGTGGCAGCCTGATTCTCACCGGCTCGCTCGGCGAGGTGATGAAGGAAAGCGCGCAGACCGCCGTGAGTTATCTGCGTTCGCAGGCCAAAAAGCTGGATCTCGATTTCGACGACTACGGCAAGAATGATTTGCACATTCATGTCCCCGCCGGCGCGACGCCGAAGGACGGCCCCAGCGCGGGGGTGACGATTTGCGCGGCGCTGGCGTCACTCATGAGCAAGCGGCGCGTGCGTTCCGACATCGCGATGACCGGCGAAATCAGCCTGCGCGGCCGTGTGATGCGCGTGGGCGGCATCAAGGAAAAGGTGATTGCCGCGTCGCGGTTCGGCGTGAAGCAGGTGATTCTGCCGGAAGGCAACCGGCCGGATTGGGAGGACGTGCCGGCGGAGGTGCGCGCGAAATTAAAGGTGCATTTTGTGAAACAGATTTCCGAGGTCCTGCAGCTGGCGCTCGCGGCGAAATAAAAATGAAACAAGGTTTACAAGGCGGGGCGAGCATCCTCGCAAGCCGTGGCAACTCTTTGCAAAAGGCGGCTCGCGAGGACGCTCGCCCCACCAGATTTACTCTGTCGTTTCTGGCCGTGCTGGTTTTATTTTTGGCCGTGGGGTCGAAGGCGGAAACAACCAACACCTTGTCCAACGCGGATATTCAAGGACGCCAACTGGCGCAGCAGCTTTGCGATGCCCGACTAACCGAGAATTCTTTTCAGACCGGTGTTCTAAAGATTAAGCGGGCCAAAGCCAGTGAGACAAATTTTCCTATCCGTTGCCAAGGAATTGTAACACCGACAAATTGGACGACGGTTTATATTTTGAATTACCCCACAAATGGAGACGTCCTGGCAAATACTTCGGGGACCACAGTTTTAGAAGTTAACCATGCCCAAAATCAACCTAATCAATATGAGTTTAATGATGGCGCTTGCATGGGTTATGAAATGAAAGGCAGTAAAACTTATTTACCTTTCGGGAGTTCAGATTTCTGGATTGCCGACCTCGGCTTGGAATTTCTTCACTGGCCGGCGCAGAAAATTCTGCCGAAAACGACAGCCCTGAAGCGCGGTCGCGAATACACGCTGCTGGAAAGTACCAATCCGACTCCGCCCACCAACGGCTACTCGCGAGTGCTGTCGTGGATTGACAAGGAATCCGGCGGCATCCTCGCCGCCGAGGCTTACGATGCGAAAGGAAAATTACTGAAGGAGTTCGAGCCGAAATCGTTTAAAAAGGTCAATGGCCAGTGGGAGCTTCAGGAGATGGAAATTCGCAACGTCCAGACCGGCTCACGCACGCGGCTGCAGTTTGACTTGAAAAACTGAAGGCGGGCGGATCGCCTGGCGTTCCGTCACTTCGCCGCCTGCGTTTCCACCCAGCGGGCGAAAAGCCAGAGCAAATCCGACAGCCGGTTCAGAAAGATGATGATTTCCTCGTTCTTGAAGTCGCCCGCCGCCTGCAAATCGCAGACGCGCCGTTCCGCATGGCGGCAGACCGTCCGCGCCACATCCAGCGCGGCGGAATGATGCGTCGCCCCCGGCGTGGCCCAGCCTTTGAAGCTGACGTTTTGGGTCTCGATTTCTTTTATCAGCACGTCGAGCTTCGCCGTCATGTCCGGCTTGACCAGCAAGAAGCCACCTTTGACGTAGCGCTCCAAATCCTCGTTGGCCACGGCGAGTTCGCCCATCAAAACGACGAGATCTTTCTGGATGGCCAGCAGGTTGGCGCGCACAAAATCGTGTTCGGCCATCGCCCGGGCGAGGCCGAGCGCGGCGTTCAGTTCATCCACGGAACCGTAAGCCTCCACGCGCGGATGGTTCTTGGGCACGCGGCGGCCATACATTAACGCCGTCGTTCCGTTGTCGCCGGTTTTGGTAGCGATGCTCATTTGGTTTTTCTGGCGCCGGCAACTTTACCAGCCACCGCTGCGGGCGGCGCCGGCGGCGCGGTCAATCTCTGGTAATTCAAAATCCCTTTTACAATCGCGGCGGCAATCTGTCGGCGATAGGCGGGATCGGCAATTTTTTTGCCTTCCACCGGATGCGTCAGATAGCCGCTCTCGATGAGGATGGACGGCATCTCGGCTTCGCGCAATACCGCGAATCGCGCCCGGCGCACGCTGCGATCTTCGGCCGCCAGGGTTCTCACCAGCGACTTTTGCACTTGATACGCCAGCAGCAGGCTTTTTCTCTCGACGACATTGGCGGGCGTCGCACCGTAACCGGCGCCTTTGCCCTCGGCGTTGCTGGAACTGGCGCCGACCGGCGTGATGCAATACGTCTCCAGCCCGCTCACCTCGGCTTTGCTCGATTCCGTAGCATTGAAATGCAAGCTTACCAACAAGTCCGCCCCGCGGCGGTTCGCGATGTCCGAACGCTCGGTTAGCTCGACAAATTTATCCTTCGTGCGGGTCAGTACGATGTTGAATCCACAGGATTTGAGCTGGTCACCCAGCTCCTGAGCGAGCAGCAGCGTGCAGGTTTTTTCATTTTGCGAACCGGTGTGATTGCCCGTGTCTTTGCCGCCGTGGCCGGGGTCGATGCAGATGGTGGAAATTTTTTTACCCGCGAAATTCGGCGTGAACACCAGCGGATCAATGGTCTTGACCAGGTCCAGTTGCGACAACAGCATCACCCCCTTGTCCAGCGCCGCCGGAAAGGACAGCGCCACATTCACGCCGTTGATTTGCGCGGTGCGCGAATCTTTTTCCACCACCAGCCGCGACACCGGGTTGGTGTAGATTGCGATTTCACCCCGTTTGGCTTGGAGATGGAAATTATTCACCGCCGCCCACTCGGACAAGGCCGTATAGCTGCGGCCGTTGACGTATACCGCCCGCACCGGCAGCGCGACCAACGCGATGGCGGGCAACAGCAGCAGCCGGCAACGGACTTTCATGGCTGCGCAAGTTAAAGGGCGATGGCTGAAACCTAAAGTGGAAAAGAAAAGAAGTTTGATGCGGCGAAGCCGGGTTTATGGTCATGGGTGGTTTGTGGTCCAGCGGCCACTAGGTAAATTATTTAGATTAGTGTAAATGCTTTAATATTTGTTTATGAGTCGGTTAAGTTGAAAATTTCCTCGTCAGCTTCGCCTCTAGGAAACGGTTTTAGGGTGGGGAAATGGGCTGGGAGGCGGGGCTGACTTTTCAAATGAACACAAACGGGCAAGACCGGCAGAGTATTCAAGCCCGTCTGGGAGCAAGGGGACCAGACGGAGAGCTATTGCTGTTGATTACCGGGCAGGAGTCGCTGGCGGAACTCCGCCAGATGATCATTGAGTTTTCCCATGCTTGCCCGGCCAAACAAACCCATCAGGAATGTCCTTTTCACATCATGGGCACCCTTTCGCACACCTCGCTGGCCTCTTTTGTCAATGGCTTTTCCCGCGAAGCTTGCGTGGATTTATTTCAGATGGAACGGGAGTGCCGTTCCCTAGCTGCGGCTCCCTGCGCACCGAAAAGCCAGGAATACATAAAATGAATAACCCGGAAAATGACCCGCGAAAAATCTTAAACCGAGTTGATAATACGGTGCGCAAGATGGACCCCGCCCGGTTGGACATCCTTTTTTTCCTCATTCTGGTGGTCATCTGCGCCGGGGCAGTCTTGCTAATGAAACTTGTGGTTGGCAGGTAGACTTGGACCGGATTTTTTGTGAGCATGAACCGCAAGCCCACTTTTCACCAAAAACAAATCCGCTTTTTCACCGTCTTTTTCGGGGTGTTATTGGTGTTCCTGGCGATTGGTCTCATTTGGATTGCGAATCGTCTGACGCTTGGCGGCCATTGAGGGAAGCAAAGAAAAATCGCCTTACCGGCTCTCTGCATGAAAGATGACAAGGTTTTCGGGCTGAGCAGCACTTTGTTCCTAATCGGGATTTCTCTGGTCAGCCTCGCCTTTTTCGGACCGGATACCGCCGGGCCGCGGTTCGGCTCCTTTTTTCAGATCGCGGCTTCCTCTACCTGGGGCAACTGGTTCAACCTCGCCGCCGCGTGGTGCAGTTGCAAAATCATCCTGCTGAGCCTCGGCTTGTTTCTGGTCATCGAATGTCTGGGAACTTTCCTGACGGTGGCCGGACGCCGGCGCCTGGCCTGGGCGGTCTATGCGCTGCACCTCCTGCCCGGTTTGGGATTTTTAATGGGCGGCTATTACTTAATCAAAGCGTTGCTCTGAATCCAGCCTCGCACTAAAGTCTCATCTTAATTGCGTCTATGACCGGCAGGAAAACGGCAGTCAAAAGAAAACCATCTCGATCCCCCGGCGGCGGGCGGGCGAAGGTTCCGGCTCCCTTCGCACCGGTGGCTGGCGCGGAGGCGCGGTGGCGGAGCGAGGAGCGCTATCGCTCGGTCGTCAACGTGATGACCGAAGGCATGGTTCTGCAAACCGCCGAAGGGACCATCATTGACTGCAATGAACAGGCCGTGCGTATTCTCGGCCAGACGCGAAATCAGATTCTTGGCCGGACTTCACAGGATCCCCATTGGCGGGCGGTGCGCGAAGACGGCAGTCCGTTTCCCGGCGAAGAACATCCCGCCATGATCACCTTGAAGACCGGCCAGCCTTGTCGGCAAGTCGTGATGGGGTTGCAACTTCCCAAGGGTATTCTGCGCTGGATCAGCATCAACGCAGAACCTTTGTTCTGGAATAACAAAATCAAGCCCGCTGCCGTCGTTGTGACTTTCAGCGACATCACCGAGCGCAAGCGCGTTGAATCACTTTTACAAGAAAGCAATGAGTTGCTTTCCCTGTTCATGCAGCATTCACCTATTTTCGCCTATATTAAGGAGATTACGCCCGATGCCAGCCGGGTTCTGTTTGCGAGTGATAATTTTCGGGAAATGGTCGGCATTCCCGGTTCGGCCATGCAAGGTAAGACCATGGCGGAACTGTTTCCCGCCGAGTTTGCCGCCAAGATTACCCGTGACGATCAAGCCGTTCTGGCCAGTGGGGAAGTACTAAAAGTGGATGAGGAATTGAACGGCCGCCACTATGCCACGGTTAAGTTTCCAATTGTCCGAGGCGGACGTTCTTTACTGGCGGGTTACACCATTGATATCACCGACCGCAAGCAGGCGGAGGTGCAGCGTGAACAATTCTACCAGCTCTTTAACATCTCCACCGACTTGATGGTCTTCGCCGATCCGCAGGGCTGCTTCCAGCGGGTGAATCCCGCCACCTTGCGACTGCTTGGTTATACCGAAGCCGAGCTGCTGGAAAAACCCTTCCTCAGTTTTGTCCATCCCGATGACCGCCGGTCCACGAACGATGAAATGACCCGGCAGATGCAGACCGGCAGCACCATGAATTTCATCAACCGCTATCGGTGCAAAGACGGTTCGGTGCGGTGGTTGTCGTGGCGCGCCAATTACGTGGTGGCGGAAGGCATCACCTATGCCACGGCGCGGGATATCACCGAGCAACGGCAGGCCGAGCAAGAGCTGAAAGGTTTGGAGGCGAGCTACCATGATCTCTACGAACACGCGCCGGACATGTATGTCTCCACGGACTCGGCCACCGGCAGCGTGATCCGGTGCAACCAGACATTTTTGAACGCCACGGGCTACACCCGCGACGAAATCATCGGTCAGCCAGTCTTTGCTCTATATCAACCCGAATCCCAGCCGGTGGCCCGCCAGGCGTTCGAGCAGTTCATCGCTACGGGTAGTTTGCGGAATCTGGAGTTGATCCTGAAGCGCAAGGACGGCAGCGCGTTGCCAATCAGCCTCAACGCCAGCGCCGTCCGCGATCCGCAAGGACGCATCCTGCACAGCCGTTCCACCTTGCACGACATCACCGAGCGCAAGCAGGCGGAGGCGGCGTTGCGCCAAAGTGAGGAACGCTTTCGTGCCATCGCGGATTTTTCGCCCGACATCATCAGCATCTTCGATCGCGAAGGACGCCTCGTCTTCAACTCCGCGGCGGCCTTTAAAATCCACGGATACCGGGCTGACGAACTGGAGAACCGTTCGACATTTGATTTCATCCATCCCGAGGATGGCCCCGGCGTCACCGCCGCGTTTAGCCGGTTGCTCGAAGGCCAAGCCGAGGAAGTGAAAGTCCAGTATCGCTACCGCAATGTCGACGGTTCCTACAAGTGGATGGAGGCGATCGGACGCAACGAACTCACCAATCCTCATATCAACGGCATCATTGCGATTTCCCGCGACATCACCGAACGCAAGCTGGCGGAAAAAAAGCTAAGGAAGAGCCAGCAGTTCATCATGGAAACCGGGAGGATTGGAAAGGTGGGCGGCTGGGAGTTCGAAATCCAAACTGGAAAACAGACCTGGACCGAAGCCGTCTATGATATTCATGAAGTGGATACCAGCTATGAACCAACCGTGGAAAAGGGAATCAAGTTCTACACGCCTGCTTCCCGTCCGGTCATTGAACAGGCGGTGAAGGAGGCCATCGAACAAGGCAAGGCTTTTGATGTGGAGTTGGATATCATCACCGCCAAAGGCAACCTCCGGTGGGTTCAGGCCATAGGAAAACGGGATTCGGAACGCTGCAGGATCTTCGGCTTTTTTCAGGATATCACGGAGCGCAAGCAAGCGGAGTTGAAACTGCGTCAACTCAATGAAACGCTCGAGCAGCGGGTTGCCGAGCGCACCGCCGCGCTGCAGGAAGGCGAAGAACGGTTTCGCGCCATCGCCACCAATACGCCGGATCATCTGCTTATCCAGGACCTGGAATTATGCTATCAGCTGGTGATCAATCCGCAGCTTGGCCTCAGCGAAGCGGAAATGATTGGGAAGACCGACCAGGACTTGTTCAAGCCAGCGGATGCCGCGAGGCTGACGGCCTTGAAGAAGCGGGTTTTGAAAACCGGCAAACCGGTTCGTTTGGAAACACCGTTTCCGAATATGAAGGGTGAACTGGAATATTTTGAAGGCATTTATACGCCGAAGCGGAATGTGACGGGCAAGGTGGACGGGTTGATCGGGTATTTCCGCAATGTCACCGAACGCAAGCGATCGGAGGAGACACTGAAGGAGAGCGAGGCGAAGTTTTCAGTCGCATTTAAAAACTCTCCCACCCCGATGAACATCAGCCGGGTTGATAATGGTTTGATTGTGGACGCCAATGACGCCTTTATTGCAGCAACCGGGTATTCCTATAATGAAGTGATTAACTCTAACATAAAGGCGTTGGGCATATGGGCTAACCCAAAGATTCGCGCCCAAATTGTGAAACAACTAATGGATCAAGGGAAAGTGACGGACAAAGAGTTCCAGTATAGAAAGAAAAATGGAGAGGTCGGAACGGGGATATATTCAGCTCATCGCATTCACCTCAAAAATGTCCCGCATATTCTATCAGCGGTGAAGGACATCACCGAGCGCAAGCGGGCGGAAGGGGCATTGCTCGAGAGTGAACGGCTCCACCGGCTGCTCTTCACCAATTTGCAAGACGCCTTGGTGACTGTGGAATCTCCCACGTGGAAGATTGTCATCGCCAATCCGGCCGCCGTGAAAATGTTCCGGGCCAGGAATGTCGAGCAATTGCTCGCAGCCAAACCGTGGGAGCTATCCCCCGAATTTCAGCCCGATGGCCAGTCTTCTCTCCAGGCGGCGCGGGTGGTGATTAATAAAGCGATGCAACAGGGCACTCATTCCTTCGAATGGCGCCATCGGCGATTGAAGGGCGAGGAATTTCCGGCGTCGGTGTTGCTGTCGCGTGTTGAAGTGGCGGGGCGTACGTTGGTTCAGGGAACCGTGCGTGACCTTACCGAGCGCGTCCGGCTGGAACAGGAAGTCTTGAACATCAGTGACTGGGAGCGCCGCCATATCGCGCAAGATTTACATGATGGTTTGGGGCAACTGCTGGTGGGCGCGGGTTATCTGGCTGATTCGCTGCGCCAAGACATGACCGCAAAATCGGAGCCCTGGGTGCCGCGATTGAACCGGATTCAAGCGGCGATTAATGCGGCGGGAAAACAGGCGCGGGATGTGGCCCGTGGCGTGCAGCCCGTGGAGCCGGAGCCGAATGGCTTGATGACGGCTCTGGCCAAGCTGGCGCAACAAACCAGCGAGCTGTTTCACGTCCGCTGTGATTTCAAATGTCACCCACCGGTCAACATTGAGGATTGCCAGACCGGCACCCACCTGTTTCGGATCGCCCAGGAGTCCGTGACTAATGCCATCAAACATGGCAAGGCGAAGCGCATTTCGCTTCACTTGACGCAGACGCCAAAGCAAATCACTCTGGCCATCAAGGATGATGGCGTGGGTTTGACCAGTTCGCGGCAGAAGAAAGACGGCATGGGCTTGCGCATCATGAATTATCGAGCCGGCATCATCGGCGGGACGCTGACGATTAACAATAAATCCGTCATCGGCACTACGGTGACCTGCCGCGTGCCAGTTTCCGACGGAAAGCATCGGCCGGCAAAGGGTGGAAAGGATTGATATGGCAAAAACTGATTCTGCAACGCTCCAGACCGGCCCCACGAAGGGGGGGTCGCGCAAAAAAATCCTGATCGTGGATGATCATCCCATGATGCGGGAAGGCTTGCGCGGCATCATCAACCGGGAACCGGATCTGGTGGTCTGCGGCGAAGCCGATTGCGCCCGCAAGGCCCTGCTGCTAATCGAGAAAATCATCCCTGACCTGGTGCTTGTGGACATCACGCTGCCCGAAAAGAACGGGCTGGAGCTGGTGAAGGATCTCAAGGCTCTCCATCCGGAGTTGGTCACGCTCGCCCTCTCCATGCATGACGAGTCCCTTTACGGCGAACGGATGTTGCGGGCGGGTGCCAAGGGTTACATCAACAAACATCAACCACCCGAGGAATTACTTAAGGCCATCCGCATGGTCCTGGCTGGCCGCATCTATGTGAGTCAGGAAATGTCCGAATCTGTCCTGCAACGGTTTTCCGGCCGATCGCCCATGGCGCAGTCGCCCATGCAAATCCTCACTGATCGCGAGTTTGAAATCTTCCAGTTGTTCGGCGAAGGCAGGACCGGCAAAGAAATCGCCCGGCAACTCCAGTTGAGTGATAAAACCGTGGCTGTTCACAGCGCCAACATCCGGCAAAAACTCCGCCTCAAGACCACCGCCCAGTTGATCCGGCTGGCGGTCCAGTCGGAGGATAGGGGTTGATCCCAATATTATTTAGGGAGAATGGAACCGCAGTTCACCATCGCGCGGTTAAAAGTTGATTTTCGGCGGCAATCGTTTTTAATTGGCGAGCTTATTTTCAAATGAACATCCACGAATACCAAGCCAAACAGTTGCTCGCCCAATACGGCGTCAATGTTCCGTATGAAATTCCCGCCAAGTCGCTCGCCGAAGTGCGTCCGGCGGCGGAGAAAATCGCCGCCAGCGGCAGCGCCAAGGTGGTCGTCAAATCACAGATCCATGCCGGCGGACGCGGCAAAGGAACATTCAAGAGCGGCTTCCAGGGCGGCGTGAAAGTCGCTGGTTCGGTGGATGAGGCTGTGGGCTTCGCCGAAAAGATGCTTGGCCAGACGCTCGTCACCAAGCAGACCGGTGCGGACGGCCGCCGGGTGCAGACGCTGCTCCTGGCCGCCGGGGCGAAGATCAAAAAGGAATTCTATCTCGCCGTGCTGCTCAACCGCGAAACCTCCCGCCCGCTCATCATGGCCAGCACCGAGGGCGGCATGGACATCGAGGAAGTCGCCGAGAAGCATCCCGAAAAGATTTGCAAGGAGACGATTGATCCCGCCGTCGGCATCATGCCGTATCAGGCGCGCAAAGTTGCCGCCGCGCTCGGGCTTAAGGGCGACCTTTTTAACGCCGGTGTGAAGCTCATCACCGGCGTCTATAACACCTGGTGGGAATGCGACGCCTCGATGGTGGAACTGAATCCGCTCGCGATTGTCGAATTGGCCGACGGCAAGGAAACCGTCATGGCGCTTGACGCAAAAATATCTTTGGATGACAACGCGCTCTACCGCCACAAAAACATCCAGGAAATGCGCGACTTGAACGAAGAAGCGCCCCTGGAGATCGAGGCCAGCAAGTTCAACCTTAATTACATCAAGCTCGACGGCTCGATCGCGTGCCTGGTCAACGGCGCGGGCCTGGCGATGGCGACGATGGACATCATCCAGCATTTCGGCGGCAATCCGGCGAACTTCCTCGACGTGGGCGGCGGCGCGAGCAAGGAGCAGGTCACGGCGGCGTTCAAGATCATCTTGAGCGATCCGAACGTGAAGGGCATCATGGTCAACATTTTCGGCGGCATCATGGACTGCAACGTCATCGCCACCGGCATCGTCGCGGCGGTGAAGGAAACCGGCCTGAAACTCCCGCTGGTGGTGCGCCTCGAAGGCAACAACGTGCTGGCCGGCAAAAAAACGCTGGCGGAGTCCGGCGTCGCCATCATCAACGGCGATTCGATGGCCGATGCGGCCAAGAAGATTGTGAAGGCGGTCGCCCGGTAAACTGAACGAAATAAAAACCATTTTTTCCCATGTCCATCCTCGTCAAACCCAGCACCAAGGTACTCGTCCAAGGCATCACCGGCAGCTTCGGCGCCAAGCACGCGCAGCTATCGATTGATTACGGCACGCACATCGTCGCCGGCGTCACGCCCGGCAAAGGCGGACAATGCTTCGAGCACGGCGGCAAGAAAGTTCCGATTTATGACACCGTTGCCGAAGCGGTGAAACAATCCGGCGCGACCGCCAGCGCGGTATTTGTGCCGCCGCCGTTCGCTGCCGATGCGATTCTCGAAGGCGCCGATGCCGGACTGGATCTGGTTGTCGCCATCACGGAAGGCATTCCCGTCCGTGACATGGTGCGCGTCAAACGCGCGCTGGAAGGCAACACCAAGACACGCCTCATCGGACCGAATTGTCCCGGCATCGTCACCCCCGGCGAAGGCAAGGATTCTCACGGCGGCTGCCGTATCGGTATCGCGCCTGGTTACATTCATAAGCAGGGCAACATCGGCGTGGTCTCGCGTTCCGGCACGCTGACTTACGAGGCGGTGTGGCAACTCACCTCGCGCGGGGTCGGTCAGTCCACCTGCGTCGGGATCGGCGGCGATCCCGTGAATGGCACTTCGCACCTCGATGTCATCAAACTTTTCAACGCCGACCCCGAAACGACCGGCATCATCATGATCGGCGAAATCGGCGGCAGCGCCGAAGAAGAAGCAGCGGAATGGATCAAAAAGAATTGCAAGAAGCCGGTCGCCGGATTCATTGCCGGTGCCACGGCGCCGCCCGGACGCCGCATGGGTCATGCCGGCGCGATTGTCAGCGGCGGCAAAGGCACGGCGGCGGCCAAGATCGCGGCCTTCAAGGACGCCGGCATCGGCATTGCCGTCACGCCGAGCGAAATGGCGGACACGCTGTTGAAAATGATGTAATTTTTTCTGACTTGAGAATTGCGAATTCGGGATGATGGTTCATTCTGGATTCGCAATTTTTATTTGGCATGGGCATTGTTGATTTCATCCTGAATCTCGCCGGGCTGCTGCTGTGGCTGAACTGGCGCTCCGTCCGTTTCGATCCGCTCGCGAAACGGACGCCCGCGACGCTGATGGGCACGTTGCGTCCGGCGGACCCCAAAAAGATCCGGCGCTGGCATCTGCTGGCGATCATCGCCGGTTTGCTGGTCCTGCGGGCCATGGTCTATCGGTGGATCGGGCCGTTATGGGTGGCGAAACTGGATTTGGTGGCCACCACGCCGCAGTTCCGCAGCAATTTGTTTCCCGATATTTTGTTTTTTTCCTTTTTAAGCTTTGGTCTGACGCTGGTGGTTTTTTATGTCGGAGTGCTGCTGCTGTCGATATTGCATGGGCCGGAGCCGATCCACCGGTTGGTGAAAATTCCGATGGGCCGCGTGGATGGATGGCCCGTCTGGCTTAAAGTTCTGCTGCCTTTGATTATCGTGTCGGTATTTTGGTGGCTCTTGAGTTGGCCGCTGGATGGGATGCAAAAACTGCCGGTTTCGATGGCGCAACGTTGCGAGCAATCTTTGGTCATCGGCCTGGGCAGTTACGTGGTCTGGAAATTTCCGACGGGGGCGTTGCTCGGGCTCTATTTGCTTAACAGTTACATTTACTTTGGCAAACATCCGTTTTGGAAATATGTCAGCCTTGCCGCGCAAACCCTGTTGCGCCCGTTGAAACCAATTCCCTTGCGGATGGGGAAGGTGGATTTTGCGCCGGTGGTGGGAATCGCCATTATTTTTTTGGCGGCCGAAGGAATGGAGCGCGGGCTGGTCTGGCTTTACGCGAAACTGCCGCTTTGAAAAGCATCAGGCTGTGCGGGCTGGCGGCACTTTGACCGTGACCGTTGATCCGCCGTTCTGGCCGCTGGCGATGGCCAGCGATCCGCCATGGAGTTCGGCCAGTTTTTTGGCGATGGCCAGACCGAGGCCCAGGCCTTGCTCATCCGCGATCTTTCGCTCGAATTGCACGTAGGCACCGATGCGCCGGATTTGTTCGGTGGAGAAACCCCGCCCGGCATCGCGCACGGAAAATTCAATCTGGCCGTTAACCGCTGCCAGCGTGACGCGCACGGGCTGGCCGGCCTCTGAAAACTTGAACGCGTTTTGGACCAGCTCCCTGGCAATTTTGCGAACGTACTCATCGGCCATGGCCGGCGAAACATCCTCCGCCAGTTGCAATTCCAGATCGGTGGTGCGACCGGCGCGGCCAGCCTGGTCGGTGGCTTCTTCGCGGGCGATTTGAGCCGCCCGGGCGGCTTTGGCCGTGCGGAGGGAAGCAACGTTTTCGGGGTCGCTGGCGACGATTTCCATTTGCGCGTAGATGAGAAAGTTTTCGATCAGCCGTTCGAGGCGCTGGCTGGATTGGCAGATTTCCCGGCTCATTTCGGAAATGGTCCTGGCATCCAGCGTGGCGGCTGATTCCGCGAGCATTTCAGCGTTGGTTATGATGCCGTTGAGCGGCGTGCGCAGTTCATGCGGCATCATCAGGGAAATCTGGCTGCGGAGCAGGGAAAGTTTTTTTTCCGCCTCGGCGCGGACGGTTTGAACTTTGCGGAGGCGGGCGTTTACCGTTGCATACAGCTCTTCTACCTTGAACGGTTTGGGCAGGTAATCGTCCGCTCCCAACTCCATCCCATGTCGCATGCCGGCGGCGTCGGCCATGCCGGTCATCAGGATAAACGGGATGGCCGCAGTGGTGGCGTCAGTGCGTAATTTCGTCAGCGTGATGTAGCCGGCGTCGGCTTTCCCCATCATGTTGACGTCGCACAAGATGAGGTCGGGGATATATTCCCGCGCCTTGGCGTCGCCGGTGATGCAGTCTGTGGCCTCCGCAACTTCAAACCCCTGTTGTTCCAGCGCGAGCCGGATCATTTCGCGCAACCAAGGTTCGTCGTCTATGACCAATATTTTTTTCATCTCGGTTACAGGCATCGAAGGAAGCAAATCTTGTTCCAATTAACACCTGTTAAGCGCCAACAAAGCGCCAACCTTGACGTAACTGTGAACAATCTGCCTATTTGCGTTTATCGAGCGGAACGAATTCGTTGATGGTCTTGCCCGTATAAATCTGGCGCGGCCGATAGATGCGGCTCTTCGGCTCTTCCATGATTTCCTTGTAATTCGCAATCCAGCCGGGCATGCGGCCGATGGCGAAGATCACGGTGAACATCTCCACCGGAATGCCGATGGCGCGCATGATGATGCCGCTGTAAAAATCCACGTTCGGATACAGCTTGCGCTCGACGAAATAGGGATCCTTCAGCGCCGCCTCTTCCAGCTTTTTGGCGATGTCCAATAACGGGTCGGTGATATGCAATTTGGACAGCACCTCGTCACACGCCTTCTTGATGATCTTCGCGCGCGGGTCGTGATTTTTATACACGCGATGGCCGAAACCCATGAGCTTCTTGCCGCTGTTTTTATCCTTGGCCGCCGTGATGAATTTTGAGCCGTCGTCGCCCTCTTTGTGAATTTGGGCCAGCATCTCCAGCACGGCCTGGTTCGCGCCGCCATGGAGCGGTCCCCAGAGGGCGCACACGCCTGCCGCGCAACTGGCGAAAAGATTCGCCTGGCTTGAAGCCACCATGCGCACCGTCGAGGTGGAGCAATTCTGTTCATGATCCGCGTGCAGCAGGAAAATCAAATCCAGCGCCTTCACCACTTCCGGTTTCAATTCGAAATCCTCGTAGGGAGTCGAGAACAGCATGTGCAGGAAGTTGGCCGTGTATTTGTAGGACTGCTTGGGATAGATCAGCGGCAGCCCCTTGGATTTGCGATATGAATAAGCCGCAATCGTGCGGACTTGCGAGAGCAATCGTGCCACATAGATATCAAACTGCTTGTTCCGGCCCCACTGCCAGCGCATCAGATCATCATCAAAACAGCTCGCCGCATTGATCATTGCCGAGAGGATGGCCATCGGGTGTGCGCCGCCGGGGAAGCCCTGAAAATGGAACTTCATGTCCTCATGCAAATATTGGTTCTCCGTGAACAGGTCGGAAAACTTTTTCAATTGCGCATGGTTCGGCAGTTCACCGTAGATGATCAGATACGCCGTCTCGACGAAATTGGACTTTTCCGCCAATTCTTCGATGGGAATGCCGCGGTAGCGCAGGATGCCCTTGTCGCCGTCAATGAACGTGATGTTGCTCGTGCAGGAACCGGTGTTGCCGTAGCCGTCATCAATCGTGATGTAGCCGGTGTTGGCCCGCAGCGCTGAAATGTCCACGGCTTTTTCATTCTCGCTGCCCGTCAGCGTGGGCAGGGTAAAAGTTTTTCCGTCCAGTTCCAGTTTGGCTTCGTTGCTCATGGTTTTAGAATATCAATAATTAGAATTTCTAGAAATTTGCCGACGAACATTCCGCTTGGCAAGCGGCGAAAGGGAAAATTTTCAATGGCCGCTTCTCCTATCTTGGCCGTTATTGACCCTTTCGCCTGAAATCAGTCTGCGGCTTCACGGTTTTCGGCCATCCTCCCGCGTCCGCACGACAGGCCCCGACAAATTTCTTTTGCTTTCCCACCCCGCCGTTTAATTTGTCGGCTGCAAATGGCCTTAAAACTTTTCAACACCCTCACGCGCTCCATCCAGGAGTTCGCTCCGCTTGACCCGCAAAAGAAAAAGGTCGGGATGTATTGTTGCGGCCCTACGGTCTACGACTTCGCGCACATCGGCAACTGGCGCACCTTCGTTTTCGCTGACCTGGTCCGCCGCACGCTGGAATTTTCCGGCTATGACGTGAAGCACGTCATGAACATCACCGACGTGGAGGACAAAATCATCAAGCGTGTCCGGGAGAATAAAACCACCCTCCGCGAGTTCACCGGCCGGTTTGAGGCCGCCTTTTTCGACGACCTGAAAGCGCTCGGCTGCCGCGAACCGCATCTGAAACCGCGCGCCACCGGGCATATCCCCGAAATCATCGCGTTGGTTGAAAAGCTCATCGCGCGCGGTGTGGCTTACCAGGCGGCGGATGGCTCGGTTTATTTTTCCATCGAAAAATATCGCGGCGGTGGTTGCTGCTACGGCCAGTTGCTCAAGCTGAATCTGGATGAAATGCGCGCCGGCGAACGCGTCGCCTCGGACGAATACGAAAAGGAATCCGTGGCCGACTTCGCGCTCTGGAAGGCTTACGTGCCGGCAGACGGCGAGGTGACCTGGGGCAGTCCCTGGGGCCAAGGTCGGCCCGGCTGGCATATCGAATGTTCCGCCATGAGCATCAAGGCGCTTGGCGAGACGTTCGACCTGCACCTTGGGGGCGAGGATTTGAAATTTCCGCATCATGAGGACGAAATCGCCCAGAGTGAAGGCGCCACCGGCCGGCCGTTTGTGAAACACTGGCTGCACGGAGCGCATCTGCTCGTCGAGGGCAAAAAGATGAGCAAATCGCTCGGAAACTATTTCACGCTGCGCGATCTGCTGGCCCAAGGTTTTACGGGTCGCGAAGTGCGCTTTCTCCTGCTCACTGCGCATTACCGCGAGACGTTTAATTTTACGCTCGATGGATTGCACGGTGCCAAAACCGCCTTGGGCCGCATTGATGAATGTGTGGGCAAGCTGCGCGAGTTGGCGGGTTCTCAAACAAGTTTTGCTGGTGATCCTGCTTCAATTGCTCCGTTCGTAAAAGCTCTGAACGAAGATTTAAACATATCTGAGGCTTGGGCGTGTGTGTTTGATTGGGTTCGCGAAATGAACAGCCGGCTGGCCCAAAACACACTCACTCCCGAACGCGCAGCAATTGCGTTAGGAACATGGGAAAATTTTGATTCCATCCTCGGCATCGGCGTGAAAACCGAAGCCGAAGTTCCCGCCGAAATTGCCGCTCTCGCCGACGAACGCATCGCTGCAAAGAAAGCAAAAGATTTCAAACGCGCCGACGCCATCCGTGAGGAATTAAAGGCGAAAGGGTGGGCCATCGAAGACACCCCCAAAGGAATAAAGTTGAAAAAGATTTGATTTACTCCGCCGGGCGTAAATCATGAACCGCAACCGCCCATGACCAAAGGCCTGTTCATCTCGTTCGAGGGCACCGAAGGGTGCGGCAAGTCCACGCAGGTTGAACTGCTCGCGCGTCAGCTGCGCGTGCTCGGTCATCGCGTGCGCACGTTGCGCGAGCCGGGCGGCACGCCCATCGGCGAGGAAATCCGCCACACCCTTAAGCACAGCCACGCCAATGCCGCGATGACGGCCGAGGCGGAACTGCTCCTGATGAACTCCAGCCGCGCCCAGCTCGTCCGCGAAGTCATCCGCCCCGCGCTGGACACCGGGGAAATTGTCTTGTGCGACCGCTTTTATGATTCCACCACGGCGTATCAAGGCTACGGTCGCGAACTGGACTTGGAAAAAGTGAAGACGGTCATTGATTTTGCCGTCGGTGAAACCCGCCCGGATTTAACCCTGCTCTTCACGGTCGCTCCGGAAATCAGTGAACTGCGCCGGGCCATGCGCCAGTCCACTTTGCCCTTCATGCGTGATCGCATCGAAGAGTCGGACCGGAAATTCTTCCAGCGGGTGGATCAGGGGTTTGCCGCCCTCGCCGCCGCCGAACCGGGTCGCATTAAGGTGGTGGAGGCTTCCGGCTCGGTGGAAAATGTCTTCGCTAAAATCTGGAACCTCGTCCAGCCGGCGCTGCCCAAAGTCGGGCGCTGGTGATTTTGTTTGCCGGATTCAAAACGCAGGGTAAGTTCCCTTCAGACCATGATTGAAAAAACCATCAGCGAGATTGAGGCGCAAATCGGCGGCGCCGATTCCGTCAGCGCCGAACGCAAGGCTGAATTGCTAAAATTGCTCGGCACCTTGAAGACGGAGGTCGCCGAACTTTCCAAAACCCACGGCGAACAGGCCGACAGCATCGCCGGTTTTGCCAAGGTTTCCGCCTACGAGGCCACGCGCACGGAACAAAATCCGCAATTGCGCGAGCTGTCCAATCAAGGCCTGGTTTCCTCCGTGGAAGGCTTTGAGCAATCCCATCCCAAACTCGTCCAGATCGTCAACCGCATCAGCCAGACGCTGGCGGATTTGGGAATTTAATCTGCCTTCGGTTCCAGCCTGGCAATCGCCGCCATGATTTCATCGGCCACCTGCTGGTAGATTGCTTTCAGCCGCATCTTGTCGCAGGTTTTAGCCTCGGCACGCAAGGCTTCAAAGTTCATCGGCCGTCCGTATTTCACCACCAGGCGATGCGGCCGGGGAAATTTGTGGTTCCGCCCGTAAGCCGCGAAAGTTCCGAAGACGCGCACCGGCACCACCGGCGCGGTGGATTTGATGACCGTCAGGCCGATGCCGGAACGCGCCGGCTGCAATTGGCCGTCCTTCGTCCTTGTGCCTTCGGGAAATAAAATGATGCCGGCCCCGTTCAGCAGCCGGTCCAGGATGTTTTTCAATCCCTTCGCCCCGCCGCCCTCGCGATCCACCGGCACGACGTTCCAGGAACGCAGCACCGCGCCCATGATCGGAAAGCGGAAAAGTGATTCGCGGGCCAGAAAATTGATGCCGCGCTTCAGGCCGGCGCCCACCAGCGGGGGGTCCAGAAAACTCGCATGGTTCGAGGCCAGAATCACGCCGCCGTTCATCGGCACGTTCTCCGCGCCGAAGGTTCGCCAGCGGAAATAGATGGCGAAGACCGCGCGAAAAAAGATCCAGCCGATGCGGTAGCTCAAATTCATAAAACGAGGATGGCGGATGGGGAATGGCAGGTGGAGCGCGGTCCTCGCGGATATGCTTTGTCCGGTTCCATCTTCAATTCTCCCTCACCGTTTTTCTGCCGGCATCATTTTGCGGATTTCTTCCAGCAGCAGCGTGCTGGTCTGTTCCGAGGTCATGCTGGAGTTGTTGATGACTTTGGCCCCCAAGGCAATCATGAGCGGGGCGCTGGCGCGCTGGCTGTCCCGCTGGTCGCGCGCGGCGAGGTTCTCATTCACGCCGTCGGCGGTGCGGCGGGCCGTGCGCTCGGCCAGCGTCGCGTCGAGGTAGAACTTGTAGTCTGTCTCCGGAAAAACGTTCGTGCCGATGTCGCGGCCTTCCATTACGAGATTGCCGAATTGCATGCAGTTACGCTGCGTTGTCTTCATCCATTTGCGCACGTTGGGCACGGCGGCCACGTGCGCCACCGCGGCGGCGGTCTGCGGCAGGCGGATTTCCTTTTCCGGAAAATAATCATCCACGAGCAGTCGCACGCAAGGCAGGCCGTTCACGTCGGCGCATTCGAGCTTGGTCTTCCAGCGGCGGCACGCGTTGGCGACGGATTTTCCGTCATTCACATCCACGTGTTTGAGCAGGCAATACCAGGCCAAGGTGCGATACATCGCGCCGGTGTCCACGTAAACATAGCCGAGCGCGCGGGCGACAAGCTTGGCGTTGGTGCTCTTGCCGCTGGCGCTCGTGCCGTCAATGGCGATGACAATGGGGTGTTTCATTTGATCATAATCCTGCTCTGGTTGGTGATTTTAGTCGGCGAATAATTCTTCGTGCGTCAATTTTCTGCCGGTCTTCGCATCTAAAATAGTTGCCCCCAGCCCTTGGGGAGGTGGCCCGGCCACCTTCTGGAAAAAATTGGGAAACGTCTTCTTCACGCAGGCGGGATTTCTAATTTTTATGCCCGGCACTTTCAATCCCAGAATCGCAAAACACATCGCCATGCGGTGGTCGTTGTAAGTCTCAATCTCCGCGCCGTGAAGCGGCGACGGCCAGACCGCCAGCGTGTCGCCTTCCTCGACGACTTTCGCGCCGCACTTGGTCAGCTCCGTCCGTAATGCAACGACGCGCTCACATTCCTGCACGCGTAGGCGGCCGAGGTCGGTGAAGATCACGGCCTTGGTGGATTCCCGGTTCAGTGGCGCCAGGGTGATGGCCGTCATTATGCTGTCCGCCAGATCATTCAGCCGGGATAGGGTCGGCTGCATTTGAAAAATCGTTTGTTGCCGTTGGGCGTTGTAACCCGGACCGACGATGGTTGAAAATCTGGCGTCTTGTTGCCATTGCGAATCCGTCTTCGGCCAATCGAAGATTGTTACTTGACTGTCTTTTCCCAGCAGCCAGCCCGCCCCCCAGAAATAACTCCCGCTGCTCGCGTCCGGTTCGATGTGAAATTCGCCGCCCTTTGGAAACGTTTCGATGAGCTTCGAGGTCATTGCCACATACGGCGATTCCTCCGCGTTCTCGCCGACGATTTCGATTTTCCACCCGCCCTGTTTCGCGCCCAGCAGCAGCGCCGAGGCAAATTGGGAGCTTTCCTCGATGCTGACGCGGCATTTGGTTACCGCTTTCCGCTTTTCGCTTTCCGCTTTCCCCCAGATTTTCACTGGCAGTTTGTCGTTCCCCTTTTCTGATTCCAGATGATAGCCAAGTTCGCGCAAAGCCGAAAACAGCGCCACCTGCGGGCGTTCATGCATCCGTGGCACGCCGTGCAGCCGATACACGCCGTTGCCGAGACAGAAGAATGGCGCCAGAAAGCGCGCCGCTGTGCCGGCGTTGCCCACAAAAAAATCCAGCGGCTGCGCTTCCGTTCCGCCGTGCGGAATCCTGCCGCCGTTGCCGTAAACCGTGATGGTGCGGTTGCAAATCTCGTTCGGATCGGCCTCCACGTTCACCATCAGGCCGAGTTCCTGCAGACACTCGACCATGACCTGTGTGTCTTCACTCCACAGCGCGCCGCGCAGGCTGGTCTCCCCGTCCGCCAGCGCGGCGAGAATAAGTGCGCGGTTCGTGATGCTTTTCGAGCCGGGCACGGTGACTTCCGCCTTCACTGGCTGGTCGAGCGGGACGATTTCGATGAGGTCGGGAAGCGGCATCGAGAAATTATTCCGATGAAGTTGCAGCGCAGCGGCCGCACCATTGGTCGCGGCGTTCCTTGGCGGTGGTGAAGAACCGTTCAATGGTCTTTGCGTCGTTCCGCTTGAGCGCGGTTTGGAGGCGGTTCAATTCGCCGATAAATGCTTCCACGGAACGCACCACATTTTTGCGGTTGGCCAGGACAATGTCGCGCCACATCTCCGGCGAGCCGGAGGCAATGCGCGTGGTGTCACGGAAACCGGTGGCGCAAAGCGCGGCCTGCGCCTTCGGCTGGACCGGACTCAAGACCAGGTTGGCCAGCATCGCCGCTGCAACGTGCGGCAGGTGGCTGGAGCGGCTGACTAATAAATCATGTTGCGCCGGCTCCAGCCGGATCGTTCGCCCGCCCATGGCTTTCCAGAAATTTTCGACCTTGCCGACTGCCGCCGCATTGGACTTTGTCGTTGGGGTCACGACGCAAATAGCGTTCACAAACAAATCGGCTTTGGCCGCTTGCACGCCCATCTTTTCGCCGCCAGCCATCGGATGGCTGCCGACGAAATGCGCGCCGGATTTTTTAAGCAAAGCCTCAAGCTCGCGCACCACCTCGGCTTTCACGCTGCCCACGTCGGTGACGACCGCGCCCCGTTTCAGGGCGGGGAGAAATTGTGCCGTCAGCGCCCGCATTTGTGCCAGCGGCGTGCAGAGAATGATGAGGTCAGCGCCCGAAACGGCGGCGAGCAGATCCGTCGTCGCAAAATCCACCGCCGCTGCCCGCTCGCAATCTTTCAGACTCGCCGTGCGCCGGACAAAGCCGGCGACTTCCCGTGCCAGCTTGCGTCGCTTGCACGCCAGCCCGATGGAGCCGCCAAGCAGGCCAACGCCAACCAGGGTTATTTTCTGAAACTGCATGGCCAGAGCATAAAGGATGGCGGCGGGAGGATGAAAGATGGAAATATCGGCGCGGAGGATTCCCCTCCGTTTAGTCCGATGATTCTCCGGTGCGGCGAGGACCAGGTGGCGCTGCCGCCGCATTAGAATTCAGCGTGAACCTGCGCCTTTAGATTTCCATTGCCCTTGCCTGAATGATCCGGGTGGTCTTGAAATCATCGCCGTGATATGTTTGTCCCATGAATTTCCCAGCGCCCCGCCAAACCATAGAAGCGGCATTCAAAATTCCATTGGCCGGTCGGCTGCTGGCGGTGCTGGCGCTGGGGTGGTTTTTCTCGCGGCTGGCAACGGGGGCGGAATTGCCCCCGGCCACCAATGTTCTGGCCCCTGGGCTCCAGCATTTTGTGGATGATCGCGTCATGGCCGGTGCCGTGGTGCTGGTTGCCGACCAGGGCAGGATTTTGGATGTCGAGGCGGTGGGCTATGCCGATCTCGCGGCAAAAAAAGCGATGCGGACGGATGATTTGTTCTGGATCGCCTCCATGTCCAAGTCCGTCACGGCCGCCGCGTTTATGATGCTGGTGGATGAGGGCCGGGTGAAATTGGATGACCCGGTGGAAAAATTTATTCCGGAGTTCAAAAAATTGATGGTGGCCAAAACCAACGGCATATTGGCCGCCCCCAGCCACCCGATTAAAATCCGCGAAATACTTTCCCACACCAGCGGGATGGGGTTTCTCAATGCCAGGGATAAACAGGTCATTGACTCGGTGCCGCTGGCGGAGTCCATCCAGCACGACCTGCTCGAACCGCTCTTGTTTGATCCGGGAACCAGCTACAAATATTCCAACGAGGGGATTGATACCGCCGGCCACATCATTGAGATCGTAAGCGGGATGCCGTTTGAGAAGTTTTTGCAGGATCGCCTGTTCACGCCCTTGGGAATGGTGGACACGACTTTCTTTCCTTCCCCCGCTCAGCTGCAACGGCTGGCCAGGAGCTACAAGGTCAATCAAGGCACCAACGGCCTTGAGGAAACATCAGTTTCTTACCTGAAATATCCGCTGGATGGGGCCGGGCGTTATCCCGCTCCGGGCGGCGGGCTTTTCTCCACCGCCCATGATGTGGCCCGTTTCTGCCAGCTGCTGGCAAATGGCGGTTCGTATGCGGGGAAAAAGTATCTTACCAAGGAAGCCGTCCGTGAGATGACGATCAAACAGACCGGATCGCTGGTGACAAACAATTATGGTTTCGGTCTGTCCGCGAACGATGGCAGTTCATTTGGCCACGGCGGAGCCTATAAAACCGACATGGTGGTTGACCATGGGCAGATCCGGATTTTCCTCGTGCAGCAGGCCGGTAATTGGGCCCGTGGCAATCCCCTGAATGAATTTACCACAGAAGCAAAAAGGTTTTATCCCATTACCACTGCGACCAGCGCTCGATGACTTAACGCTCCCTCGTGCGCTACGACTAGGTTTCGCGGGTGATGTGTTTTTACAGCTTGTCAGGCTTTTGGTTCATTCGTCGGCAAAAAGCTTTTTACCAGACTTGACGCAATCGGCTTTCGGTCGCATTGATTAGTTATATGCAACTCGACAAGCTGACCCAGAAATCGCAGGAAGCGTTGCAGGCGGCGCAACGGCTCGCCCGGGAATCGTCACACCAGGAGATGGACGGCGAACACCTGCTGCTCGCGCTGCTCGGCCAGGCGGAGAGCCTTGTGCCGGAATTGCTGGCGCGCATGGGCGTGCCGCCCGCCAAGCTCCAGCCGGATCTGGAAAAGGAACTCGCGCGTCGGCATAAGATTCAAGGTGGCGGCGATCCCTACGCCGGGCGCGACTTGCAAAAAGCGCTTGAGGCCGCGCACTCCGAGGCGACGAAACTCAAGGATGATTACGTCAGCACCGAACATCTGCTGCTCGGCCTGCTCGACGAGGCGAGTCCATCGCTCAAGAAAATATTTACCACGCACGGTCTCAAGCGCGACGCCGTGCTCAAAGCGCTCGCGGAATTGCGCGGCAACCAGCGCGTGACCGACCAGCAGCCGGAGGGGAAATTTCAGGCGCTGGAAAAATACGGGCGCGATCTCACGGCGCTCGCGCGGCAGGGCAAGATTGATCCGGTCATCGGCCGCGACGAGGAGATTCGCCGCGTGATGCAAGTCCTGACGCGCCGCACAAAGAATAATCCGGTCCTCATCGGCGAGCCGGGGGTGGGCAAGACGGCCATCGCCGAAGGCCTGGCGCGGCGCATCGTCAGCGGCGACGTCCCCGAATCGCTCAAAAACAAGCGGCTAGTCGCGATGGATTTAAGCGCGATGATCGCGGGCGCGAAGTATCGCGGCGAATTTGAAGACCGGCTCAAGGCGTTTCTCAAGGAGATCACCGCGAGTGAAGGTAAAATCATTTTGTTCATCGACGAGCTGCACACGATCGTCGGTGCGGGCGCGGCCGAAGGCGCGACGGATGCGGCGAACATCATGAAGCCGCAGCTCGCGCGCGGCGAGTTGCGCTGTGTGGGCGCGACGACGCTGGACGAATACCGCAAGCACATCGAGAAAGACCCGGCGCTCGAACGCCGTTTCCAGCCGGTCCAGGTGGCCGAGCCGACCGTCGAGGCGACCATCGCAATTTTGCGCGGATTGAAGGAGCGCTACGAGGTGCATCACGGCGTGCGTATCCAGGACGCGGCCCTCGTGGCGGCGGCAACCTTGTCTCATCGCTACATCACGGACCGGTTTCTGCCGGACAAGGCAATTGACCTTGTGGATGAGGCGGCATCGCGCATCAAGATGGAACTGGATTCCAAGCCGACCGAGCTGGACCAGTTCGACCGGCAGATTTTGCAGTTGGAAATCGAGCGGATGTCCTTGTCCAAGGAGAAGGACGCCGCGAGCAAGGAGCGGCTCAAGCTGATTGATAAAACGCTCGCGAACTTGAAGGACAAATCCAAGGCGCTGACCGCCCAGTGGCAGAATGAGAAAACCGCCGTCAATGCCGTGAGCATCGTTCAATCGCAACTGGAGCAGGCGAGGATCGAATTGGAAAAAGCGCAGCGTGCGGGCGATTTGAACCAGGCCTCCGAGTTGCAATACGGCAAAATTCCCGATCTGGAGAAGAAACTGGCAAAGTTGGAGAATGGCGCGGGCGACTCGCCCGCAGGTGGCAGGAGCAGCTTGCTCCTTCGTCAGGAGGTCACCGACGAAGACATCGCCAAGGTCGTCGCCGCGTGGACGCACATTCCCGTTTCGCGCATGCTCGAAGGCGAGCGCGAGAAGTTGCTCAAGATGGAGGAACGTTTGCAGCAGCGCATCATTGGCCAAAAACCGGCGATCACCGCCGTATCAAACGCCGTGCGCCGTTCGCGCAGCGGCTTGCAGGACCCGAATCGGCCCATCGGCTCGTTCATTTTTCTCGGGCCAACCGGCGTGGGCAAGACCGAGACCGCGCGCGCGCTCGCGGAATTTCTGTTCGACGACGAGCAATCCATGATCCGGATCGACATGAGCGAATACATGGAGAAGCACACCGTCGCCCGGCTCATCGGCGCGCCGCCCGGCTACGTCGGCTACGAGGAAGGCGGGCAGTTGAGCGAAGCTGTGCGCCGCAAACCTTACTCCGTGATTCTGTTCGACGAGATCGAGAAGGCGCACAGCGATGTCTTCAACGTGCTGCTCCAAGTGCTCGACGATGGCCGGCTCACGGATGGGCAGGGGAGGACGGTGGATTTCAAGAACACCATCGTCATCATGACCAGCAACCTCGGTTCGCCGATCATTCAGGAATATTTCATGGACGGCCACACGGACAAGGCGTCGCATCAGGCGATGGAGGATAAGGTGCTGGCCGAGTTGAAAAAACATTTCCGTCCGGAATTCCTGAACCGCGTGGATGACGTGATCATTTTCCAAAGCCTCGACGAAAGCGAACTGGCGCGCATCGTGGACATCCAACTTGGCCGCCTGGAGCAGCGGCTCGCGCAGCAGAATCTCACGCTCGATGTGGACGCCGCCGCCAAGAAACTGCTCGCCAGCGAAGGCTACGACCCGCAGTTCGGCGCGCGTCCGCTCAAACGCGCCATTCAAGAACACCTGCTCGACCCGCTCGCCACGAAGCTGCTGGCGGGAGAATTCAAGCCGGGTGAGAAAATCAAAGTCAGCGCGAAGGACGGCGAACTGGTCTTCCAAAAAAAATCGTGACTCGAATGGGCGCGCGGCCAAATTGATCTGCCCACCGAGACAAAAGTTTTCAGTCCGTGACCGCGTGGGCTTTCAGCGATGCGAGGTCCACGAACTCCAGCACCGAGATGTGGCTCGCCTCCAGCACTACCGGACAGGCATGACCCGCTTCAAACGCCTGTGCCCAGCTCCGCACGCAAACGCACCAGCGGTCGCCTTCCGTCAGGCCGGGGAAATCATATTCGGGGCGCGGGGTGATGAGGTCGTTGCCTTGCAGCGCCAAGTAATCCAGAAACGGCTGGGTGACCTGGCAGCATACCGTATGCAGTCCGCGATCCTCCGGCCCGGTGCGGCAATAGCCATCGCGATAAAACCCGGTCACGGGCGATTGACAGCAGGATTGTAATTCTCCGCCCAAAACATTCGTCGGCATAAAGGGAGTGTGCCGTAACCGCACTGGTGGTCAAGCGACGCTTGGGAGGGCCGCCGGTTGATCAGCCCTGATGTTGATCGTTGCTGACTTTTTCCAGCCAGTCCACAGCCTTTTCCCAGGCAAAAAGCGTCACAATAGCGGTGATGTTTTTGCAAGGAAGATGAGACCTGCTTTGTCGTCGAGCTGGTCCTGAATGGTGGCGGAGCGCCTTGACCGTGGATGTCTTGGCGCGGGGGCGATTGACTCCAGCGTGTGGTTGTGCCGGTGCGTTGGGGTTGGATCTGCAATTTCGGCTTCCCAAGCCAATAATCCCCGGTTTTAGTCAATTTCCGCGAAAAAACTGTCTCGTAAAGTGATTTCCCAGTCTTGGGAAACGGTTTTCCTGTCTTGGGAAGTGAGAAAAGTATCTTGGGAAACGAGAAAACTGTCTTGGGAAATCATATCTTGTGGCGCTATTTCCAAAATAGCGCCACGGTTACTCGTTTTGTGAGACTGGGAAACGACTTCCCAAGACTGGGAAATGACTTTCCAACACTGGGAAATGGTTTCCCGACATTGGAAAATGGCTTGGTGAGTCCGGGAAACGGGTTTGTAAGGTTGTCCGACGATTGGCCGGGACCACAACGCGGCTGTTCAGGTGTCAACCGGAATATTGCTCGTCGCTGACTTGTTCCAGCCAGTCCACCGCCTTGCCGTCGAGTTGTTCCTGAATGGCGATGTGCGTCATGGCCGTGGCGGGCGCGGCGCCGTGCCAATGCTTCTCCCTCGGCGGAAACCAGACGATGTCGCCGGGCCGGATTTCTTCAATCGGTCCGCCCCAGCGTTGCGCGCGGCCGCAGCCGGCGGTGACGATGAGCGTCTGGCCGAGCGGATGCGTGTGCCACGCGGTGCGCGCGCCGGGTTCAAACGTGACGATCGCGCCGCTGACCCGCGCGGCATCGCTGCCTTTGAACGGCGAATCAATGCGCACCGCGCCGGTGAACCAATCCGCCGGCCCTTTGGCGGCAGGCTGAGAGCCAGCTCGAATAATGTTCATATCTTAATGCTGGTTATTCCGTCTTGAGCGTAGCCATGTCGATTACGAAGCGGTATTTCACGTCGCTCTTTAGCATGCGCTCGTAGGCGGTGTTGATCTCGTCCATGCGGATCATTTCGATGTCGCAGGTGATGTTGTGTTGGCCACAGAAATCCAGCATCTCCTGCGTTTCGGGCAGGCCGCCGATGAGCGACCCGGAGAAGGAGCGGCGCCGGAAGATCAGCGGAAACGCCGCCACCGGCAGCGGCTTTTCGGGCGCGCCGACCAGCGTCAGGTTGCCGTCGCGTTTCAACAGGTTCAAGTAGGCGTTGATGTCGTGGGTGGCGGATACCGCATCCAGGATGAAGTCGAAGCTGCCGGCGTGCGCGGCCATCTGGGTCTCGTCCTTGGAAATGACGACCTCGTGGGCGCCGAGGCGTTTGCCGTCCGCCACTTTGCCCGGCGACGTGGTGAACAGCACGACGTGGGCGCCGAAGGCTTTGGCGAATTTGACGCCCATGTGGCCAAGACCGCCGAGGCCGACGATGCCGACCTTCTGGCCGGGACCAACCTTCCAGTGGCGCAGCGGGGAATACGTGGTTATGCCCGCGCAGAGTAGCGGCGCGGCGGCGGCGAGGTTGAGGTTGGCTGGCATCCGGAGCACGAAATCCTCCGTCACGACGATGCTCTGCGAATAACCGCCGAGCGTCGGGGCGTTGAGATGCTTGTCCAGGCTGCCGTAGGTCATCGTCATGTCCGCGCAGAATTGTTCCAGGCCTGAGCGGCAGTCGGGGCAGGTGCGGCACGAGTCCACCAGACAGCCCACGCCGACGGTGTCCCCGACCTTGAACTTCTTCACGCCGCCGCCGACCGCCGTCACGCGGCCGACGATCTCGTGACCCGGCACGGCCGGATACTGGGTGAAGTTCCACTCGTTGCGGGCGTAATGGAGATCGGAGTGGCAGACGCCGCAAAAGAGAATTTCAATCTGAACGTCGCTGGCGGTCGGCTGGCGGCGGTTGATCTGGGTGGAAGCCAGCAGCGCAGTGGCGCTGGCGGCGGAGTAGGCTTTGACTTGATTCATAAATAAATGGCGGATTTTAATTAATGGTTGAGAGGAGCTTAGCGCATTTGCGCCCGGCTGTCGCCTGCGGTCTTACCCCACCGTTTGCGGGATCGGTGCGCGAACCTACGCGTCAATCTTTCGGCGTCTTGACTCTGAGATTCTTGGCGTTAATTAGGCTGGTATTGTTCGACCTTTTTCCAATCGGTCCACAGCTTTCTTCGAGCAAAAAGCCTCGCAAAAGCGGTGACATTTGTGCAAGGAAAAGGAAACCTGCTTTGCCGTCGAGCAGTTCTTGAATGGCGATGGGCGTCAGGGCCGTGGTGGGCGTGGCGGGGTGGTGTATTGCGCGAGCAGTTCCTTCGCGCACCGAACGCCGATTTCAACGGCGAGCTGGTGGTTGGCGTAATCTTTCGGATTCGTGATGCGGCCGCTGGCACCGGTGAAAACGAGGTAAGTGACCGGGCCTTCCGTGCCGCCGGTTTTGGGATCGGCATTCACGCCGAGCAATTTCGCCGTGGCAATGGACGCTTCGCCGATGAGACCTTTGACGCCGCATTCGTCGAGGAACACGGCATATATCACCTGATTGGAATAAATGACGGCGGCGACCTGGCCGATTTCGATGCCGCGTTTTTTGGAATTGGCGGGCTTGCCGGCGGGTATCACAAAATACGGCGTTTCGTCGGCGGCAATGTCGGTATCGCAGCTCAATTCGTTCTGAAAATCCGGGTCGCGTAGTTTGTTGCAGAGCGGGGTTTCGCGTCCGTCAGAATCAATGTCCATGTCGGCGGTCCAGAACGTGGCGTTCGTCAGGCTGAACAGGGAGACGTTCTTCGGCTTGTCCGGCTGGCAGCGGAATTGGTTTTTGGTTTCCGGGATAAGCTCGCCGTGGCGGGTTAGAGCTAGCAATTGCCCGGCGGTGACAACGCCTTCGCTGCCGGCAAAATTTCTTGAGGCGCACGCCGTAATGATCCCGGTAAGGAGAAGGCAAAGACGCAGGGAATGTGTATTCATGTCATTTATTATTTGGCGAGAGAATGGCAGTGGCAACAAATCCTTTTCCGTTGACGTCATGCTGCATTGCGGTTCACGCTGGCGGGCATGAACTGGATTTTCTTGAGCATCGCGATCATGTCGGAAGTGATTGCCACCTCAGCCTTGAAAGCGGCCAGCGGTTTCACCCGGCCTTTGCCGTCGGTTGTGGTGGTGCTGGGTTATGCGTCGGCGTTTTATTTTCTATCGCTCACGCTGCGGACGATTCCGGTGGGCGTGGCTTACGCGGTGTGGTCGGGCGTCGGCATCATGTTGGTGGCGGTCATCGGCTGGCTGGTGTACGGGCAGAAGTTGGATTTGCCCGGCGTCACCGGCATGGGGCTCATTATTGCTGGCATCGCCGTGCTGAACCTGTTTTCCAAGGCTGCGCCGCACGGTTGAATGGGTTGGCCAAACCTTTTGCAGGGGGAGAACGTGCAATCCGTGTCAAACGTCTGGCAAAATAGGATTAGAATAATTTTTCCATCGGAGCGATTGTTTACTCACACTTATGAAAAAAATCGCACTCCTCGTTCTTCCGGCGGCGTTCGCGCTCGCCCTTACCACCACAGCTTTTGCCGCCGACGGCAAGGCGGTTTATTCCGACAACTGCACCAAATGCCACGGTGACGACGGTAAAGGTGCCACCAAGATGGGCCAGAAGCTTGGCGCCAAGGATTATTCCACCGCTGCCGTGCAAGCGGCGGTCACGGATGCCCAGGCGTTCAAATCCATCAAGGAAGGCATGCAGAAGGATGGTAAAACGCTGATGAAACCGTCCGAACTTTCGGATGCCGACATCAAAGCCTCCATCGCTTATCTGCGGACGTTGAAGCAGTAACTGCCGCTTCCTCTGATTATTTATTTAGGCAGCGCCTCGTCGCAATGCGGCGGGGCGTTGCAGCTTTTGTCCTCGCCCGTGGCCGGAGAAAGTCACTTCACCCTTTCAATCTGAATTCTCGCCGGTTCGTTGATGCCCAGTTGGAGGAATGCCGCTTGCGCATAGATTTCAAATCCGGTTTTGACCGGTGGAACCCCGGCGGCTGCCCTAATCCGGGCCAGTTCCTTGAGCGACAGCACGTCCAGCGCCACCGGATCGTGACTGAACCAAAGCTGGTTCAGCACCGTGGAAAATTGCAAAAACCCCGCCGGACCTCCCTGATATTGGCCGAGCAATGCATCCGTGATGTGCAACACCACGCGGTCGCCCATCACCGGCATGGCGTCTATTTCCGGCAAGGCTACGGACAAGCGGTCGGTATCGCCCTCGAATCGCCGGGTATTGTCCACGCTGCCCAGCGCGAGGCTGAACAGATGTCCGCAGACGCCGGCGGCGTTTTCATTAATGAGCGGCGCGATGGAAACCATCTTGGTTATTCGCCGGCTGACCAGATTGGAGACGTAGGATTTTTTGCCGGCGCTCACCCCGTTTTTTTGAAATTCAGAATCCCCCCAGACCAGCGCGCCGATGACGGGCGAATCGGGCAGATAAAAGGTGTTCGTATCAAAGCCGTCGTCCGCCGCGCCGGCGACGCGCACCCCGAGGGTTTCGCCGAGTTTGAAAAATCCCGCCGCGCGCAAATCATCCGCCCGCTTGTCCCAGATGATGATTTGGTTTGCCGCCAAACCTGCGGCGCGCAACCCGTCCACGACTGCCGCGACGACGGCCGGCCGTGAGCCGGTCAGCGGGCCGGGCGCTGAATACACCTTGACGCCCACCACATCGTTCGTGGTGACGAGGCTGCGCCAAGCGGCCGCGGCATTGGGGGTGTGGGTGAATTGCGTCAGGCCGTGGTTGAACACTTCCTTCACCCGCGCCTCATCCGCCAGATAGGCGTTCAGGAGGTTTTTCCCTTCCGCCATGACAACCCGCGCCGTCGGATTGGCGGCGTGGAGCGGGACATAATCCTGCGCGCCGATCGGAATGATAAAGCCGAGCAGGGCGAATAACCGGATTTGAATGCGTGCGTTTCTTGACACTTTCAGCCGCCAATGTTACCACCTCATCGGATGTCGGCAAAAATATTTTCCATTTGGAGCGTAATTTTATTTATTGCGCTGGCCCTTGTCATTTCCGGCTGCACCCCGGCGGGACCGGGTGCGCTGCTCAACGGAAAAAAAGATCTGGATCGCGGCGATTGCGCGGCGGCGGTCGCGGAGTTGAAGACCGCTACCACCTTGCTGGCGACCAATCCTGCGGCGTGGAATTACTACGGCGTGGCCTTGCAGCGCGTCGGCCAGCCGGATGATGCGGCGGCGGCCTATCAGACGGCGCTTAGGCTGAACCGTGACTTGGTGGAAGTGCACTTCAATCTCGGCAGTTTATGGCTGGAGCAAGCCAAGCCGGACGCGGCGAAGGTGGAGTTCATGGCCTATACCCTGCGGCGGCCCAACGACGCGGCGGGCTGGCTCAAGCTGGGTTCCGCCCAGTTGAAACTGGGTGAAATTGTGCCGGCGGAAAGAAGCTTCAGCACGGTTCTCGCGTTGAAGCAGAACGAGGCGGAAGCCTACAACGGCCTCGGCCTTGCCCGCATCCAGCGCGGCAAACCGCGCGACGCCGCGCAATTTTTCGCCGCCGCCACGCAGGCCCGGCCGGATTTTGCGCCGGCGATTCTGAATCAGGCGACGGTGAACCAGCAGTATCTCCATGACCATAAAACGGCGCTGGAATATTTCCAGAAATACCTCGCGCTCACCCCGCGCCCGGCCAATTGGGATGAAGTCAAGGCCATTGCCGGTAGCCTGGAACAATCGCTGGCGAACGCCGCCGCTGCTTCGGCCGCTGCTCTGGCTAGATCAAATCCCCAGCCAGCCGTATCCGCAACGGAACTGAAGCCGCAACCGAAAACCTCCAGCGCCACCACGTCCCGTCCGGCGGTTGCCCCGAAACCGTCAACGGTGGTTGCCGCCTCGCCCGCCAATCCGCCGGCCGCGAAACCGTTGCCGGTGCAAGTTGTGTCCGTGCCGCCCGCCACCCCGATTGTGGTTAAACCGGACAACCATGTCGTTGTCGCCAGCGCGCCGCCGGTGGAAGCCCCGCTGCCGGAACCGGCCCCGGAGAAGAAAAAAAGTTTTTGGCGCAGTGTGTTTGGTTCCGATAAAAACACGGCCAGCGCGCCGAACTCACAATTCTTGGAAAAGGGTCTGACGCCCCTGCCATCCGGTGGCGAGCCGCCCGTGGTGCCAGTTACCAGGCCGGCGGTGGTGGCTGCCCCCGCGCCGGTGACTTTTTCACGCTACCGCTATGTCTCGCCGGCTAAACCGGTGGCGGGCGACCGGCGTTCCGCCAGCGGCGCCTTTACCAAGGCGCAGGTGTTTGAGCAGAACGAAAAATGGGTGGATGCTTTGCAATGGTATCAACAGGCGGCGGAAATAGATCCAGCGTGGTTTGAGGCGCAATTTAACACCGGCGTCCTGGCGCATCGGCTGCGGAATTACTCGGTGGCGCTCCCGCGTTACGAACTGGCGCTGGCCAGCCGGCCGGATGCGCCGGATGCGCGCTATAACTTTGCGCTGGCGTTGCAGGCGGCCGGCTTCGTGCCGGACGCGGCGAACGAATTGAAAAAACTGCTCGTCGCCAACCCGGCCGAAGTGCGGGTGAATCTGGCGCTGGCCAACCTTTATGCTCAGTCGCTGCACGATACGCCGGCGGCGCGGCAGCATTACTTGAAAGTGTTGGAACTTGACTCGGAAAACTCGCATGCCGCCGACATCCGGTTCTGGTTGGCGGCCAATCCAAAGTGATGAATTGAATATGCTGGCACCGGGTCTTTGGTTCACGGTTTGATGGCTGGAAAGGCGAATTTTTCACCAGTCTCGCTGCGCCGGACAAATTCCCGCAAAGTATTGATTTGCTTCTCATACTGCGGATCCGTTTTCCGTTCGGGTGCATATTTGTCGCATAGCCCCAGCACTTCCTTGGCTTGGCGCACCAGTTCCTCCTGGCTGACGCTGCCCTCCATCACCCCGCCCATGGTTTGGTTGTAATAGGCGTTGGCCTTGTCATATTTGGCCTGACCATCTTTGGCGTTGGGATTCACCACCAATTCCCATTTGCCATCGACCTTCTTTGGTTCCTTGAAGGCTTCCATCTTGTGCGGGTCGATTACCGAGGCGCGGATGGATGCCATGGTTTGCGCGATGTCTGCCGGCGATTGGGCGCTGGTGGGTGATGGGGAATGAGCCGTCGCCGCCAGCGGGTCAACGTCGGAAACTGCCGTCGCTTGGCCGGAGGAGGTTTTTGTGGCTGGTGAACCGCTGGCCGGTTCCGCCGCCGCCGGGGCAAAGTGATGGGCCAGCGGCACCAAAGTCACGACGGATTTGTCCAGTGTGTAGCGGTCGCTGGTGGTGCAGACCGTGACGGTGTTGCTGCCAATCTCCAGCAGCATCGCCTTGCTCAGCACCACCAACGGATGCTCGCATCTGACTTTCACCGGATCGCCGGGCTGGCAGTTTTGAAACGACGCGCCCGTCTGCGCCCGGGCCCCCGGCAAGCAGGCACAACAAATCAAAGCGACCATGAATTTCGTTGCGGAGAGAAATTTCATAAGCGGCCCACTTTAAAGGCTCAATGGGCGGTTGAAGCCAGACTGGTCAAAGTCCGGCGGTTTTACAAACTTTTTCGCCGGCGGCGTGGAACCAATGACGGCAAACCCGTTTCCTTTTGACACACCAAATGTCATTCGGCCACATTATTCAGGTTTAATCAGCGGGCAGGCATTGTTAAGGACATGAAAAAGATATCGGACCGATGGATGGAACGAAGGGTTTTTCCGAAAATGCTTCGCGCCGTTTTCGGCTGTCTGGTCCTTGTCGGCATCATGGCCGCGCTGCCGGAGCCGGTGGCTGCCGCGGCTCCCGCCGTAAATTGGCAATACCGCACCGACTGGTCGGGCGATCCGTATCTGGTGACGAATTCGCTGAATTCGGTCTCACTGGTACTGAACCCGGATTTGTTGGCGGCCAATTCCGACTACCAATACAAAGTCACCGCACTGGCCTCCACGGTAATGGGCACTGCGGAGGGGACGTTCACCCTCGTCAAGGAAATGGCCCGCGAGGCTCAATCGCAAGAATCCCTGGCCGCGAAACTGAGGCAGACGCTGGCCCGGTTCACCGGCCACTCGGATCGCCCGGCCACGGATTCCCTGCGGTCGGGAACACTGAAAAAATACGAAGCATCCTCTTCGCGCTCGGCGCAGCTTCCACCAGCCCGCGACTTGTTTTCAAACTCGCCTCTCCTCACGCTGTCATTATTCATTGATCGCTGGGCGCTGTTTTGCCTGGTCCTGTTTTTTCTCGCCCGCCGGGTCTGGCGCTATTTCAACGAAGTGGATGATGATGATGATTTTGCGAACCACTTGGAAACCCTGGCGGTGGCGCATCGCTGGATTTTTCCGGTTTACCTGGCTTTGCTGACGACGGTGGCAGTGATGGAGTTTGTCCGCTTCGGCAATTTCTTCTTTTCCCTGTCCGTCCTGTTTCTCGCGGCCTCCCTGCGCCGGTATTATTGCGAAGGTGATTTTGCGGATTATCCCAAGGCGAAAAAAATTCATCTGGCCCTGCGTTGCCTGTTGCTTTGGCTGGGCTGGATGCAGGGCTGCGACCACTACCTTGTCGACCTGGCCACCTGGTTTCACTGGCCTGTTTTTGCGTGGGTGCTGCTGGCGCTGGCGACGGCGGTCTTCAGCCAGTTTTATAACCATCAGGATTTTGCCGAACATCGGGGTGGCTTGTATTGGTTTGGCCTCGGCTTTCTATTTTTTGGAATCTTGGGTGCCGCCGCCGGTCATTTCTTTTGGCGGTCTTATAGCGGGAGTGATTCCGCTTTCTGGCTTTGTCTCGGCAGCGGTGTCCTGCTGGCCTGGACCCCGCTGCTGGTTTATTTTCGGCGGTGGAGCAGCCAGGTGTCGCAAGCGGTCGTGGGCCGGATGCTCTATGACCTGGTTTTTTCCGAGAACCTCTTTGCCGAGAAAATTCGGAAGAAAAAACACCTGCCGTCCGTCCTGCTGCTCCGCCATTGGCGTGAACACGGTCAAGTGGAAAAAGCCTGGCAGTCGGCGCAAAGCCATTTGTTCAAAGAGGCCCGGGCCTTGCCGGTCTGGCTGTTCGCCCTGGAAACCGCGGTGCTTTATCGGCGTCACCCTGGCGCGGCGCTGGAAATACTGAAACGGCTTTGTGACACTGAAGCCTTTCCCTTCGATCACCGCCGGGTGGCGGTGGGCCAGATGCAAGGCTGGATGACGGCGGCGGGATTCCCCTTTGATCCGGCATCGTTCAAAATCGAAAGGCCGCCCCTGAAACCCTCCGCGCTGACTGACCGGGTGGAGGCGAAGTGTCGCGCCGGCCGGTTTGGTGAAGCCGTCACCATCCTGCTGGAAGTGTTGCAAAAGGATCCCCTGAATGAAGCCGCGTTCACCCAGTTGGTGCGGATCTACTGCCAGGATTTGAAAAATCGCCCGCGGGCAGAGAAATTGATTGCGGAGGCCGGGGAAACATTCAGCCCGAAGTTGCTGAATTTTCTTGGCGCCTCGCTGGATGAATGGATGCAATTACCCATCCGTAGCGTGGTCCGGCGCCGGCGCCTTCTCGATCGGCTGCTCCGGAGAACTGAGCCGGAGCCATCACCGCGGAAAATAATCCTGACCTTCAATCCCCGCCCCGCTCCGCCCCAGGCTCAAGACCCGCTGGCGGTTCACCTTGAACGGCTCAAGCAATCGCAGGCGGAGAGCCGACCGGATACCACCGGGGGGGGGTGTTTGACCACGTGGAGAAATTGCTTTTGGAGCGCCGTCTGGGAACGGCGGTGGAATTGCTAAAAGAGCAGGCCGAGGCCGAACCGGCCAATTTTGAATTGTGGCTGCGTTACGCCGAGGCCCACGGTAATCATTGCGGCCAGGTTTTCACCGCCGAAAAAATCATCATGCAGATGGATCGCTCCGGCAATTTCAAAAAAGCGCAGATAAAAAAAGCCTATGCCCGGCTCAAAAAATGGCGTAAAAAACATCCCTTGCCGCCCGCCGGCTGGTAAGCCGGCCGGTTTGTCCGCCGGGGGAAAACCGCGGGACTGGTTAAATTTCGCTGGTATTTCCTGCGGGACGGGATTAATGATTAAACATGATTGCCGCCGTCGCCCAAAAAACTTCATGGAGCTTGGATAAATTCATGTTTAACTGGTTTGACGTGGCGCTGGTGGTGCTGATCATGTTTGGTCTTTGGCGCGGCCGTAAGCACGGGATGTCCAAAGAATTTCTGCCGGTCTCGCAATGGATTTCAATCATGACGGCCAGCGCTTTGGGTTATGCGTATATCGGGGATTGGCTCCTGCATTCGGAGCAGGCCAAAATGATTTTCGGAAAAAATTACACCGATCGGACGGCGGTGTTTGTGACGGGTTATCTGACCATCGCGTTGTTGGTGTTCGTCATTTTTGTGGCGCTCCGGCGTCATTTTGGCCCGAAGCTGGTGGGCAGCACCATGTTTGGCAGCGGCGAGTATTATCTCGGCATGATTTCCGGGGCCATCCGCTACGCCTGCATGACCGTCACGGTGCTGGCCTTGCTTAATGCGCCGATTTATACGGCGGCGGACATTCAAGCCAAGAAAGCTTACAACAACCGGTGGTTCGGTGGTGGAATGAAGGATTACAAGGGCGACTTCTTTCCCACTCTCGATGAAGTGCAGGCCAGCGTTTACAAGGTCTCGCTCACGGGGCCGTTAATTCGGGATAACTTGAGCATTCTGCTGATCAATTCCGCTCCGCCAGCCAAGGTCAGGCCTGCCAGGATCATCCTCCAGCCTTGATCGTTCGCAGCATGGCTGGCTTTCTTTCACCCGCAACCCGCGAGCACATCCGCGCCGCCAGCGACATCGTGGATGTCATCGGCTCCTATTTGCCGTTGAAGCGCGCCGGTGCCAACTTCACCGCCCTCTGCCCGTTCCACAAGGAAAAATCGCCGAGCTTCAACGTCAATCCGCACAAGCAGATTTTCCATTGCTTCGGCTGCCACAAAGGCGGCGACGTGTTCACCTTCGTCAAGGAATACGAAAACATCGGCTTCATGGACGCCGTGCGCCGGCTGGCTGAACGCGCCAAAATCCCGCTCGAATTTGAAAACACGCCCGGTGCGCAGGAATCGCGGCATCTCAAGGATCGGCTGTTGGAAATCCATGAGCAGCTCACCCAGCGCTGGCAGAACTGTCTGGCCAACGAGGCCGCTGGCCAGCTCGCCCGTGATTATTTGGCCCAACGCGGCGTCTCGGCGGATGCAATCAAATTGTTCCGCATCGGCGCCGCGCCGGAACTTTGGGACGACACGGTGAACTGGGCTAAGAGCAAAAACTTTCCGCTCGAAATCGTTGAGCAGGCCGGTCTCATCATCAAAAAAGAGGAGACCGGCCGTCATTACGACCGTTTTCGCGGCCGGCTGATGTTCCCGATTTGTGACGAGCAGGGACGGGTGGTTGGCTTTAGCGGCCGCGTGCTGTCGGGCGATGAAAAGACCGCGAAATACGTCAATTCGCCCGAGACGCCGGTTTTTACCAAGAGCAAAATCTTCTTCGGCCTCGACAAATCCAAGCGCGCGATTCTCGATGCGGGCTGCGCCATCATCTGCGAAGGCCAGTTGGATTTGATTGCGTGCTTTATGGCGGGCGTGCAGAACATCGTCGCGCCGCAGGGCACGGCCTTCACCGACCAGCACGCGCGCATCATCAAGCGCTACGCCAACGAAGTCGTGTTGTGTTTCGATTCCGACAATGCCGGCCAGAATGCCATCGTCCGGTCGCTGGACCATTTGCTGGCGGCCGAGCTGGCCGTGCGCGTGGCGGTCGTGCCTGCGCCGCACGACCCGGACAGCTTCATCAAGGCCCATGGCGGCGAGGCGTTCCGCCGGCTTGTCGATGGCGCGGAAGGTTTTTTTGATTATCTGCTGAAGCGTTTGCTGGCCACGAATGACGCCGCGACCGACAAAGGCCGGCTGGCGGTTTTGCGCGACATGGCTGAGGCGCTGCACAAGGCCGGCAACTCCGTTTTGCTGGACACGCACGCGCAAAAAACGGCGCTGCGGCTGGGCGTGGCCGTGGATGCTGTGCGCAAGGAGTTTGCCAAGGTCAAACCATCGGCGGCTATCGTCCGCCATAGCAATCCGGACGACTCTATTCTCGCCGGTGAAGCGGAGCCGGAAACTGCCAGCCATCCATCACCGTTGGAACTGCACCTGTTGAAGCTCGTATTTATTCACGAAGAGTTGTTGCCCTGGCTCGCCGCGCACCTGGACGTGAACTGGCTGGCGCATCCCCTCGTGCGCCAGATTGTGGACGCCCGTCTTGCCACCCAGGAACATGGCACCTGGCACAGTCTTGCGGAATTTCTTGATGGTTGCGAATTACCGGGGCAGCGCGGACTCATCACCGAGGCGGTGGCGGACGAACGTCCGATGCCCAACGCCGAAACGCAACTGGCCGACGTGACCTTGAAGCTGCGGAACCAGTTTCTCGACCGGCGTCTCGGTGAGTTGATGCCTAAGCTGAACCAGCCGGAAATCAGCGACGCGCAGAAACTGGAGTTTCTCCACGAGCAACAACGGTTGAAACAGCAGAAACGAACCAAACTGTTATCCCTGGGGGAAACCTGATTGTGGACAACCTGGCTTTGACGCGGGCGGCAAATTTGTTATCCTAAGTTTGCAAGGACATACAAACATAACCAAATAAACTATATGAAAATTCAACATCTCATCCTCACGGTCATCGCGGCGGCGGCCTTTGTCGTGACCGGTTGCAACAAAAACGGCAGCGTTGCCGTGGACACGTCCAAGCTGACCACCGTGTTCCAATCCGCTCAAGCGGACGCGAAAACAGCGGCTGACTCGGTCGTCGCCGCCGTCAAGAAAGCGGATTATTCCGGTGCCTTGACACAATTAAAAGCTCTCAGCGACAAATACAAACTGACGCCCGAGCAGAAACAGGTTGTCAGTGACGTGCTTGCGCAGGTGCAAAAAGCCCTCACGGATGCCACCAGCAAGGTGACCGGTGATGCTGGCAAGGCCGTGACCGACCTCGGTGCCACCCTCAAGAAGTAATTCCGGCTTCTTTCAACTCAACGCCGTGTTGCTTCAATGCCGCACGGCGTTTGGCTTTTGTCCCGAGGCTTTCGCCAAAAGTAAAACGCGCCATCGACGTTGCGTCCATGGCGCGTTGAAAGGGGCCAAACTTACTTCGCGCCCTGATCAATCCAGGCGCGGACGAGACCGATCTGTTCCGGCGTGAGCGGTTTAATGCCGGCCTTATTGCGCAGCGGTGGCATCCAGCTTTCCCGATCCTTGGTGAGATGCGCTACCGATTTCACCAGCAGGCTCTTCGCGCTGTCGCCGGGAACAATGATTTTGCCCTGTTTCGTGCCTTTGAGCACGCCTTCGAGCGTATCCATGCGGAGCCGGGCCTTGGGCTTTTCGGCGCCATGGCATTTTACACAGGCGCTTTCAAAAATGGGCTGGATGTCTTTGGCGTAAGTCACGCCGGTTTTGGTCGAGGCGGGTGGCAGCGTGCCGTCTTGTGCCAGTGCGCTGGTGACCGCCGCAAAACTGGCGGCCAGGGTAAGGATGATGAGGTTGGTTGGTTTCATAAATGGTTCGGTTACAGTCTGTGGTTTAGACGACGTTTTCGTCAAAAGGTTTCATAAAAAATCGCATCCGCCGGCTTGCCGGACGGGGAAAGTTGCGTTAACACCTTTGCGTGCAGAACGAGAATTTCGCCGACGCCGTGCTGGTTGTGCTGGGCCATGGCACGACGTTGAACGACCAGTCCGCCGCGCCCGTGTTTCAACACGTGGCCGAACTGCGTCGCCGGCAGATCTTTCGTGAGGTCCGCGAGGCGTTCTGGAAACAGGAGCCGCAGGTCAGGAATGTGCTCGCCGAAATTACTGGTCTACGGGTCTTCATTGTGCCGCTGTTCATCAGCGAAGGCTATTTCAGCACCGAAATCATCGCGACCGAATTGGGTTTTTGCTTTCCCGACAACTTAAAACTTAAAACTCAAAATTCAGAACTCCACTACTGCCGCCCCGTTGGTTCCCATCCCAGCATGACCGGCGTGATTCTCGCCCGCGCCGCGGGGATCGTAAAACAATTTCCATTTCCCCGCGCCCCCAAGCCCGCCGAGACCACCCTCCTGATCGTCGGCCACGGCACGGAGCGAAACGCCCATTCCCGTCTGGCCATTCAGCGGCAAGTGGAGCTGATCCGCGGCCAGAATGTTTTTGCGGAGGTCGGTGCCGTTTTCATGGAGGAAGCGCCCTTCATCCAACACTTTCACGCGGTGGCTAAAACCAAACACGTCGTCGTCGTCCCGTTTTTCATCAGCGACGGCCTGCATGTCGTCGAAGACATCCCGGTGTTGCTCGGCGAACCGGAAAAACTGGTGAAAGAACGTCATGACGCCGGCCAGCCGACCTGGCGTAATCCCACCGAGAAGCACGGCCGACTCGTCTGGTATTCGCCCGCCGTTGGCACCGAGCCGCACCTGGCCGATGTTATTCTAGAACGCGTGCGGGAGGCGGCAAACATTTTTCTCCCTCGCCCCGCCCCGGCGGGGTGAGGGTTTTTGAACGATCAAAATAAAATCATGAAACCACTCCGCATCGGCTTCTTAAGCACGGCCAACATCGGCCGGAAAAACTGGAAGGCGATTTTAAGCTCGGGAAATTGCGTTGTCGCCGCCGTCGCCAGCCGCGACCTCGCCGCCAGCCGCCGATTCATTGATGATTGCCAGCGCGAGTCTGCTTTCGCCGAAAAACCGTGTGCCTTCGGCAGCTACGGAGAGTTGATTGACTCGCCGGGCGTGGATGCCGTTTATATTCCCCTGCCGACCGGTCTAAGGCAGGAATGGGTGGTGCGCGCGGCGGCCGCCGGCAAACACATTGTCTGCGAAAAACCTTGCGCCGCCAATCTGGCCGACTTGGATGCGATGCTGGCCGCCTGCCGCGAAAACCGGGTGCAGTTCATGGATGGCGTGATGTTTATGCACAACCAGCGCCTGTCGAAAATCCGCGCGGTGTTGGATGACGGCCGCAGCGTCGGCCGTCTACGGCGCATCGACTCCAACTTTGGCACCCCCAATGATGAGGCTTTTTTCCTCAACAACATCCGGTCGGACGCCGGTTTGGAGCCCGCCGGCAGCCTCGGCGATCTCGGCTGGTACTCCATTTACTTTGCCTTATGGATCATGAATTGGCGGCTCCCGGACACGGTCTGCGGCAGGATTCTTTCGTCCTCCTCCAGCAGCGCGCCCGTGGATTTTTCCGGCGAACTGGTTTTTTCCGGCGGTATTTCCGCCGGGTTTTATTGTTCTTTCCGCATGGCGTGGCAGCAGTGGGCTCACGTCAGCGGAGAAAAAGGCTGGCTCCGGCTGCCGGATTTTGTCCAGCCCTTCAACAGCTACGAGCCGGCTTTCGAGTTGAACGAAAAAACAGTGATGGTTCCCGGCGACGTGAAATGTCCGCCGGGCGTTGACCCGTTTCTGCGCGGCCACGCCACCGCGCAGGACACGCGCATGTGGCGTAATTTTGCGAACCAGGTTTTCTCTGGCCAGCTCAACGCCGACTGGCCGATGTGGTCCCGGCAAACCCAAGCGGTCATGGATGCCTGCCTCGAATCCGCTTGTCGTGACGCCCCCGTGAAAATGCCCCTGCCGGCGCCAGCCTGAATTTCCCTTTGGCGCGGCACCGCCGACTGATAATTTCAATCCGATGCCGGACATCGTTCTCACCACCCTCAACGCGAAGTTCATCCACGCCGCGTTCGGGTTGCGCTATCTCTTCGCCAATCTCGGCGGATTGCAGCCGCGCGCGCTCATCGCGGAATTCGACATCAACCAGCGCCCGCTTGAAATCGCCGAAAAACTCCTTGCGTCCGCGCCGAAAATTATCGGCTTCGGCACCTACATCTGGAATGTCGCCGAAACCACTGCCGTCATCGCCGTCATCAAGCGGGTCCGGCCGGAAATTAAAATCATTCTTGGCGGACCGGAAGTCAGCTACGAAACCGGAGGGCAACCCATCGTGGCCTTGGCTGACTACGTCATCACGGGTGAAGCGGATTTCAAATTCGCGGAGGTGTGCCGGGAGTTGTTGTTGGCCGTCCGCCAGAACCTTCCGAAAATTATCCCCGCCGAACTGCCTGATTTCTCGCGCCTCGTTCTGCCTTACGATTTTTACTCGGATGCCGACCTCGCGCACCGCATCGTCTATGTCGAGGCGTCGCGCGGCTGCCCGTTTACCTGCGAGTTCTGCCTGTCGTCGCTGGACATTCCTGTGCGGCAGGTGCCGCTGGATGAATTTCTCGCGGCGATGCAAAAGCTTCTGGATCGCGGTCTGAAGCAATTCAAGTTCGTGGACCGCACCTTCAATCTCCACATCGCCACCAGCCGGACAATTCTGGAGTTTTTCCTCGCGCGCCATCAGCCCGGAAACTTCTATCATTTTGAGCTGGTTCCTGACCGGTTGCCTGTCGAGCTGCGCGAAATCATCGCCAGATTTCCGCCGGGAGCGCTGCAGTTCGAGGTCGGCGTCCAGACGTTCAACCCCGAAGTTGGCCAGAACATCAGCCGGCGGCAGGACTACGAGCGGATGGCGGATAATTTTGACTTCCTCCGCACCCAAACCAGCATCCATATCCACGCCGATTTGATTGTCGGCCTGCCCGGCGAAACGGTGGACAGTTTTGCCTCCGGTTTCGACCGGCTCATCGCCCTTGGCCCGCAGGAAATTCAGGTTGGCATCCTCAAGCGGCTCCGTGGCACGCCGATTTCCCGGCACGATGCGGAATGGCAGATGGTCTATCATCCGCAGCCAACCTACGAGATTTTGCAGAACCGCCTGATTGATTTCGCCACGATGCAGCGCCTGCGTCGCTTCGCGAAATACTGGGATTTGGTCGGCAACAGTGGTAACTTTGTTGCCACCGCGCCGCTCATCTGGCGCCGCGCGTCGCCGTTCCATTCCTTCCTGCGCTTCGGCGACTGGCTTTTCACCCGGTTGGGCCGCACCGACACCATCGCCTTGGCGCGGCTGGCGGAACTGCTCTTTGAATTTCTCACCGGTGAATTGAAACTTGAAGCCAAGTCCACCGCCGAAACTTTGTGGCGTGATTACCAGCGCGGCGGTCGTCGTGATGCACCGGAATTTCTCCGCGAATTTCTGTCAGCGAAAGCTGTGACCCGTCCCCAGGCTGAAAAATCCTCCTTGCCCAAGCGTCAGGCACGGCATTCGGCTCAATATTAGTTCGCCCTGTCGGCGTTCAAGAATTATCCTGCCTGTTTTTGATGAACTGGATTGAAGCCAGCCTGCTTTCGGCCTTTCTGCTCGGCCTTTACGACCTTTGCAGCAAGCACTCCGTGCGCGCCAACGCGGTGCTGCCGGTCTTGTTTTTCAGCACGCTTTGCGGCGCGGCGGTTTGGCTGGTGCTCTTGACTGCGGATTTGTTTTTCCCGCGGCAACTCCCGGCAACGCTCGTCACCGATCCGCTGACCCTGACGCAACACCTGCAATTGTTCCTGAAATCCGGCATCGTCGCCGCGTCGTGGCTCTGCACCTATTTCGCGGTGAAACACCTGCCCGTATCCATTGCCGCACCGGTGCGTGCTACCAGCCCGCTGTGGACGCTGGTGGGTGCGCTGGGGATCTTGTGCGAACGCCCCACGGCAATGCAAATCCTCGGCGTGCTTACCACCATCGCCGCGTTCGTGGGGCTGTCGTTCGTTGGCAAACGCGAGGGCGTGCATTTCCACCGCGACAAATGGATCTGGTATCTCATCGCCGGCACGATGCTGGGCGCGGTCAGTTCGCTCTACGACAAATACCTGCTGGGCCGGATGCATTTCACCGTGCCGACCGTGCAGGCCTGGTTTTCGATTTATCTGGCGGTATTCTTCGCCCCGCTGGCGCTGGGGTGGAAACTGCACTGGTGGCCGCGCGGCAAGTTCCACTGGCGCTGGAGCATTCCCTGTATCGCCCTGGCGCTGCTGTTGGCCGACTATGTTTATTTCAGCGCATTAACGCAGCCGGATGCGCTCGTCTCTGTGGTGATGAGCCTCCGGCGCGGCAATACCCTGGTGGCGTTCGCCGGCGGATTGCTGTTCTTTCATGAAGTGAACGGCTGGAAAAAACTGCCCGCCGTCATCGGCATTCTGATCGGCATCCTGCTGACGATTCTCGGTTGAAAGTCGGCATGACTGTTCAGTGATTTTGGAGTGTTTAAAAAATCCTGTGGCCACCCGGCGGAAGCCCGGTGTCACTTTGCCAATAGACGGGGAGCGTTCCCCCTCTCCCGGCGGGAGAGGGCAGGGGGGAGGGAGATGCTTGCCTGCCCCCTGAAAAACTGCGCTTTGACTTTGTTTGCTATAACTGTGTCGGTTGCGTCCGGCTTGCCGCAGCCGTCCAAGCTGTCCTCCGCGGCTTATACGCTCAAGATCCCGCCCTTGCTCGCGTTGGTCACCAGTTTTTGATAGCGCGCCAGCCAGCCGGTGACCAGCCGCATTTTCACAGGCACAAAGGTTTTTTTTCGTTCGTCCAGTTCGGTGCTGGCAACGAGGATGTCCATTTTCCGGTTCGGAAAATCAATGCGCAGCCGGTCGCCCTGTTTCAGCAGGCCGATCGGCCCGCCTTCCGCTGCTTCCGGTGAAACGTGGCCGATGCACGCGCCCGCCGTGCCGCCGCTGAAACGTCCGTCCGTGACCAGCGCCACCTTGTCGCCCATGCCCATGCCGACGATGTAGCTCGTGGGCGAAAGCATTTCCTGCATGCCGGGGCCGCCGCGCGGCCCTTCGTTGCGGATGACCACGACGTCGCCCGCCTTCACTTTGCCCGCCAGAATCCCGGTGCAGGCTTCATCCTGGCTTTCAAAAATCACGCACGGGCCTTCAAAGACAAAGCCCGGTCCGCAGTTTTCCTTGAATGCCTTGCTGATGCCCGCGGTCTTGACCACGCTGCCTTCCGGTGCCAGCTGGCCGTAGAGGATCGCCAGCCCGCCGTCGGGCGTGTAGGCGCGCTCTTTCGTGCGGATGCAGTCGTTGGCGTCAAATCGGAACGCCGGATCGTAAGGCATCAGGCCGCTGGGTTTCACCTTCGCCAGCGCTTTGGCATCATTGATGAATTCCGCGCGGGCGAGGAGGCCCTTCTTCAATTTCTTGGTGCGAACGATGGCGTGGGCCGTCTTCGTGCCGCCTTTGCCGTATTGCCAGAACAGCAGCACCGGCAGCTTGCGGAACTCGCCCAGCTCGGCGCGGATCAAACCTTTCGCCTCGCGCATCTGCTGATCGATGGTGGCGCGTAGTTGGTCATGGCCGGCCACTTTGCTGCCATCCGGCATCTTCACTTTCACCTTCGCGTCGTGCAGCAAGACGATCGCCTCGGCTTCGCCGGCATTCCACGCGGCGGCGGCGCGCCAGAAGACGATGGCCAGCGGATCGGCGGGATAAAACAGCATCGGTTTCGGCGCGAGATTGCCGCTGGCCGTGCGGCCGGCCACGCCCAGCTTGTCGTTCGGATCCACCACGATGGCGGAGGCGCCGGAGATGCGCACCGTCTTGGCGAGCGTTGAGCATTTCTCGGAGCGGATGTCCCATTCGTCGATGTTTTCGCCGAGCGTCTTGCCGGTGACCGTCTTGTTTTTCACGTTGAGCACGCCCATGCGTTTCAGCTCGCCGAGAATCGTGTGGATGCCGCCCGCGCGGTGCACGTCCTGGATGTGATAATCCGACGACGGCGAAACTTTGCTCAGGCACGGGATGCGCCGGGAAATCTCGTCAATGCGGGCGATGTCGTAGGGAATGCCCGCTTCGCGCGCGATGGCCAGCGTATGGAGAATGGTGTTCGTCGAGCCGCCCATCGCCACGTCCAGCATGATGGCGTTGTCGAACGCCTCGATCGTCGCGATATCGCGCGGTTTCAGATCTTTTTTGACCAGCGCCACGATCGCCTCGGCGGCGCGCTGGTAAAGCGCCTCGCGTTCCTTGGACACGGCGAGGATGGTGCCGTTGCCGGGCAGCGCCATGCCGAGCGCCTCGCACAGGCAGTTCATCGAATTCGCCGTGAACATGCCGGAGCACGAGCCGCAGGTCGGACAGGCGGTTTGTTCCAGCTTGGTCAACTGCGCCTCGGTGATCTTGCCCGCCTGCAGTTCGCCGACGCCCTTGAACACGGAAATCAGATCCGACTTGCCCGTCGCCGGCTGGAGATATTGCGCCAGGTCGTCGTGCGTGGCCTGCTGTTCGGCGATGCCCGCCGCCATCGGCCCGCCGCTGACGAACACCGTGGGGATGTTGCAGCGCATCGCGCCCATCAGCATGCCCGGTACGATTTTGTCGCAGTTCGGGATGCACACCATGCCGTCGAAGCAGTGCGCGTTGATGACCGTCTCCACGCAGTCGGCGATCAGCTCGCGCGACGGCAGCGAATACAGCATGCCGCTGTGGCCCATCGCGATGCCGTCGTCCACGCCGATGGTGTTGAAGATGAACGGCACGCCGCCCGCCTCGCGCACGAGGCGTTTGACGAGCGCGCCGACCTCGTTCAAATGCGCGTGGCCGGGGATGCAGTCAATGTAGCTGTTGCAGATGGCGATGAACGGCTTGCCCCAGTCGGCTTCGGTTTCGATGGAGCCGGTGGCGCGCAGTAGCGAACGGTGCGGCGCGCGTTCAAAACCTTGCTTGATGATGTCGGAACGCATGATGTTTCAAATTACGGATGACGGATTTCAAATCGCGAATTCATTGGTGGCAATGTAACGCCAACCGGTGAAGGTGTCACGCACTTGCCAGAAGCAAAAATCTTTGCCTGGCTTCCCCAGGCAACGATTCAATAACTTTGAATCCTGCAGCTGGTTAAGCGGCTTTTTCATCTTCTTCCAACACCTCGAAAATTGTCGTCAGCCCGCGGTCGGCAACATGCTTGTAGATCGTGGCCAGAGTCACGGGAAACCGCTCGCCCATCGGATAACCAGGTCGGCCCAGGTTCAATGCCGTATGATTCCATTCCTCAATTTTACATTGATTGCTGCCCGCGTGGCTCAAGAACCACTGGGTGACCTCGTCGTCGGACCATTTCGCCGCAGCAATGATATCCTCCCGGTTCAAGCCAAAATGGGACAGGAACAGTCCGTCCACTCCCGTCGGGTGACAGAAGCGGGCTTCATAGTTTGCCGGTAGCGCGCCGTCTTGCAAAAGCCGCGCCTTGGAAAGAATGCGTGGCAGCCAGACGCAACCGGCAAGTTTTTCCGTGGGTCGTGGTAATTTCATATGATGCCTGAACCAATGTTGGGTTGAAATTCTGCGGCCGGTCCATGCGGCCGTTGCCATTTAATTCAGTTGCGGCGGGCGCGGGTGGAACATTTTCAGCGTCAGGCCGTCGGCGTTGGCGCTGCCGGCAAAGACCGAGATGTAAAAATATTTTTGCACCGGTTCAAACTCCGGCAGCAGGTTGAAATCCGCCCATTCGCGCACCGCCGCCGGAAACATCTTGAGCGCGGCATCGGCTTGCGCGGAATTTTTCAGCAGCTTGAAGGTCGAGCGCATGATTTCTCGCGAGTTCTGGTAGCCAAACAGGCCGCCGCCCGGTCCGCCCACGCGCTGCGCGGCTTCGGCAAGGCCGGCGGTTTCGGCGAGCGGCTTGACCTTGCCGTCCGCGCTGCGCAGATATTCCTCGAGCATCGCCGTGTCGCCGCTCAGCGCCAGATAACCGCCGCTGGCCGCGAGATAAATGGAATTGCCCTGGGTCGTGCCGGGGGCGGCGCGGAGGGTCAGGGTGTGGATTTTTTTGCCGAGAAATTCGCGCGGCTCCGTCGCTGTTCCCGGGGCCCCGGTCATTCCGGCGATGGTCTTGATGGCGGCAATGGTCTGGTCGGGGTTCGCGATGGCCATTAAGTAAAGCGTCGGCGGTTTCGCGAGCGCGGCGAGCGAGTCGCCGGCCGCCGGTTTCTGGTAGCTCATAAAGTCGTCGCCGAGATTGCCGAAGAGCGCGGTGCGGAGGTCGAAGCTGGGATCCTTCATCCGGGCCATGGTGTTGGCCACGTCAATGACCGCGTTCAAGCTGGCGAGCCCCTGCGGGGAAATGCCGGCCACCATTTTTTGCAGCTCGGCCCAGGTCTGCTTGCCGTCGAGCCGTATCCGGGAAAATTTCACCGCTTCCGCCGGCACAAACGCTGGGGCGCTGGCGTCTTTCGCGCCGATGGAAAGGATTTTCAGCAGTCCCAGCCGCTGCGCTTCCGGTGCGGTAATGTGCATCGTGAACGCCGAGCCGTCGCGGTTTTCGCGCATGGCAAAGCTGGCGGATTTCAAGCCGCCGAGGCCGAGGGCGCCGATGACTTTCGCGGGTGTGAATTTGGGCATCAGGGACGGCGTGGCCGCGTCGCCGGTGTCTTCCGATGACTGTGAAAGCAGGGTGAAAACCTTGTCGCCGTTGAACCAGCCGTAATACAGCGGCGCGTCGCGGAACTGCGCGGGTTTGTCGGCCGCGAACGTCGCCTCGTCGGCTAAGGCGGGCGGGCGGCCGCCGGTCAGGTGCGCGGCCACGGCCTCGAGGGCCTTGGGTGAATTGCCGGCGACGAGCAGCGATTCAAACTGCGCGAAATAAATTTCGCCCGGCTTCTCCGGCTTGGGTTCCTTGCCGATTTCCGAGACCGGCGTTTTTTTCGGCAGGATGCTGGAAAAGTCGTTGCTGTTCAGCGGCACGACGGTGAAGGCCAGGCCGTTGATCTTTTCCGTGCGGAGCGTCCGGCCGGCGTCCGTCCATTTTTTCACGAGCGCGGCGAGGTTGGTCTTGAGCTGGCTGGATTTTTCGCGCGCATCAAGCAGCGCCACGATGCCGGGCGGAATGTCGTCGTGGCCGTTGGAGCCGTTGACGGTGACCGCCAGCGTGAACTGCCCCTGCGGCAGCGCGAGGAAGTCAGCCACCTTGAGGCTGAGGTCTTTTTCCAGCGGTGCCAGGAATTTCTCCGTGAGCTTGGCCATGAACTTGTCGTGAAACGCCTTCATCGTCGGGTCGTTCCAGAACATCATCTGCGGCGAGGTCTTGGCTGCGGCCCGCAATCCGGCGCAGTCCGGCACGGTGAAAAACGCCAGCGTGTCTGCCGGCAAAAGGTTTTCTGCCGGCGCGATGGCGGCGTGGAGCAGGTTGGTGGTGGCTAAAAATAACGTGGCGGTGGCCAGGCGCAATGGGTTGGTGGTCATGATGAATTAAAAATGGATTGGGAAACAAGTTTCGCGGGCGCAAAACTATTTTGCTTCCGGCGCCTTCTGCCGGGTGCGGCTCGGCGGTTCAAGGTAGCGGAACGGATTGTTCGGATTATCCGTCGAGTAGGCGAAGGCGTCGCGATGGTCGAGGAAGCTTTTCACCAGTTCCACCGGAATCGCAAAGCCCAGGCCCTCGCCGAAGGTGATCTTCATGTTCGTCACGCCCACGACTTCGCCGGCGAGGTTGAAGAGCGGGCCGCCGCTGTTGCCGGGATTGATCTGCGTGCTCGTCTGCAAAAACAAATTGCCTTCCATCTGCCGGTTCTTGGTGCTGACGATGCCCTGGGTGACCGTGCGTTCCAGGCCGAGCGGGCTGCCGATGGCGAACACGCCCTCGCCCACGTTGAGCGCGTCCGCGCTGCCGAGCGTGATGGGCATGAACTTCGGCGCGTTCTTGTCCTCGATGTGCAGCAGCGCGAGGTCGTGAAATTTGTTGATGGCGATGATCTTGACCTGCTTGTAGGTCTCGCGGCTGAGTTGGCCGTTTTTCTGGTGATAGACTTCAATGGAAATTTCCGTTTCGCCCTCGATGACGTGGAAATTCGTGATGAGATAGCCGTCTTCGTTCAGGAAAAATCCGGAGCCGAGACCGCCCGCCGTCTTCACTTGGACCACGGCCTCGCCGATTTGCTTGACCAGCGAGCTCACGTCGCGCGCGGCGGAGGTCTTGGTGGTGGCGGCGTAAAATTGTCCGGCTGCCGCCGGTGCCGGCGCGGTGGAAACGGCTGCGGCGCTGGATTTCGTGACGCCGGTCACGGCGTTGCGCGGGATCTGCAGCACGGTGTAGCCGACGTCCACCACGAGCGAATCGGCTTTCTCGGCGAGAATCTTCCCGGTCACGGCGGCATCCTTGAGCTGGATGGTGTCGGCGCACGCGAATTGCGCGCCGCAGCCGAGCAGCGCGGCGACCGCGAGATGTTTCTTGAACAACATTAGGTGACAATAGTTCACCGGCTTGGATTTGACAAGCGGACGGGCGTTCAATCTTCGCTGGAAAATCGTACTGGTCTGGCGCTGGTGGGGCGAGCATCCTCGCGAGCCGTTAGCGCGGATTTAATCATGCCGTGCCCCAAGGTTGCATGGTGCATGGATGGCATCTCTCTTATCCGACCGACGGACCCCTTCTCCCACTTGCTGGGGGGGGCGGGAGGGGGCGCGATTCATCTGGGAGGGAGAAACTTTCCCATCGTCGCGGCTGACTTTGCCTTGAAAATAGCCCCGCCATTTATGTCAGGTTTCGGGAAAACTTTCCTTTCTGCCCCGTTCAAGTCATAATGCCCGACCGTGATTGACACCAACGAAAAGCTTGCCGCCTTCCTGCCGGTCATAAAATCAGCCGCGTGGCTGGCGATTGACACCGAAGCGGACAGTCTTCACGCCTACCCCGAAAAAGTCTGCCTCATCCAGATCAGCACCGCCGCCGGCGACCGGCTGGTGGATCCGCTGGCGAAGATGGATATCAATCCCTTCCTTGACGCGCTCGTGGGCCGCGAATTGATTTTTCACGCCGCCGACTATGATTTGCGCCTGCTCAAGAAACACCATGAATTCACGCCCACGGTGATTTTTGATACCATGCTGGCCGCGCGGTTGCTGGGCGAACGCCAGTTCGGCCTCGGTGCGCTGGTGGAAAAATTCCTCGGCGTCAAGCTCGACAAAGGCCCGCAGAAAGCCGATTGGGCGCAGCGGCCGCTGACGCCGCGCATGGAAGTTTACGCCCGCAACGACACGCGTTTTCTCAAGCCGCTGGAGGAAAAACTGCGCGCTGGTCTCATCGCCCAAAACCGCCTCGCGTGGCATGAGGAAAGTTGCGCGCGGCTCATCGCCGAAAGTTCCGTGCCGCCGGTGGTTGATCCCGATGATTGCTGGCGCATCAAGGGTAGCACCTTTCTGGAAAGTCCCGCCCTCGCCGTCCTGCGCGAGCTCTGGCACTGGCGCGAACGCGAGGCCGTCGCCGCGAGCCGCCCGCCGTTTTTTGTGCTCTCGCACGAGTCCATGGTGGCCATTGCCGCCGCCGTCAGCGAACACCAGCCGTTCGAGCCGATGATTCCGCCGCGCATGCACCCGCGCCGGAAGGAAAATCTCCTGGCTGCCGTGCGCGCCGCCCAGGCCGTGCCGCCGGAACAATTTCCCGAAAAAATCCGCCACCGTTCCGATCGCCCGACCGAGGCGGAGTTCCGCCGGTTCCGTGAACTGGAAAAAATCCGCGACCGCCACGCGCACCAGCTGCAGCTGGACCCCACGCTCATCGCGCCGAAATCCGTGCTGGGCAACCTCGCGCGCGACTGGGATAAGCACGCGGCGGAGTTGATGGCCTGGCAGCGGGAACTGTTGAAGTGATTTCGTAGGAGCCGAGGTGACGAGGCTCAAATTAAATTAAATTTTGAGACTCATCACGTCGTCTCCTACAATCGGCTTATTCCATCCCCACGCTGCGCCGCGCGGCTTTTTTTCCGGAGTGATGCGCCTTGTCGGCGAGCATCCGTTGTTTGGCACGGCGGGAGCGCTTGCGTTTCTGGCGCCGGATGCGTTCAATCTCGGCCCGTTGCGCGGCGACGAAACCTTTCTGCCGCTCCTCAATTTTGTCGAGCAGGAGCCGCCGCGCGAGGAAGCGGTTTAGTCCCTGCTGGCGGGTTTCCTGGCATTTCACCTGCACGCCGGTCGGGCGATGGAGCAGCATCACGCAGGTGGAGGTTTTGTTGACGTTCTGTCCGCCGTGCCCGCCGGAGCGGACAAAACTTTCTTCGATCTCCGTCTCGCTCACGCCTAGCGCGGCCATGCGTTGCGCCAACTGGCTCTCTTTCTCAGAACTGACCGGAAACGCGCTCATCACCGGACTTTTTCAAAGGCGAAGCCCTTCAAATATTCTGTCTCGGGAATCATCAGGAGATTGATCACGCCGCCACCAGGTCGGCTTCCAGCGGTTTATCTTTTTTCCAGCGGCTGACGCCCATGACGCTGAAGCCGATGACTTGGCCCTGCGCATCCACGCGTTCCATCACCGCGTCATGGTTGGTTTCCTTCATGTGGCCGGCGGCGTCTGAAAACCTCACTTCGAGGAAATCAGCTTCCGCGTCGAACCAGATTTTTACTTTGTCGGCCATAAATCTTCTCCAGCTTTGGGTTTGTCGGTCAGGTAAGCCGTGACCACAAACGCATCGTTCTCCCCATATTTAACCACAATACACAGCCATTTGCCACCGACAATTGTTTGCGCGTAAAATTCGAAGAACAAACGCACGTCCGAAGCGGAACGCGAACGCCGCACGAGTTGCGGCTGGCGCAACACCCGTTCAATCTCCGCCGCCATGCCGGCCATTTCGGCGTGCTCCAAAATATGGGCGAGCCGCTCATCAGTCAGCCGCACGGCTTGGTTGAAGCAGTCGGTCAGCGTCTTCATGCCGCCATAAAATCAATTTCACCGCACCTTCTCAAACGCAAACCCCTTCAGGTATTCCGTCTCCGGAATCATCGGGATGATCGGATGATCGGGGCTTTGCGCGTAGGTCGCCACGCGCCGCAGGACGTGCCGCGTGTCGAACGCCGCCGAGAGCAGCGTGTCTTGGAATAATTCCGGGCTGACGTGGTGCGAGCAGCAGAAGGTCGCCAGCGTGCCGCCGGGTTTCAGCAGCTTGAGCGCGCGCAGATGAATCTCCTTGTAGCCGCGCAGCGCGTCCGGCACCGAGGCGCGGTTGCGGGTGAATGACGGCGGATCGAGGATGATGAGGTCGAAGCGCGGGATGACGCGTTCGTGCGGCTTCACGGCGGTGTTGTTCTTGAGCCAGTCGAACACGTTGATGGTGTCGAAGGAGCATTGGTCGGCGAGGCCGTTCGCGGCGGCGTTGCGCTTGGAAGCTTCGATGGCGTCTTCGCTCTGGTCGAGCAGGTGGACGTGCGCCGCGCCGGCGCGGGCGGCGTGCAGGCCGAAGCCGCCGAGGAAGCTGAAGCAGTCCAGCACCTGTCCGCCTTTCCCGAATTGCGAGACCGCCTGGTAATTCGCCTGCTGGTCGAGATACATCCCCGTCTTGTGGCCGCCGATCAGATCCGTTTCGAACTTCAGGCCGTTCAGGTTCACGGAAATCTTGCCGTCGCATTCGCCGGCCAGAATGCCGTTCGCCTCCGTCAATCCTTCAAATTTGCGCGAGGCCATGTCGCTGCGTTCCATGATGGCGCGCGGCGAAAAGATTTTTTGCAGGACGGCGACGATGTGCTCCTTGCGCTGATCCATGCCGAGCGCGGAGATCTGCACCACGAGCACGTCCTCGTATTTGTCCACGATGAGCCCGCTCAGGAAATCGCTCTCGGCGTTCACCACGCGAAACGACGTCGCGTTTGGCAGATGTTTCTGGCGCACGGCGAGCGCGGCGCGGATGCGCTCCTCGAAGAACGCCTCGTTCGGCCGGATGCGGTCCGGCGCGAGGATGCGGACGGAGATCTTGGATTTGGAATTGTAGAAGCCGGCGCCGAGCAGGCGCGTGTGATGGTCCCGCACCTGCACAAACTCGCCATCCTTGACGTTGTCGGTGACGCGGAGGACTTCGTTTTGATAAACCCACGGATGGCCGGCGAGGATGCGGTCGGCTTCGCCCGGCTTGAGGGTGACCATGGGCAGCGTATCATTGATTGTAGACATATCCCCATCTTCGCAGCCGGACGCGCGTCGGGGAAGGATATTTATTTCATGCAATGGATTATTTGCTTGAATTGTCGGCGCGGCGGGCGGATAAGTGCATCAAGCCTATGAGTACAAGCCATCCCATCAGCTCCCTCCTGCACCACAAAAAGTCCACGCTCTGGAGCGTGTCGCCCGATACCACGGTGTTCGACGCCATCAAGCTCATGGCCGATAAAAATGTCGGCGCGCTCCCGGTGATCCTGGACGGCGAACTGCACGGCGTCTTCACCGAGCGCGACTACACGCGCAAAGTGGCGTTGCAGGGCAAGACCTCCCGGGAAACCCGCGTCCGGGAAATCATGACCGGCCAGGTTTTCATCGTCACCCCGAACGATACCGTGGAAATGTGCATGAAATTGATGAACGACAATCGCGTGCGCCATCTGCCGGTGATCGATGGTGGCAAAGTGATCGGCATCATCTCCATCGGCGACCTCGTGAACTGGATCATCTCCACGCAGGGAGCAACCATTGAACAGATGGAGCGCTACATCGCCGGCGTGGCGGCGTGATCTTCGAGCAGTGGCAAAAATCGCCCGCTATCACTCCTGCGGATAAACCAGAACCCGGTCGTGCACGAGGACGATGAGGTCGTTCTTCTTGTCGCCGGTCACATCGGCCACAACGCATTCACGCGGTTCCGGCAGCGCGTTGTCGCGGCCCCGGAATGTGTGCTGTTCAAACACCTTCCACCGGTCGCCCGGCACCAGTTTGCGGTTTTTATCGAACACCACGATGTCGAGGTGGTTCTTCGCGGTTTCCATGAAGATGAGCTGTTTGCGGCCGTTGCCGGTGAGGTCGCCGGCGATGATGTCGTTGAGGTAGCCGTCTTTGATGGAGGTTTCGTATTCGTCGAGCTTGGTCAGGTCCCACACCTCGCCCGCGAGCGGCAGCCACGCCACGGAATTCTGACCGGTGAACGCCACCGCCGCCGCGCCGAGCGTCACGGGCTTGAGCGAGGTGAAGCTCGTCACCGGCAGATCCAGATTCTTCACCACCTGCCACACACCCGCCGCGTCGCGCTCGCACAGGGTTAGCTGTTTATGCTCGGCATCCAGCAAAAACAGGGACGCCACGGCATTCGTGCCGTTGACCACCGCCGTCGCGCCGGTGATGCGCGAATCGCTGGCGGAACCGTTGATCTGGTCCTTCACCCGGAATTTCCAGCCGGGCGCGTTCGTGGAGCCGGCCGCCTTCGCCTCCGGTTCCAGCACCACGGCGCGGACGAAATTTTTCTGCGGCAGGAGCAATTCCGTTTTGCCGTCGCCGTCCACATCCGCCGCCGCCAGCCACGGCTGCTCCAGCGTGCCGCCGGGCGGGTCCACGTCCACCTCGTCAAATTTGCCGTCCTTCTTTTGCAGCAGCACCTTCACTTTTTCGTAGGGAATCAGCGCGACCAGATCCGCGAGGCCGTCCTGGTTCACGTCCTGGATGGCGAAGGTCGTCGGGTTCGATTTGAAACTGTCGCTCAATTTTTGCGTCGTCGTCTTGCCGTCTGCCGTGCGCGTGACCAGCGAGCGGACGCCGTCTTTTTCCACGATGATGGCGAGCGTGGGTTTGGCGCCGGCTTTGAGCGCGCCGGCGGCCATCATCAGCGGCTTGCCGTCCAGCGGCAGCGGCGTGGGAAACGGCAGCCGCCCGTTTTTGTCAAATCGCGTGGTGGCCACGGCGTTTTCATCGCGGCTCAGGAGGAAAATTTCCGGCTGACCGTCGCCGTTCCAGTCGCTCACGGCGATTTGCGTCACGCCGGCCAGGCTGGGGAATTTCTTGGGCGACGCCAGCGAACCGTCCTTCTGCTGCAGATAAATCGAGAGCTGGCCGCTTTCCGGTTCCGACACGATCAAATCCGCGCGGCCGTCGCCATCCACATCCGCCCACGTCACCCCGCGCTTGGCGGCGTCCGTCTTGTTCAGCGGCATGATCTGGAACTGCCCCTGCTTGAACGCCGCCGACAGCGCCTCCGCCGGTTTCCGCGTGAACTGCGAGACTTGCGCGCGGCCCGTCGCCGTCACGATGGAGATGACGTAATTCACCCGGTCGCCCGCGAGGTTGTCCACGCAGAACGAGCGGACGGGCTGGGTCTTGAAATAGATTTCCGGCCCGAGCTGGCCGCCGGCATTTTGCAGGCGCACCCGGAACGGCGTCGGGCTGTCATAATCCACCAGCACCAGATCGTTCCGGCCGTCGCCGTCCACATCCGCCATCAGCAGCGCCTTGGGCGTGCCGGAACAGGAGATTTTCACCGGCTCGGCCAGCGTGTGATCTTTCTGCTGCGCGAGAAAATAAATCGCGCCGTTGTCGCCCAGGACCGCGATGTCCGCGCGGCCGTCCCCGTTCAAATCGCCGACGGCCATCGCGTCGGGGCTCATCAGGCCGTTGTCCAGATGCCAGCGCTTCGGCTCGCTCCAGCCGTTCGTGCCGAGGTTGTAGCGGACGATCAAATCCTTCGCGTCGCCGAAATAGACGAGGTCGGGCCGGCCGTCGCCGTTCACATCCGTCACCGCCAGCGCGGCGATGCGCTCCTCGGTCGGCAGCGAATCCAGGCGGAAACGCGCGTCCGGCGGCAGCTCGTTCAGCTCCAGCTTGCGGGCGGGCGCGGGGCGGTTGGTCTGGCCGGTCTGGTTGTGGAGCAGGCTGATTTTGGAATGCAGATTATTGACCACGATCAGGTCGTTCAGGCCGGAGCCGGTGAGGTCCGCGGCGCGCAGCTGGGTGATCTGCGGATCCACCGGGAAAATCTCCTTGCCGGTGAAGCCGAACAGGTTGGTGACGGGGCCGGCGGCGCGGGCGGAAACGCAAAAACCGCCCGCCACCGCGAGTGCGGCAACGAAATATTTCAGACAACGATTCATGCGCGGCAACCTGCCAGCGCCGGTGGAAATTGGCGAGATTATTCGCCAGGGGTTTGGCCCGCTGCCGCTATTCCGCCCCGGCCTCGGGTTTGGGCCGGTAAAGCACCACCACATTGCCGACGCGCATGATGAGGTGGCTGCCGCTCTGGTCCGCCAGTTGCGGGGCCAGCGTCTTCTTCTCTTCCTTGTGGTCGGCAAATTTCACCTTGAGCAATTCCTGACGCCGGAACATCGTCTCCAGTTCCGCAAAAAATTGCGGGGTCAGCCCCTCTTTGCCCACCTTGAGGGCGGGCTTGAGCAATTGACCGCGCGCCTTCAGCTCGCGGATTTTCGCATTCGTCAGCGGTATCATGGCGGCAGTATGCGGCAAGCCCGGCCGGGAACACAGGAGAAATTCCAGGGCCGAGCCCGGGGCGGACCGCAAGGTGGCCCGCCGGTGGATGCCGGCCCCGCGCCCGCCGGAAACGAGGCGGCAAAAACGCCAGCCCGCGACACGGCTTGCGGCTGGCCTGAATCCCGCCGTCAAGGCCAGGGAATTGCGCGTGCCGGAACTGGAAAAGCTCACGAAGTTTTAATGCCGCGACGCGGACAGAAACCAGGCCGGCCCCTTTGCAGGAGCCGGCCAAGTCGTGGGATGATGGGACGGCGCAGCGCGATGTTCCCTGCTTTCATTGCACGCCGACGCGATAGAAATAGGGCGTGGCGTTCGTTGCCGTGGTATCGGTGTAGCTGGTCGAAACTGCCAGGCCGGTGAGGTTGCTGACGTAGGTGGTGAACGGCGGTTGCGCGGCGAGGTTGGTGGCACGTTGCAAGTAATACGTCACACCGCTCACGCTTTGCCACGTCACCTTTGTGCCGGCGACGCTGTTGGTCGGGGATTTTAGTTTCAAAACGGAGGACGTAATTCTGGGATTTGTTCCCGCTTTCCATTCTTGGTAGTTATTCATGCCGTCATTGTCGGGATCGGCAGAATCATCGGTGCCATTTATGCTGAAGGCGTATTGCTGTGCCCAAAAATAGGAGAGTATGGAGGTCGGGTTTTGGTATTCGTAAGCGCCGATATCTACCGTGCCGCCAGCGATGCGCGGGTTGCCGTCCAAATCATTCGTGCCGATGACGACCGAATTGTTGCCTGCATTGATGCAGAGCGAACTGGATTGCAGGCGATAATTATTGGTGAGGAGGTTTACGAATAGCGGTGCATTTATGAAATTGCCAGTCCCGTTAGTTGAAAGCGGGGTCGTGCAACAATAATTTAAAATGCTGTTGGAAAGATAATTATTATCCGTTCCGTTTAAAGCCTTGTTGTAATAAATGATGCAATTACTTATTGTTGAACCATAGGCTCCGCCTAGTGAACCATAGACTCCGCCTTGACTAGTCGCCGTGTTACTCACAATCGTGCAATTGATCACCGTGCCTTGGTAAACCCCGCCGCCAGTGGATGTAGGGGTATTTGTTGCCACATTGGATCGAATCAGGCAGCTAGTGAGAGCGCTGAACATGGCACCACCACCACTGCCGTTGGTTGCTTGATTGCCAATAATTAAGCAATCATAAAATGATCCTGAATATGCACCGCCGCCGGATGATGCCGAATTGCTGACAACCATACAATTGAACAGTGTAGAATTTTCCACGCCGCCGCCATTACCACCGGGGTGAGTGGAATTGCCGATTATTGTGCAGTTAGTAAGCTTAGAACTATATGCTCCACCACCATAATCACCAGCATTGTTAGAAATGATGCAACTATTCAAAATGCACTGATATGCCGCACCACCGACGGAACCATTGTTGCCGGTTAAAGTGCAGTTATTCAGCAGGCTTCCGCAGGCTCCACCACCACCTCCGCCACTCCAACTATTCTGGTTGGAAACAATCAGGCAATTGTTCAGGGTTCCCAAATAAATGCCACCGCCCCTTGCGGGTGCAATATTGGCAATAATCACGCAGTTGGATACAACCACATTGGTTGATTCACACCAAACACCTGCGGCAGATTGCTCATGTATAACATCGCCGACAAATAAGTCGCGCGAAGCGCCGTTAGTCAAAGTAAAGCCAATCAGCGTAGCGTTGTTGGTCATATAGACACAACGCACAGCTTCGTTTCCGGTCTTTGTGCCGGGGACTTGATATCCCTGAATCACCGTGACTGCAGGACCATTGACGCTTTGAACCGTCAGCGGTTTGGTCACCGCCACGCGGTTCGTGAGCGTGTAGCCATTGACTGCCCTTCCGCCGGTATTGTAAAGGCCGTTGGTGACCAGAATCAGATCGCTATTAGTTGCTGTATCGATGGCATCCTGAATGTTCGTCGCTGCCTTCAACCAGTTGGTGTAAGGAGACACGGGAGCCGTGTTGCTGACGTTCACATAATACGTCATCGCCCCGGCGTTTAGAGTGACCAAGATTCCCACACCCAGTCCCAAGCCCAGTAGTTTTCCCCAGTAAGTTTTCATATTTTGATTCCGTTTGATGTTTTCAGTTTTGGTTTCCCGGTCAATCTATTTTGTTTGGTCGTCCGCCCGCCCAGCGCCGTAGGCGCGACATCTTTGTAGAATCCCGAAACAAAATAATTCCAGCCCCGTCGGGGCGGCATATGCCGCTCCTACGGAGCTTG
>CAIXUZ010000036.1 GCA_903922735.1 uncultured Verrucomicrobia subdivision 3 bacterium
CGGACAAGGAATTCCACTCGATGAGTTTTTGTTGAAACCGGCTGAACACTGGTTGCAGTAAGTTTGCGGATGAAAACCGGCAATAATTCTCTGCGGATATTCCCTTCATTCCAGCGCACCCAGTTTTATCATTTGCTCAGGTAGTGAGCGGATTGCGCGCTGCAAATAGTTTCCATTTAATGGATCAAGTTCTTCGGCGCACTGGCGAACCCAATCCAGCCAAAGTTTGGTGGATGAATCTTGAACGGTTGTGCCCTGGCTTTTTAGCCGCGTTTCACATGCGTTTGCAAATGCCCTCAATTGGGCCGCCTTTTCCCAACAAACTGCCTGCTGTTCAAGCGTGCGACGGCGATCTAATTCCTGTTCACGGAGTTGCCGCAATTCATATTCCCGTCTTGCCCGCTCGGCTTCAAGCCGCTGACGTTCTGCCTCTGCAATCCTATGGAGTCGTAGCGCCTCGCCTGTCGCCGCGATCGCATCAACAATTTCACCGAGCACATCTTCAATGCGCTGTCGTTTTTTATCAGTCCATATTTTGGGGGCCGGGCCGTGGTATTCTTCGATGGAAAAATTCAGAATGCCAGTGGGTTCGTAAAAATATCGATTCCAAATATATCTTTCAGCTTTCTCTTTTTCGGTCAGTTCTCTTTCCCGTCGTAACGTCCGCTCCATCATTTTGACGCGCACTTTTTCAGCTCCGATTTTTATGCCCGTTTCAAATCGCTCATAACAATCTTCAATGAGTTCAGCCTTGTGCCCCTTTGATTCGAGGTTTCGGAAAATAGCATCCATTATCAACAGGGCACGCTTCAGATTTTGCTTGGTCACGCTGATATTGACACAACGCCGCCGCCAGCATGGCCCCACTCTGCCGTAATTATCCGGCGTCTTTTTTCCCATCAGCTCTCTGCTGGTTCGGATCAATGGGTGCGCTTTCCTGAAATCCTGCGCAACTAATAACAAAGTTGGGAGCGCGGCAGGTATGGCAGACTTATCAATATCGTCAGGTGATTCACTCTTGCTTGCCTCCGTGACTGGTTGAATTTTTCGTGTTTGTAACTTTGCGGACCTCACAACCGGTTGCGGCAGAATCCGTATTATCGAAGTTTGGTTTGGTGCAACTGGCGGCAGCGGGGTTCGTTCCATAGCGCGATTCAAACGAAGTAGCGGCCAGTAATCTGGACCGGGGCGAGGAATATCAAATTGCTCGCAGATTTTTGAAAGCTGATAAATCGAAATGTTCCACGTTTTACATAAATGGCACATCGGAGTTTTCCATATTGCGTCGAATAATTCTTCACGAGTCAGCGTAATTTCAAGCTGTTCCATACCTGATACTGTAAATAGAAAGTGCCGTTGGACAAAAGATTTTGCATTTTGCTGGTGAAGTGTCCAACTACCACTTCGAGCAATAAAAATTCTTCAGGAAGCGTGAGGTAAAAACAAATTTTAGAAGTTTCGACTTACTTGCACTTTACTTGCACTTATTCATAAGTCGTTGATAATGAATGGAGCGGGTGAAGGGAATCGAACCCTCGTGACGATTCACGCCCATATTTATTGAGTTTCTTTAGTGTTCATGGCCGATTTGTTCTTGCCTGACCATCTTGGGCGTTGTAAGTTTTCGTTGTAAACTAATGGCTTCACTCACGCTTAAAAAGGCTGTAAGAACTGGATGGCTTGCTTCCAGCTTTCTGATGGAACACGCACTCATCGTAGCACAGGAACATCCGACAGGAAAGAGGCGCAAAAAATTGCCAACAATTACGAGGCAGCAGAGAAACTAGCGAGGGCTGGTCGGCTTGATGAAACGGCAGTGCGAAGGACTCTAAATGATATTTTGAAACGGCACGGCGAGCAGGAATTGAACGACGATACGATTGAAGAATTCCTGCGCAAGTGGGTAGATGGCAAGCACAATACAGGAACCAACGAGCGTTATGCTCGTGTCGTTGACTTGTTTCTTGAGCATCTTGGTGTTCGGAAGCAAAAATTCATTTCCAACATCAACTTTAAGGATGCCGAGGGCTACATCAAGTGGCGCAAGGATATAACAGCCCCAAAAACATTGCGACTTGAAGCCAAGGCATTGAGTTCGGCTTTCAACGTCGCACGAAAACTCGGGTTTACAGACACAAATCCATTCGAGCAGGTGATGGCGTTAAATCCCATCAAGGGAAAATCGTTGGAGCGGGAAACCTTCACCAAAGAGGAATCATCAAAATTGGTTAAAACTGCCGTAGGAGAGTGGAAAACAGTCGTCTTGTTTGGCTATTACACTGGTGCTCGATTGAGTGATTGCACCACGATGAAATGGAGCAGCATCAACTTCAAGCGACAACTGATTGATTACATTGCAAAGAAAAATAATGCCCGTGTTGTGGTTCCGCTGATGCCACAGCTTGAAGCCCACTTGAAAACATTCGCAAAACACAAAGCCGACACGCTTTATGTGTGTCCGACTCTTGCCGAGAAGGAAACCAGTGGTAAAAGCGGTTTGAGTGAGGCGTTCAAGAAAATCATGGTCAAGGCTGGTATTGATACGCATACCATTGAGGGTCAGGGCGAACGAAAATTCAGCAAAAAAACTTTTCACTCGTTGCGGCATTCATTCAATTCAACTTTGGCCAACGAAAATGTGAGCCAAGAACGGCGAATGAAGCTCATTGGTCAATCAACTGTTGCCGTGAATGAGGATTACACCCACCTGAATCTTGACCAGTTGCGGAATGACATGGAAAAAATACCGGCTCTGGACTTTTAGCTCTGTTCATTCGCATAACGCCAAAGACTCATCGGGTTGGGATAATATAAACCCACGGACACTGGCCATATCCCACAATCTCACGCCCTTGAAACTGCCAGTCACACGAAGCACTTTACCTCGAACCTTGCCGCATTTATGAAGGTTGTAGAGGGTGCCCTTCTTAATTCCAAAGTATTTGCGAACGTCCGCACTGGTGCCGAATTCCGGTTTAATCTCGCCGATGTTGGCTGGTTTAATCTCTTGAGTCGTCATCATACATTAGTCTATCTATTGTTCTCTGACGAAACCGACCAGCAACCGCTCAATAGTTGAATTGAGCATTTAAGCTGCTAGTCAATGGTTTCGCAGTTGGCGATGACGAGTGTTTTCGATGTGGCCTAGTTTTAGCATTATTACACGGATTATATAGATATATTAGTAAAAGTCAAGGTAAAACAGGGTCGTCAAAGAACAAAACCGCCATTGGCTTTTGATGGCCAATGGCGGCTCTAACGACGAAACGGAATGAACTGACAACAATAAGTATCAGCCAGCAGACCATTTTGATTGTTTTATTTGCACATGTTGCTGGCTTGCCATCCTCCAGAACGGTGTGAAACGTAAATGCCAATTTCACATCACGATGGAACCATATAGCGACATTACAGGCTGAAATTGGAATTAATTGGCCTTGGTCGTTCGATTGATGGATGAATTTCTTCGGGGCGGGATATTTATATTCGGCGGCATCGTGCTAGCCACGACAAAAGGAGAAAATTATGACTGACAAACTACAACAGGATTTCGAGCCAAGCCAGATGACCATTGGCGACATCACCCACACCATTGCAACTTGGGCAGCGTTCCATGAATTGCTTGATGAATTGTTGGCCGGTTGAAATGGCCGATACCATCCCATCCCCACCCACTAGCGTAGGACTGCTTCTGAACATTGATGCCTAAGGGGCTATATGCCCGGTCTTGTCACCCACCCCGACATGAATCCCAAAAGACCCACGCCCATAATTACGCAATTACCGGACTGGTTTCAGACTTTTTGACCAAAATCCGTTGAAATCACCATTAAAACTTCCGAAGTTTTTTTAATGGGAGTTCGGTAATTACGCAATTATGCCCAAAAACCCCTGTATTTCCTTGACTTTTGGCTAATTTGTCCATACGATACGTGCCATAGTGAACGAACTGGTCTAGTGATTGGTTCAATCCTTGGGCGGCTTCAAATTCTTACCATATACAGGGTGCTTGGGTGGTTGAATATCTTATTATCTTCTGTATATCTAATACACAAATGGTGTGTCGAATATGGTATTTAGCCTTATTTATTAACATAATCATTGACTTTCGTGTTTTTTAGTATATACTTGATGTTATAGTAAATGAATTAGCGTATCGAATGACGGATTCATTGCCCGGCTTGAAATTCCCCCTTTTAGATATGGGTAAATTATACCCATGCGGGGAAGTCCATGCCCAAAAACGACGGTTATATGAAAGAAAATTGATTATGGACGAACTAAAACATGAAATCGAAACGGTCAAGTCGCTATTAAAAGATGAATCGGCAGTATTGTCGGTTGATTCACGGTGCCTTGAAAGTGGTAAGGAATTTGAACGGGACACAGAACTACCAAAACACCCATTGCAAGGATTGTGTTTGGTGTCCTGTCTGTTGTTCAAGAAATTGTCGAAATCAGGTCGTGAATACGACTTGTATCAAATACCAAAGGTGTTTTACACGGTAAAGGGCAGGGACAGGAACAGACGGTTCAAAAAGGTTAGGGAATGCAGCACCCACTATTTTCTAAAACACAAACGAACGAATCAGATTATTGATTTAACGAGCGAGCAGTTTCGTGGTGAGGGTATCCCATATAACCAGTCTGTCCGAAGAACTTCGCTTAATTTGAGCGATAAAATCCTAGTCGTTGACGCTAATAATGACTTCACAAGTTTTCAAAAGAATTGAACTGATATGGATACCACGAACAAAAAATACCTCTACGTTACCAAGTGCGTGATACCGCAAATGCTTTGGGAGCGCATTTGCGACCTCCCTGAGCCTGAGCAGTTCCGTTACGCCTACATCACCAGCTTCATCAAGGTGATGGCTCACGGCAATAATCGCTACAACAACGTCAATGTCAGCTATACGGTTTGGTCAAATCGCATTGGCAGTGGTTATCTTCGTTATATTGAGGATTTGAAGGCGTGGAACATCATCAGCGTCCAGAAAAACGATAAAGGTCAAGACAGCTACGAGGTTGGAGGTCACTGCAAATGCTTTAGCGTGACTTTAAGTGCAAATAAAAGTGGATGGCTATCAAAAGACTTTAAGAAACGTAAATCCAAGGAGGTTGATATGGAAACGTTGGTGGTTTCCAAGATTACCGATACCACTGACCCAATCTTAAATTATACCTTTCAAAGTCTTAAAAACCTCAAGATTGATGATGAGTTCGAGATTGAACAAATTAGTAATATCCCTAGTGACATATGTCTGGATGAAACCCAGTTGGATTTGAACATCAGCCACATCAAGGGTCAAATCTGGCTTAAAAAGCTTGCGACATGGGACTTCACCATCGGCTATGGCAAAAACAGTGGTCGTCTATACCACCCCGTAATTTGTATGCCCAAGACGGCACGAGAGCATGTGTGGTTCCAAGACAGCGACGTGGTGATGGATTATGACATCAAGAGCTGCTTCCCCGTTTTGTTGACGGCAATGGTTCCTGAATCAGAAAAGGCCGAATATAAAAAGGTTTTGGACGGTGACATCTACGCCAGCATCATCAATGGCACCAGTCGTGACCGTGAAGATTGCAAGGTGGCATTCCAGCAATTTCTAAACGGATTCGTCAGCAACTACGTCAGCAAGTGGTTTGAGCAGCACTTCCCCCTCACATTCAAGGCCATTGAGGGTGACTACCAGAACATGAGCAAGCGATTGCAGACGATGGAGAGCAACATCATCGTTAAGGGTTTAATACCGCTTTGCATCCAGAACGGCTACACCGGCCTCATCACCTGCCATGATGGATGGATGAACAGTGGCACCTTCAAGCATGAGGCCGAGGTGGTGAACTACGTTAAAAATGAGATTTTCAAGGTTTGTGGCTACATGCCGGTGATTAAGGCAAGCCGTCGGAAGCAAGATGACAATCCACCGTTTCCAATTAAAGCCAACAGTGATGGCAAGACGGTCACGGACGAGGAACACGCCTTGTTGCTTCAACATCCGACGTATCGAAATGTTTATTTTGAGATGCGTGGGGCAGACCGTGAGCGCAAGCAATGGGCACGAGAAATCCATCGGTGCAGGGGTGATGGTCGTGTGATTCGTCGTCAACGTGAGGCTAAACGCCGTTACATTCGCCTAGCTGGTGAATGGGTGAGACTTTTGGAGGAATACCTCCAGATAAACAAAAAGGAAAATAAATGAATAATAAAACTGAAACAAAAACGGCATTGGAACCCGACTCTTTGAGTGCGGGGATAAACAAAACTAAAAAGTTCATCATGGCCAGTGCAACTGACATGAATGAATATGCAGAGCAAGAAAAGGCAAAAGCAGCAGCAATCTTAAAACAAAAAGTTGCCATTATCGCATGGGTCATAAACGAGGTAAATCGTCTTGAACTCAAACTCACGAAAAATGGCAACTACGGATTGATGGAAGACATAAAAGACTATTACAAAGCCTTTTATTCAATCGGTAAAAACGAAAGTGATTATGAAAAAACGGTAAACTGCCTAGAAGTTTACTTCACACGATTTTACAAATATTACGAGGGTAAGAAAGGATGTGGAAAGTTTAATAAAGTTTGGGCTGAATACTGCGGATTGTTTTAAAAAATAAACGACAAAACCCCCACCAAAAAAAATGGTGGGCCCCAATCTATCAATATAACGATTTTGATTGGTTGGGAGGGTCAGGACAGCGGACGGTGAATCAAAACATGAATATGAGCGATTTAATTTATGACAAATAAAAACATAAAAACAAAAACGGCACCAGCGGTAGCAATACCGGCTGGTGATGACAAACCTAAACAAACAGCCACCGAAAGCGCATTGGTTCGCTCTGTGATTATTGAGCAGACCAGAAAGATGTATAAACACGTCGGTTTGCATGGTTGCCACCTCCACCATCAAGGACATCAAGATTCGGGAGGCGGGGATGTGTTGGAAGACGGCGATAAAATTCGCCAAAAATCCTGACGCCATGAAAAAACGGGTATCGGCTGAAATCAATAATGTTGTCACCAGCTTTTATCCAACCCTTGAAAACTATTTTGTAAAAACAGCTGAACGAGAAAACGCCGTCATACAGCATTACGAACGGTTTATCTTGTTAGAATCAGCACTGGACGTTGCTTTGACGCTCAATCCCCAATCAGTTGGGATTGCCCAAAATGGTTTGGATTTATGCGATGCGTTTTTGGCATCAATCCCAAAAGGTTATGGAACCAAAGCTGCTGGAAGTGAAGAGCGCATCATAGCGGAAGAAAACCGCAAAGCCGAACTGCGAGGAAAAAAGCCGAGCGAACTAGGCAATGCAATTATGACAATGGGCGTCGGTTCGGCCATAGCCAAAGCCGGTGAAGAACTCGCTAATAAATTGCGGCACGACCTCATTCCTGTTCGCACCAAATACCTCACCGCATTGGAGAATAGTGCAGGGGCTTCGCATCCGTCCGTCGTCAAGGCGAAGGCGGAGATTGAAGCGGACACCAAAAAACGTGACCAACTTAAAGTGCAGGAGCAGAAAACCGCAGCCGCAGAGAGTTTGGAAAAAATGGTGGAAGCGGAAGCGTGTAAAACATGGCTTGGCAAATTGACTGGAAGTATCAAACCTCAGAAATCAGGAAATGAGCCATTTCCTTGGCTATCATTCTTCGGATTGATGGCATTATTTCTAATCGTAATGGCAATCGCCAAATGCTTCGTGGCTTTAGGGGTAAACATGAAAACCCAATCAGGAGATGACGCATCAGACGGCGTGGCCTTTATTGTAGCCCTCATACCAGCTCTAATTATACGAAAAATAATTCAATTAAAAATTCGTAAGCCTATCAAAGCAAGAATTCAATCCGAGATAGCAAACAAGAAGTGACGGGAAATATACTGCCATACGCATCATGAATAATTCAAAACGCCCACTAACGGATGCACCTTCGGAATCAGACCCTCAAAAGGGAGTGGGTAAAAAACGGTTGGATTCAAAACCAGTGGAGACCAAACCGATTGAGAAACCAGAGCACCAAAAGCCCCTTATCAAAGCCAATCCACGAAAGGGTGATTTGCTACAAGGGTAAACTGACATGGCCATCATAGACATTGTAAAATTCGAGGGTAACGACCAAGAATTCGTCTGGAAATTCCCGTCGGAAAATCTGCGGCTCGGCACACAACTCGTCGTTAAGCCAGCGCAGGTTGCGTTCTTTGTCTATCGTGGTCAAATCTGCGACGAGGTAAGGGAAGGTGCCATCACGCTCGTCACTCCAAACATTCCACTGCTTACCACGCTCATCAGTCTTCCGTTTGGTGGGGACTCGCCATTTCAAGCGGAGGTGTGGTTCATCAACCTCATCAGCAAGTTGGATAACAAGTGGGGCACGATTCGTCCCATCCAGCTTGAAGACCCAAAATATGGACTTGTCGTGCCCGTGAGAGCATTTGGGCAATTTGGTTTTCACATCGTAAATCCACGCAGGTTTCTTGAAGGCATTACCGGCACGGCTAAGGTGTTCACGGCGGAGCAAATTTTGGAATATTTTAAGGGAGTGGTTTTACAGGCAGTGAATGTGAGCCTTGGTAAGGCATTTATTACGGAAAAGATTTCTGTTCTGGAAGCATCCGTGCATCTGGATTCGCTGGCGAAGCATTGTTCCGATGCCATCCAATCCGAGTTGTCCAAGTTCGGTCTTGAGTTGGTAAATTTCTTTTTCCACTCCATCAACATTCCTGACGAGGATGAAAGCTATCAGCGGTTAAAAGTCATCAAGGAAAAGGCGGCGGAGTTGAATGTGCTTGGTCGAGACATCTACCAGTTTGACCGCAGCATGGAAGTTCTTAAAACTGCTGCCGCCAATGAAGGCGGGGGTGCTGGATTGCTCCAAGCCGGTGTGGGGTTGGCTGTTGGCGCAGGTCTTGGGCAGCAAATGGCACAACAGGCAGGGAACCTTTCATCACAGCTTCCACCAACTTTATCATTTCATGTCGCTGATGCTGGCAAACCCCTTGGTCAATTCAATGGGACGCAGTTGCATCAGATGGTGGTTGCAGGAACACTAAAGGCATCGTCACTTGTTTGGCGACAAGGCATGGCATCATGGCAAGCAGCCTCCTCGGTTCCTGAACTGGCAAATTTGTTTAATCAAGCTGCGCCACCCTTGCCACCTTCTGTTCCACCGACAGGGTAATGATTTAATTCACCCACTTCACGCCGCACCGCTCATATTCATGTTTTGAGGCAGGGAGGGTGAATTGGTGGTGATTTCTTGAAAGGTCAAATTGACAGGAACAGGGAATATCAAGGTGTCATATGCCTAGATGAGCACCAGTTGAACCAGCATCACCGGCCTGACAGGTCTAAAAACCGGCCAAACGGGGTGTTCACGATTCTAGCCCCCTCACGGAACCCGCATAAAACCTGGATTTTCTGGGTTTTTGCTAGAGGTCCCAGATGCTCCGTTTATTATAGGTTTATGAGCACTAAACAACGTCACACAGCGATTTATTTGCGTGTGTCCTGCGCCAATGGAACCCAAGTCACGGATAGCCAATTTGATGAAGTGACACGTTTCTGCGAGGCAACGCATGGAAAATAAAAAGTCTCATTCGCTTGTCGTGGGCATTGAGGGGGTCAATGGGATTTTTGAATCCTGCGATATGAACCGCTTTCCATTTGAGCACGGTGATTTGGAGGCCGTGGGTAAAAAACTTCAAGCTCTCGGTGACGAACTGGACGAGGAAGGTTTTCACCGGTTCATGAGGTCGTCGGATGGGGACTGGTGGAAGAACATGTGACAGTGGTGGAGGTTGTGAAGCTGGCGAAGAACTGAGGGGGTGGCAGCGTGAGAAATTTGGGGTTGTTTGCGTCCATCTTGACCGCTCTGACCACGTTAAAATACCTTGAAAATGTTGTAAGTTTCCGTTGTAAACTGGTTAATTCTCACCCCATTTTAATCAGGAAACCCTTTGTTTGCAAGGGTTGGAGCGGGTGAAGGGAATCGAACCCTCGTCTCAGCCTTGGGAAGGCCACATTCTACCATTGAACCACACCCGCACCGTGAACAAGCTGTTTCTAGCAGACGGACAACCGCCTGGCAACTTGTTTGCGCGATTAAACAAACGCCTCCAATTTGCCGATCTCCTCCCGCAACCGGGCAACAATATGCTCCAACTGCGCCGCCGGAAGGATTTTCCCGCCCTCCACTTCGCGCACATAAAAGCTGTCAATCGCCGCGCCACGCTCAGTCACGATGCGCGCGGCGGAGATATCCAGATGCAATTCGGCGAAGGTATTGGAGATGGTGTAGAGCAAGCCGAGCCGGTCTTCAGTTTCGATTTCAATCAGCGTCCGCTCCTCCGAGGCATGGTTATCAATTTTGATTTGCGTCGGGAGCCGCTCGCCAAGATAGGCCGAGTAATTGGAGCGGGCCGCCTGTCTGGCGATGAGCGCGCGAAAATCCACTTCCTCACCGGTCAAAGCCGCTTCCAGCAGATCGGAAAACTTATCGCGCTGTTCGCGCTCGGCGAGTTTTCCGGTGCGGGCGTCATTCACAAAAAAGGTGTCCAGCGCGATGCCGTCGGCGCGGCTGAATATCTGCGCGCCGAGAATGTTCAAGCCCGCGGCGCTCAGGGAGCCGGCGATCTTGCCGAACAGTCCGGCGCGGTCCCAGGTGCAAACTTTCACGAGGCTGTAGCCGCGATCGCGCTCGTCAATCCACGCCGTGACTGGCGCCAGCGCGGGCGCATTTTCCAAAATCAGCCGGTGCATGAACCGGTGCGCCAGCTCCACGTCATCCTGGATTTGCGCGGGGGTATGGATCTCAAAATAGCGCTGCGGCAAGTGCCGGAAATGCGCGTCTAATTCCTCGTCGGTGACGCGGCGAGTGGTGAGTTCGCGGACGAATTCACGCAGTTCTTCCCGCGCCTGTTCCGACGCGCGGCGGAATTCCGTGCCGCCGGTCAGCAGAGTCATCGCCCGCGAATGCAATTGCCAGAGGAGGGAATCCTTGAAGCCGCTCCAGAGCTTGTCGCTGGTGCCCTGGGAATCAGCAAAGGTCAGCAGCAGGAGCAGGTTCAATTTTTCCGGGGTGCCGACGTCGCGGGCAAAATTGCGGATGACGGTCGCATCATCCAGGTCGCGGCGCTGCGAGAGGCTGGCCATCAGCAAATGATTTTCGACCAGAAATTTAACGGTGTCGGCGGCGCTGGTTTCCAGTTGCAACCGCCGCGCGGCGCGCATGGCGAGGTCGGCGCCGGTCTTGGCGTGCTGGCCGCGCTCATGCTCGGCCGCCTTGCCGACGTCATGGAGCAGCAGCGCGAGGTAAAGCAGGCCGGGGCGTTCCAAACCTTGGAAAACCGGCTCATAATATTTGAACGGCGGCTCCTGCGCCTCCCAAATCTTGTCGAGCTGTTCGAGACAGACGAGCGTGTGCTCATCCGCCGAGTATTGGTGATAAAACTCATGCTGGACGAGACAGGTGAGCTTGCCGAATTCGGGGATGTATTTGCCGAGAAAATTCACTTCGTGCATCGCCCGCAGAACGTGGCCCACCTCGCCGCGCCGGTCGAGAATCGTGAGGAAAGTTTCGCGCACATGCTCGTCGTTCAGAAACTCGCGGTCCACGAGCGAAAGCTGGTTGCGGATCAGCTGGGCGAGGTCGGGATGCAACTGCAACCGCCGCTGCTGCGCGTGGAGAAAGACGCGCATCAACCGGCGCGGCGAATCGCGGAAAATCCGGTTGTTCACCGCGCGGATTTCGCCGTCCACGAATAAAAATCCATCCACCGGCTCGGGCAGCTTGCGCGGGGCACCCCCGGGCAACAGCCGCCGGAGTTTGGCGATCCGTCCAGTCTGCTGCGGCGACACCAGCGCCATGCGCTGCTCGAGCGTGCGCGTGATGAGATAGACATTGCGCATGTGGACGTAGAGATCGCGCATGAATTTCTCGATGCGCTGGCTGGGCGAACGGTCACCGTAGCCAAGATTGGTCGCGATGGCCGGCTGGATATTTTTCCCCAGCACATCCTGCGGCCGGTTGGTGTGGTAGTGCATCTCCGTCCGCACCCGCAGGAGAAAATCATACGCCGCCTCCAGCTGCTTGCGCTCGGCGGCACCGATGAATTCCTGCGTCTGCAAATCCATCAGCGAGCGGGTGCGATGCTTGAAGAAGGACATCCACAGCAGATTTTGGAAATCACGCAGTCCGCCGCAGCCGTTCTTGATGTTCGGCTCCTGCATGCACGCGGAGTTGCCGAACTTGGTGCGCCGGGTCGCCTGATCTTCCAGGCGCATGGCGATGTATTTTTCCTCATAGCCCTGAACGCACTTGGTAACAACGGCTTTTTGAAATCTGGCGAAGAGCGGCTCGTTGCCTATAATCAGCCGCGACTCGATGAGCGACGTCTTGGACTGCATATCGGTATTGGCCACCTTCACGCACTCGTCAAGGTTGCGCACCGAGTAGCCAATTTTCAGGCCGATGTCCCAGAGCGGATATAGAATGCCGTCAATCAATTTGGCCAGATACGGCTGCGGTTTGCCGGCGACCACCTGCCCTTCGTGCAGAAACATGAAATCAATGTCGCTGTGCGGATTCAACTCCGCGCGGCCATAGCCGCCGATGGCCACCAGCGCAATGGCGGGAAATTCCTTTTGGGCTTGAGCCGACAACCCGGATTTCGCCGTGTCCCAAAGGTGCCGCAATAGCGCGTCCAGAATCGTCGCCCGGGCCTCAGAAACCCCGTGACCATCCACGCCCGCCCGGTGTTGCAGCTTCAGCCGGTGCGATTCGACCTTGAGGAAATTTTTATAGCGCGCCAGTTTTTCCGCCGGCGGAGCGTCGGGCGCGAATGACAAACGCGCTGCGGCGGCGGCTTCGATTTTTTTGAGCAGGTCCTGCACGGGCGCATATCATCCCGTTCAAAGTTTGAAGTTTCAAGTTTCAAGTTTTCCACACAGTAAACCACAAAGTTAATAGGTATGTCGCACGGCCAATGTTAGTCGGCGGCGCGGGTTAGCACCATACCAGTCCGAGCTTTGGGCCACAGCACCAAGGTGTGTTTTCAAAAAGAATTGGCGGGCAAAGGTGGCCAAGATCGCGCTGCGACCTTGGCCGTCATCGAGCGCAGCGTCAGGCGACGGAATCGTGAGGGAAATGGCCACGCCTCAAAGTAACCGCTGCGCGGTGTTGCGTCCGGCGGCCTGTGGCCGGAAATCACCGGTTTTCCACATTACGGTCGAGCCACAGGCTCGACACTACACCCATTGCAGAGATTTCTTCTTTGTTTTGAAACAATCACTCCGGCATCGGTCATTTCGCCGGCATCTGCGATGCGTTCATTTCAACTACCTGTCCATCTGCCGTCACTGCCCGACCAATGATACGCCCGTTAGAAAGCCCCAAATTGTTTTGCAATTTTGACTTCAACGGCAGGTCGGAAATGTTCGGTTTGTTTAAAGATGAATATCCCGCCCCGCTTGTATCTGCAATAAACTCACCCTTGATGGTCACAAGCTGCCCCAGGCTTAGGTTCGTGCCCGCCGCCACGAACCGGAAATTCTGCTGCAAAAGTCTATTGTCATCATTGGCAAGAGTGGCTGATTTCTCAGCAGAATCCGCTAATGATTTCAATCGAGACTCCAACCTGCCATTTCTGCTCCGACTTACTTCCGCTAATCCCTTCTCGCGGGTGTCGGCTAACAGGTTTCCATCATAAACCGAGCCGTCATGATCCAAGATGCGAATCTGGTTTCCCTGCTGTTCGAGTTGAAATGAGTTGAGCAGGCTTGATCCGGCAGCGGAACTTTGCGCACGTTCCGTTTTTGACTGGAGGGTTGCGATCCCCGAGCTGGCTGTGTTTGCGTTGCAAAAATTGTATTGTGCGGATGGTCTTTGAGTAGACGGCGCGGCGTTCTCAGTCCTGACAAAGGCGGCGACAGTTGCCGTCCGATCCACTTCCACCGCTGGCGGCAGGGCAGTAGCAACCCCCTTTGGCGCAGATGCCGTGGCTACTTGGGTTGGTCTGCTATCAGTCTGGGTTTCGGCCAGAGTGCGTTGGCTATCCTTTGCCACCGCCGCATCCTGGACGTAGCCCCCAGCGCCAATCGCGGGAGAGGTGATTTCTGATTTCTTTTGCGAACTGAGCAAAACCCAAACGCCAACAGCCAGCACCGCAAGCATCGAGGTTCCCCACGCAAAGCGCGGCCAGTAAATACGACGGGACGTGGCAGACTTCCGGCCACGGATCCGAAACACCTCGCCCTGCAACAATCGCCGGGAAGCCGGATGCAACTCAAATTTGCCGCCGGCAGCTTTCCGCCGCTGTTCGGCGGCGGCCCGCAATTGTTTCTCGATTTCGCGTTCTTCTGACATGTCGCTAATGATTAGACGGGAAAACCACCGCATTCTCTCCCGCAAATATTCCATGCGCAATCTGCTCCAGCTTGTCGAGGCACTTGCTCAACCGCGAGCTCACGGTCTTCACGTTGAGCTTGAGCGACACGGCAATCTCATCATAGCTCAAGTCGCCGAAGTAGCGCAGTTCCACGACTTCACGGCAGGGCGGATCCAGACGCTCGACGGCGCGGATCATCAGGGCGGACTGTTCCGTCCCCACCAGACTGGCGTCCGGACCGGGCGCATGACTGGGGGCATCCGGCGTCAGACCGGTCTCGGCATCCTCAACTTGCAGGGAAAGGGTGGCTTGCCCGCCGCCGCGCTTGGCGGCGTGGAGGCGTTCGCGATAATCCCGCGCTTTGTTGGACGCGATGCGGAAGAGCCAGGTTTGGAACTGGCTTTCACCCTGAAACGATTCGAGGTTTTTGATGACCGCCAGAAACGTTTCCTGACAAATTTCCTCGGCGTCCTCACGGGTGAAATCGGAACCAAGCTGGAAGATAAACCGAGAAGCCGCATCGTAATGCCGGTCAAACAATTCATCCCAGGCTGCCTCCTCGCCGCGACGGCAACGGGCCAGCAGGTCGGTTTCCTCGGATGAACTCATGGGTCAAATTGTTAACGCAGCCCAAGCGGATGGGAAAGGACGAAACTGCGGCGGCGACCACCAGTTTTCCATCAATCCCGCATATTATAATTTATCGGGAGCATTTCCCGCAGCCTCCCGTCCAACTGAATGTGGGTCTTTAACGCAACCAACACGAAAATATTTATGAAAACCAATACCAGATTGTCCAAATTGTTCACGTTTGCCATGGTGCTCGCGCTGGCCGGGCTGGCCAATGCGCACGAGCCTGAAGCCAGATTCAAAACCAAAAAACCACTCGTCCAAGTCGCCATCCTGCTCGACACGAGCAACAGCATGGATGGGCTTATCAGCCAGGCGAAGAGCCAGCTTTGGAAAATTGTTAATGAGTTTATCCACGCGCGGCAGAACGGCGAGAGGCCGGAAGTGCAGGTGGCGTTGTTTGAATACGGAAACAACTACCTGTCCGCACAAGCCGGCTGGATTCGCAAGGTGTCAGACTTCACCACCGACCTCGATTTAATATCGGAAAAGTTATTTGGTCTCAGAACCAACGGCGGCGAGGAGTATTGTGGCTGGGTCATCAAGGATGCGCTTGAACGGCTGGAGTGGAGTTCATCCGCCCGGACTTACAAGGCCATTTTCATTGCGGGCAACGAACCGTTTACGCAGGGACCGGTGGATTATGTGGACTCGTGTCGAATGGCCCATAACCGCGGCGTCATCGTCAACACCATTCATTGCGGAAACGAACGCGAAGGCGTGGATACGATGTGGCGCGACGGAGCCAGATTGGGCGATGGAAAATTCCTGGTCATTGACCAGGATCGCGCCGTGGCTTATGTCGAGGCACCGCAGGACAAAGAGATTGCAAGGTTGAGCAGTGATTTGAATCGGACCTACCTCGCGTATGGGAGCAAAGGCCGAGAGAGTTTGGGGCGACAGGAGATGCAAGACCGGAATGCTTACGCGGTAGAGGCGGCCGGTGCGGTTTACGCCCGCGCCTTAACCAAGGCATCGGCAAATTATCAAAACAATGCCTGGGACCTGGTGGATGCGGCCAAGGAAAAGGATTTTAAGCTCGATTCGCTGAAAACCGAAGAATTACCGGCTGCGATGCAGGCGTTGCCGACAGCAGAACGGAAGGTCTTTATCGAGCAGAAATCCAAAGAACGAGCCGAGTTACAGGCGAAAATCAATGCGCTCAATGATGAGCGGACGAAGTTCGTAACCGCGAAGATGAAGGGAATGTCTGCGACGAACACGCTCGACAGCGTCGTCATCATGACCGTTCGCGAGCAGGCGCAGAAGCGCGAGTTTAAGTTTGAGTGAACGGGCTAATAAGCGAAACCTTGTCGCCACCGCGCCGTTGGCTAAACTGGGGCGACGATGCCCGACCAAGCTGATCCGGATGCCGCCCTGATGCTGCGCGTGAAGCGCGGCGACCGGGCGGCGTTTGCAGAGCTGGTCGGGAAATACCAGCAGCCGCTGTTCAATTTCGTTTATCGCACGCTCCGCGACGAAACCGAGAGCGAGGACGTGGCGCAAAACACGTTTCTCCAAGTCTGGAAATCCCGGGCCCGCTACGAACGCACCGCCAAGTTCACCACCTGGCTCTTCACCATCGCGCGGAACCTGTGCCTGAACGAAATCCGCCGCCGCTCGCGGCATCCCGCCGAGTCCATCGAGGAGGCGCACGCGGAACACGATGACCAGCCGCGCCAGCAATACGAGGACCGGACGCACATCGCCGCGCCGGAAAAATTGCTGCACGGCGAACTGGCCGGAAAAATCGAGGAGGCACTGGCGGAACTGCCGGAGAACCAGCGTACCGCGATCCTGCTTTGCCGGCAGGACGACTTGAGTTACGAGGAAATCGCTGAGATTTTAGAATGTTCGCTGTCCGCGACGAAATCGCTCATCCATCGCGGCCGCGAAACGCTCAAGGAAAAGCTCAAGCCGTATCTGCAAACCGGCGAGTGGGACGCATAAGCCGGTGACAGACCAGGGAACATGGCGTAGGTATATATCAAAGGTTGTATCCGCAGAGAATATAGTTCCATTGCCAAGGGTCTCCGCTTATTTTGCGGGTAATCAGGCGAGATGGTTCCGATATTGATACTCGCCGCAAATTTGGAACGTGAAAAAAATTCTAATAATTTTACCGCTGTCGTGGCTCCTCGCATTTTTGCCCGCTTTCGCGGCCGGGCTTGATGGCTTTGGCGTGACCGAACTGTGCCCCACCATCAAAGGCGGTCGCGAATGGTTCGCCAGCTGGCAGCAGCCGCGGGTGGTCCCGGCTTACGAAATGGATACGGCGGACCCCCGGTTTTATAACGAGGAAGGCGATTTGCGCATCCGCGAAGGAACCGCTTCGATCCACGGGGGCATGACCCGACTGGTGATGCTGACGCCCACCAATCAAGCCGGTAAATATATCGGCCCGCTCTGGACCAATGTCGAGATGACGGTTTATGTGCGCCGCGGTAAAACCACCCGCACCCTGGATTATCAGGCGCTTTATTTGAGTGCGCGCAGCGGAACTAGGCATAATGATTCCGTGCCGTGCGAGGGCACAAGCTATCATGCCACGGCTCGATTCGACGGCCAATGCGGTTTCAAAAAAGAAATCTGGCATACCGGGGGCTACACAGAATTGCGGCCCGATCCCGCGCCCAAACCCTGGCCCACCGTGCCGGAAGGCAAGTGGCTGGGGATGAAATTCCTCTGCCGTAATTGCGATGCCAATGCCCATGTGCGTTTACAGCTCTACCTTGACACCGAAGAGAGCAATCAATGGAAGCTAGTCAGCGAATTTACGGATGCCGGCGGCTGGCGGGGCGAAAAACCCGGTTGCGACCAGCCGCAAGACACTATTATCACTGAAGGACGACCGGCAGTATATTTTCGCACCGATTATGTGGCGGTGGAATTAAAAAAATTCTCGGTGCGCGAAGTGTCGCCATTGCCTTAAATATGATTGGTTGAATCCATTACAAAGTGTTCCCGTTCGGCTTGGATCTGGCCACCACGTCGGCGACCTCCGGCAAAGAACCGGGGATTTCCCCGATAACTTTAAAACTACGCCAGAGGGTATTTCAACCAATCCGGTGCCCGACGCATTGCTTGAGAACAAAAGTGACAAGCGCCACCAAATCAGGACGCACAGGAGTATCTGAAGTCGTCACAAAAAGCGGTGCCACCAAACCGCCGTGCTAGTATGGTTTCATAACGTTCCTCAACCCTATGAAAAAACACTGTTCACATTCCGTTTGGTCATGGATAAAAATGCAGGCCCGCCAAACTGCCGGCGTTCTGGCGGTCACCGCGTTCGTTGGCGGGAATGGGTGGGGGGCGCAGGCTCAAGCCGCGACGACGCCGTCCGCCATGGTGATTGACAGTTGCCAATATGCCGAGGAAGCGGCGGCCCGGGCGGCCTGGGTTCCCATGAAGGGATCGGCGCCCGTCTCGCCGGCGGTGCTCGCCGGCAAACCGGTTTTGCGCCTGCCCTGCAATTTTTCCGGCAATCCCATTGACCGCGCCTCCTGGGATCGATCCGTAAAGCTGGACTTACTCGCCTGCCAAGGCGTCGAGTTCAGTTTTCTCTGCCGCGATGCGTCGTCCGTGGCGCACTTCAACATCTATTTCCAAAGCGGCGACGGGTGGTATCATGCCAGTTTCTTTCCCGAGTCGTTGGCAAACTGGAATACGGTCCGGATCGACAAATCTTCCATGAAGGTTGAGGGCAAACCGGCGGGCTGGGGCCAGATCAAAGCCATCCGCATTTCGGCCTGGCGCGCGAACAACGCGAACACGGAGTTTTATCTGAGCGACCTGCGCAAAATCGGCGAACTGGGATCAGGCACATCGGTGGTGGTGTTACGAAGCGAGACGGCGGCGCAACGCTGGCCAAACCAGATCAGCAGCTATCAGCAATCCATCGACAATGTGACCCAAGGTTTAAAAACATTCGGCGTGGACAGCCTCGTCATCAGCGACGAGGAATTGACTCCCAGCGAGCTGGCCTTGACCAAGCTCGTGGTGCTGCCGCAAGCCCCGGTGCTTTCCGACCGGACGACGGCCATGCTCAAGGATTATGCCCGCAGCGGCGGGAAACTGCTGGCCTTCTATACGATTCCGGACGGATTGCGCGAAGTTTTTGGAATTGAAGGGAACCGGGCGATCAAAGCGCCCCGGGCCGGCGCGTTCAACCAGATTCAATTCGGCAAAGGCTTGCTGGCCGGCGCCCCATTGCTCGTCGAGCAGGAGTCGCGAAACATCAACGGAGTGAAGCCGATTTCCGGCGTGGCGCGAACTATCGCCGAATGGCTGGATGACACCGGCAAACCCACAGGCCATCCCGCCGTCGTGGCGACCAGCAACACCATGCTGATGGCGTATGTTCTGCTGCAACCACAAATCAAAAACCAGAAACAACCGCCAGCGGCAAAGTCTACAGCCGCCCCAACCAGCCCGACCAGCGACAGCGGACGGTTAGTGCTGGCGATGGCCGGCGCGCTCGTCCCCGAAATCTGGCAGCAGGCGGCCCAGACCAGCCTGGATCGCATCGGACGCATTGCCAGCTTTGCGAGTTACGCGGAAGCGGTGCAACAAATCTCGCAGACCAGCGGTACCGATCCGCGGGTGAAATCGGCGCTCGCATCGGTTGAAACGCTCCGCGAGTCGGCCAAGAATCTGGCCGGCAAAGGAAAATGTACCGAGGCCATTGAGACGGCGGAAGACGCCAGCCGGCAAATCCTGACCGCCTATTGCATGGGGCAAAAATCCCTGCCCGGGGAATTCCGCGCGTTTTGGTGCCACAGCGCGCTGGGCATTCCGGGAATCAGCTGGGATGAAGCCATCCGGCGGCTGGCGCACAACGGTTTTACCGCCATCATTCCCAACATGCTTTCCGGCGGGGCGGCGTTCTATCCCAGCAAAGTGCTCCCGGCGGCCAAGGCGGTGGCCGAGCAGGGCGACCAAATCCGCCAATGCCTGGCCGCCTGCCGCAAATACGGCATCCAAATTCACGTCTGGAAACTCAATTGGAACCTCGGCGGCGCCGCGCCAAAGGAATTCGCCGACCAGATGCGGGCGGAAGGCCGCCTGCAGATGCGAGCCCCCAATACCGAAGGCAAGGAGGAAACCTGGCTTTGCCCATCCCATCCCAAAAATCAAAAGCTCGAGATTGACGCCATGCTTGAATTAGTCCGCGATTATGACGTGGATGGCATCCACTTCGATTATATCCGCTACCCCGGTTCGGATTATTGTTTTTGCGACGGCTGCAAACAGCGGTTTGAAAAATCCTGCGGCACCGCCCTGAAAAACTGGCCGGGAGACGTGCGGAAAGCAGGTCCGCTGTATCAGCAATGGCTGGACTGGCGCCGGAGCAACATCACCACCGTGGTGAAGGCCGTGAGCGAACAGGCCCGCGCCTTGAAGCCGAACATTAAAATCTCCGCCGCGGTGTTCCGCAACTGGAACGTGGATCGCGATATCGTGGGCCAAGACTGGAAGCTCTGGTGCGACAATGGCTATGTCGATTTCGTTTGTCCCATGGACTACACCCCCAGCCAGGCGACCTTTGAAAACATGGTTTCCCAGCAGGTCAAATGGGCGGGGCGGGTTCCATGCTATCCCGGGTTGGGGGTGAGTTCCTCCTCGTCCCGATTCGGGGTGGATCGCGCCATTGAGGAGATCGAAATCACCCGCCGCTACCGGACGGGCGGTTTTGTCATCTTCAACTACGGGGTGGCGGAGAGCACGCAGCTTTTGCCGATGCTTAACCTGGGCATCACCGCCAAAACTGCAAAATAAGTAAGAGCCGAACAGGCGAACCAGCGAGCGGGACTTGGCTGGCCAGAAGGCGGTTTAATTTAAACTGTGTCCGCATTGGGCGGGCGGCGTTTTCTCCCACACCCTTGATCCCAATGACTCACGCGCGCCCGGTCCGCGGCGGGCCTTAGCCTCCGGCGAATTCCTTTCGCGCTTCCCAAGTGACTCAAGTCCCGCTGGGAAACCACCACCGGCCGCTGCCTTAAAATCTGTTTTTAATCGAACTGTTTGCCGCTTACGTCAGGCCGGAATACGGAGGACGCCACGCCCCAGCGGGAAGGCTGGGGTGAGGGAGAACGCCATCTCACTCCCAGCGGCCACAGAATTTCTTGAACCGCCATAGGCTTGCAGGTCATAAACGGAGGAAGATTTTTCTTTGATATAGAAAGCGGGCGAACCAGACGAACAGCAGGACGCCGACGAGGCAAACGACAAGGTCGCCGAAGCCGGCGGTGACGTGCGCGTTCAGGAATCGGGTCACGCTACCGCCGGCCAGCCGACTTGCAATTTTCTGGAATCCACCACCGCCGATAAAGTTGCTCGCGAGGTAGAGCGTGATCGGGTTCATGCCAATCCACAGGAACGGCTGACCCCACGCCTGCCATTTCTTCACATCCACGATCCAGTAAAACACGCCCAGCAGCATCGCACTGTAACCGCCCGCCACGAGAACGAATGACGAAGACCAGATTTTTTTGATGACGGGGAATTGCAAACCCCACAGAAAGCCCAGCGCCACGCCCACCGCGCCGGCGCCGATGAGCCAGCAAACCTTTTTTATGTCGGGCACAGATTTATTACGGACGAAAAGTCCGGCAAAAATTCCCAGCAGGCAGGTGACAACGGCGGGCAACGCGCCCAGCAAACCTTCCGGCTCCCAGAACAGGTCGCGCTTGCGCCCGGGCAGATGCTCGAAGTCGAAGTGGTTGGCGACATTGTAGCCCATTTCAAATTTCCCGGTCACGCGGTTGGTCGTCGCCGCATACATCCGCTGTGTCGCCGCCCAGACGGGACTATCCTTGATGGCTGAAGGATTCGCAGCGCCGGTGTTGGCGGCGCGGAAGCGCGCGGCCAGCGCGACGTCGCCGTTTTTTTCGACGAGCGCGGCCAGATGCTCTTGCTCCAGATGAATGTCGCGCATGGGGATGAAATTCAACATCGCCCAATAGCCGATCAGGAGGGCGGCGGCGATGCCGATAAGCGCGCGCGGTTTGAACCAGCAGAACAGGAGACCGCCGCCGAGGTAGCAGAGCGCGATGCTGTTGAGCACTCCCGACAAGCGCACGTCGGGCCAGGGATTGGTAAGTCCGCCATTATAAATGAGCCCGCAGGCGTACAGCAGGAGGCTGCGCAGGACGATGCGTTTCATGGCGGCAACGCGACCCTCGCGTTCGATGATTTTGGTCAGCGAGAAAACCGTCGAGACACCCATGATAAAAACAAACAGCGGGAATATCAGGTCGTAAAAATGGAACCCGGCCCATTCAGTGTGTTCGAGCTGCGTGGCCAGAAAGGTAGTGGGCGCGGACTGGCTCATCCGGTTGAGCGCCCGGACGAAGGCATCCGCGCCTAAAATCCAGAACATGTCGAACCCGCGCAACACATCGAGCGACATGAGGCGCCGGGATTCAGGCGCGGGGGTGCAAGACGGCGGGTTTCCGATCACGTGGTTTTCCATAACATGAATTACTCAGGCGTAGCCATATTCTTTCGCGGCAATATCCCCGAGCTCGTTGGCGACCAACTGACGGAGGTCCACGACCGTGCCCAAGGTCGCGCCGGTGGTGAGCCGCTGACCGGCGGCAAGGCTTTTCTCAGCAGCTTCCAGCACCAGCGCGGTATGAAAACCAAGGATCATCGGCGTCATCAATCCGGCGCGGTCGGTGGCGGACATCTGGCCATTGTGCTGCGCGAGAATCTGCTGATAGAGCCGACCCGGACCGCTGATGCCGTAGCCGGTCACACTCTTATCCTTCTCGAAATTTTTGAACAGCGGATTCACCTCGAAGATGCCGTCAGCATGGATTTCACGCAGGCCGGGCATGTCGAGCGCTAGGTCAATCAAGCCATCGGAGCAAATCAACCGGCCCGATTGCACAGTGTTCGCCCAAGCGGAATTCGGAATCGCCCAGCCGGTGATGAGGTGGGCGACCGCACCGGTGTCGAACAACACTTCCGTGTCCACCAGGTCGTAGCCGTTCACGGCAATGGGTTTCAGCGACGGCAGCTTGTGCGAGTAACCACGCGCGCTGACCTGGACCGGGACGAGGTTGATGATCTTCATCAGCGCATCGGCCATATGGACGGTCAAAAACGAGGCGGGCGTGTTTTTCTCGGCAAAATTGGGCGAGGCGAAAAAGCGGGGCGAGTGGTTCGGGTCGGCGATGTTGAGCTTGTCCACCATGTAGAAAACCGCCGCCTGGAACGTGCCGTAACGTCCGCTCTGGAAACGAGCCTCAGCCTCCTTGATGCGCGGGTCCTCGCGCTTGTGAAAATCCACGCCAAGATAGCGCCCGGTCTTTTTCGCCGTTTCAATCATCAAGTGCGCATCCTTGAGCGTGGCGGCGGTCGGCTTGGGCACGACGACATCGAGACCGGCGTTCAAAGCCGCCACGGTGGGCGCGCAATGCAGATGGTCGGGCGTGTTGACCTGCACCGCATCGAGTTTCACCTTCGCGATCATCTCCTGGTAATCGGTGAAACGCCGTTCCGCCGGAATTCCCGCGAGGTCGCCGAACCAGTTGCGGAACTGCTCGTTCGGGTCGGCCACGGCGCAGATCTCCAGCATGGGCGAGTAGCTGCTGCGGAAATAAAGGTGCTGGTAGATTTCGCGCACGACTGAGCCGGCGCCGATGATGCCGATGCGAAGTTTGATTTTCATGTTCTGATCAGGTTAAAGCGAGCCGGTTTGTTTCAAAAGGAACACAGCTAAAAACTCGATAGATTTCTGAAGTTCGGAGATGGAAACCTGCTCCACGTCGGAATGGGCGTGCACCAGCAGGCCCGGCCCAAAGGTCAGAACATCCATGCCGGGATATTCGCTGGCGAACAATCGGGCGTCACAGGAAACCGTCCAGCCGAGTATGGGTTCGTCTTTCCAAATGCCAGTGGCTTTCGCGGCGGCAATGGCGTTTTTCATGGAGGGCGAATCAGGGTTACCCTCGAATGCGGCATTGTGAAGTTTCTCGAAGGTGACACGCACCACATCCACCCCGCGCTCTTTCCGCCCGGCGAGACGCAGGTAATTCTCCGCGCCCCGCGCGGCGGCGCCAACCAGGCGCTGCATGACTTCCTCGATCTCATGCGTCGGCACAAAGCCCTGACCGCCTTCGAGGATGAGCGCGTTGCCGTGCGGCTTGGATAATTCCAACCGCATCAGGCTGCCGGCCAGTGATTCGATCTTCCGGCGCGAACGGATGAGGCGGCGAACCAGGTGCGACAGCTTGGTGATGGCCCCGTCACGGTCACGAACCGAACCCATGTGACCGGCCGCGCCATGGACGCCAACAGAAAGGTTTTTTCCGGTGCGGCGGCAATCGTAGTGCCGCGCGACCATCGGTTTACCGGTGGCGGCGTCGGCCACTTTGGTCTTGTCGCCGTAGAGGCCAGTGTATTCCACGATGGCGGCATCCAGGCAATCGCGCACGAGCTGTTCGGTTTTCCGGTCGGGAGCGCGGTTGAAGCGGATGGTGAAATCAACTTCCCCACAGATGCGGCTGGGGTGTTCGCCGTAGCCGCCGATGATGCCGTGGCAGGTTTGCACGGGGCGTTGGGGAAACAAATCGTGCCGGCTCTCGGCCCGCAACGCGGCGCCTTCCTTTTCCAGTTCCTCGTTAACGAACGCGGCCATTTCAAAAAGCGAAATCCCGGGCAGTTTCAATTCGGCGCGATACCAAACCGCGCCACGGTTGGCGGGGTGAATCTTGAGACTCGTGATTTCGCCGACCAGGATCGAGTCGTAAAGTTTCTTCAGCTCGCGGTCCAGCGCCAGCGAGAGCGAGCCGTTGCCGCCGGTTTCCTCCTCAATCACCATCATCGCGGTGACGTTACGTTTCCAGCACAGCCCAGCGGCGGGCATGACTTCGGCAAGGACCTGAAGCGCGCCGATAATTCCCACGATGGAAGCTTTGTCATCACACGCGCCGCGCCCAAAAATCAAATCACCTTTCCGGCTCGGCGGAAAATAAGGCGCAACCACGTCAATATGCGCGTTGAGGGCAACAGATTGGCCTTGGCCCTCACCGGCACCAGGGATGAGATAGAGGAGATTGCTGCGGCCCCGGTAGGTTTCCTCGGGGGAAAGACCGGCGGGACGCTGCGCGGTCTTGGTGAAGTGCAGCAGCGAATAGTGCCGGTGATGCTTGATCGCCGGATTGATGGCCCTACGCTCGGCTTGGGCGCCGGCAAAACTCAGCTTGGCCAGTTCGCGTTCGAGGATGCCGAAAGATTTGCTTTCAGCGGCGCGCATGACGGACACGTCAGGACTTGGCGTCGTATCAACGCGGCAAAGTTCCACCAGCAGATCGGCCATCCGCTTTTGAAACGGTTTTGATTTCGCGCGGCGGCGAATTTCCGCCAGCACGGCCGGCGCATTTAGTTTGATAGGCTTGCTCATGGTTTAATCAAGGTTCCGGACCACGCCGAGTTTGCCGATAAGCACATATACCAGCAGCAGCGCCACCGGGTAAAGCACGGCGCAGGCGGCAAAGATGGGGGTAAAACCCCAGGCATCCACGATGCGACCCGTGGTCAACATCGCGAGCGCGCCCATCCAGGAACCCAGCGCGCCGCCGAATCCAGAGACCGTGGCGATGGCGTTCTTGGGAAAAACTTCCGCCGGGAGAGTGATGTTGCTCCAGCCGCCGTGGCAGAAAGTCATGCCGGCCACCAGGAAGAGCGCCACCATCGGGTTACTAGTTTGCGTCACGGAAAACAAACAGGTGAGCAGTGCGGCCGTCATGAAAATCATGGTGCCTTTGCGCGCCCGGTCGAGTTCCCAGCCGCGGCCAATCAGAACCCGCGGGATGATGCCGCCGGCGAGGTTGCCCAGTGCCGCCGCCGCATACGGAATCCACATGAACAAACCGATTTGTTTTAGATCGAAGTCGTATTGCTTCTGGAAATAGAGCGGAATCCAGAACAGCAGGAAGTAGCTGATCGGGTCGGTCAAGGCGCGCACGAGGACGCAGCCCCAGGTTTCGCGCATCCGCAGCAGCCGCATCATCGGCACCGGTTTCGCCCCCGCTATTTCTTCACCCTGGCCGTCAAGAATCAACTGGCGCTCCGCCTCACTTAGATTGGGATGATGCTTGGGATGCTTGAAGAATAGCAGCCACGGCACGAGCCAAACCAAGCCCAGCGCACCGGTGATAAAGAAGGCGGAACGCCAACCCCACTGCACGGCCATGACCGACACAATGGGTGCCGCGGCCACCGCGCCGATGGCCGTGCCGGTGTTAAAGATACCGATGGCCAGGGCCCGGTCGCGCATGGGAAACCATTCACCGACGGCTTTCACGCCGCCAGTGAAACTGCCCGGCTCGAACACGCCCAGCAGAAACCGGAAACCGGAGAACTGTCCCACCGTGCTGGCAAAGATGTGAAGCATGTTGGCCACCGACCAGCCCGACACAAAAAGGATGAACCCGCGGCGCGTGCCGATGTAGTCAATGATGCGACCGCTGACGGCATACATCACGCCGTAGCTGGCGAGAAACCAGGCGTTGATCTCGCCGTAACTGGCGTTGTTGAGGTGGAGCTCGGTCTTGATCGTGCCGATAAGCACCGAGAGCGTCTGGCGGTCGAGATAATTCAACGCCGAAGCAAGACAAAGGAGCCCGGCGATATACCAGCGGAGTCCTTTGAGCTTCATCATAGCGGCTGAACTTTAACAGACTGAGAAATGGCGGTCACGGCTTCATCCGTTGCCTGGCTTAAAACAATCAATCCTTCCTCCAAGGCGTCGAGTGGAATCGTCAAGGGTGGAGCAATCTTCACCGTCTGCCCCCAGGCGCCGACCGGGGCGAATAACAGCAATCCCTTTTGGTAGCAGCGTTCGATAATGCTGTGAGCGAGGTCGTGGTTTGGCTCCTTCCTGCCGGGCTTCACAATTTGCATGCCGCCGACGAGACCTTTGGCCGTGGCGTGGCCGACTACTTCAGGATGACGGGCTTGAATCCGCTTCAGTCCAGCCAGCAGCACGGGTTCCAATCGGGCCGCATTCCCGGTGAGATTATCGCGGATGATTTTCTTCACGCTGGCCATGGCGGCCGCGCAACAGACGGGGTTGCCGGTGTGCGTGCTCGTCATCGAACCCGGCGGGAATTGATCCATGATCTCCTCACGGCCGATGACCGCCGAGAGCGGCAATGAACTACTGATGCCTTTGCCGCAGCAAATCAAATCCGGCGTCACGCCATAATGTTCAAACGCCCAGAACTTTCCGGTGCGTCCAAACCCGGCCTGCACTTCGTCGAAAATCAAGACCACCTTGTGCGCTTTGCACCAAGCGGCCAGTTGGCGGACATATTCGACCGGCGCAAAGTCCGGGCCGACCCCCTGATAGGTTTCCATCATCACTCCGGCGATATTGTCCCCGCTCAAACCGGCACGTTCCAACCCGCCGAGGAACGCGTCGAAACCGGTGTTTTCCTCCCAGTAACCGTCCGGGAACGGAACATTGATGATGGCCCGGTCAAGATTGACGATCCACGATTTCTGACCCGCCATGCCGCCGGCTTGTTGCGAGCCAAGGGTACGTCCGTGAAAACCGCGATCAAAGCCGACGAGGCCGATTTTCTTCGTCCCGCCCACCTTGATGCCATGGGCGCGCGCGAGCTTGAGCGCACATTCGGTTGCCTCCGAGCCGGTGGTGAGCAGAAAAACCTTTTTCAAACCCTCCGGAGACAGGCCGGCGAGATAGCCGGCCAGAGCGGCGCGTTCCTCGCTGGGAAAACAGTAATTGTGCAGCAGCCCGCTGTTGACCTGATCAATGATGGCCTGCCGCACCTCCGGCACGCCGTGCCCCGCGTTGGTGACCAGCACACCGCTCGACCAGTCCAACCAGCGGTTGCCATACTTGTCGTAAACGAAAATGTCTTCCGCCCGATCCCATACAATCGGCGGCTGACCACGCATGGATTGCGGCTCAAACCGACGCAGCTGCTCCAGCGTGGCGACCGAGTCCGGGTGCGGCAATGGCGTGACGATGTGACGATACTTGGTTTCGACTTTCGGAACGTCAGTCGGTGTGATGTTAAATTCTTTGCCCATATTAATGTTTGTCCGCAAATTGCCGCCAACCAGCCATACCATAGGGAGCCGTAGCGGATGCATTGCGGAACGTGGCTATGATATGAATCAAGGCGGCAGACTGCACCGCAATTTGTGCCAGCTTCAGATACTTTTGTGCGGATGGGAGAAAAGCGCGAAATGGAAACGGCTTGCGAAACCAAATCAGCTCCGACCATTTTTCGCCGCTCGGGACGCGGGTTTGGTGACGAAGCGAAAATATTTTCAAGCAATGTCTTGAGGTGAAGATTTGCAATGCCCGCACGTTCCAAGCTCAAAGATCAACGAATGAAACTTGCCGCCGGCAACTCCACGGGACAAGTTTATGTCGTCTCACGTAAATTCTCATCAACTGTTTTATCAACACGACATCATCGCATGAATCAAAAAGCAAAATGGCAAAGCCTTGAATCTTGGTGGCGTATCGCGAGCTGTGCCAGCTGGCTGCTACTGGCGGGCAATGTTCCGGCCAAAGACTTGACGCTCATAACCCTCGACCCCGGCCATTTTCACGCCGCATTGTTTCAGCGGGAAATGCTGCCGGGCATCGCACCGGAATCATTTGTTTATGCGCCGCTGGGGCCGGACCTGACCGCGCATTTGAACCGCGTGGCCAAGTTCAATCTCCGCGCCGACAACCCCGCGCACTGGCATTTGCGGGTTTACACCGGCCCGGATTTTCTGGAACGGATGCTGAGCGAGCGCCCGGGGCAAGTAGTCATTCTTTCCGGACGTAATCGGTCAAAAATCGAGAGCATAACCGGCTGCGTCCGCGCCGGACTGAATGTGCTCGCGGACAAGCCGTGGATCATCGAGACCCGCGACTTAACCAAACTTGAAACAGTTCTCGATACCGCCGACAAGAAGCGCGTCATCGCCTATGACGCCATGACGGAGCGATTTGAAATCACCACCATCCTGGCCCGGGCGCTGGTGAACGACCCGGAAATTTTCGGACAACCGGCAACGGGTTCGGCCGACAAGCCGGCCGTTTCTTTCGAGAGCATGCATTATCTACTCAAAGAAGTCGGCGGCGTGCCGAACCTGCGCCCGCCGTGGTTCTTTGACATTGCGGAACAAGGGGAAGGTTTGACCGATGTGGGCACGCATCTGGCGGACATTGTCCAATGGGTATTGTTTCCCGACCAAGCCATCAATTATCGCACCGACATTCAGGTGCTGCAGGGCAAACGCTGGGCCACGACCCTGACGCTGGCCGAGTTCCAGCGGGTAACGGGTGAAAAAGAATTTCCCGAGACGCTCAAGCCCGCGCTCAAAGACGGCAAGCTGGATTATTATTGCAACAACTCGGTGGATTATAGGCTACGCGGAATCCATGTCCGGCTGCAGCCCACGTGGAACTTTGTCGCGCCGCCGGGCAAGAAGGACACCGATCTGCTGGTGTTTCGCGGCCAGCGGGCGCGGGTCGAGGTGCGCCAGGGCCTGGAGGAAAAATATAGCCGCGAAGTCTATATCATACCGAATGCGGAGTCTGACCACGCGGCGGTGCTAGCCGCGCTGCAAAGACGAGTGATTGCGTTGCAACCGGAATGTCCAGGCGTGGCCGTCGAGGAACAAGCCGGACGCTTGCGAATAGTGATTCCCGACCGCCTCCGCATCAGCCACGAGGAGCATTTTGCCTTGGTGGCGCGGCGGTTTTTGGATTACGTCAAGAACCCACGGTCGCTGCCGGCATGGGAGAAGCCGAACATGCTGGCAAAATATTATATCACGACCAAAGGCGTTGAATTAGCGCGCCAGCCTGCGCACAAACCTTAAGACGCTTAATGATTCCATTGCGTTATCCGTTTGCATTCCGGTTCAAAGAAATCGCACTTGGGCGCACAGAAGTATCTGAAGTCGGCACAATATGCGGTGCGACGGGCGGGCAGGAATTGTATGGTTTTCGGAAAGGCAGCAACGCAAACTTAATACCACCCCATGAATAATTCCATTAACACTTCCATGCCGCGACGTGATTTTCTAAAACGAACAGCGGTGCTTACCGCCGGCTTGGCGACCCTCGGTGGAGTTATGCCGCTCCGGGCGGCCAAAGGGCCGAATGAAAAAGTCGTGGTGGCCATCATCGGGTGCAACGATCGCGGGATGAAACACATCGAAGGTTATCTGAATTTACCCAATGCCGAAATCGGCTACATCTGCGACGTGGACAAGCGCGCCGTCGCGAAAGGCATTGCCGCCGTGGTCAAGAAGCAGGCGCGAGTCCCCGAAGGCGTGACCGATTTGCGTCGCGTTTTCGACAATCCGGATGTGGATGCGGTTTCCATTGCCACCCCCGACCACTGGCATGCCCCCGCCACGATCATGGCTTGCGCGGCCGGCAAACATGTTTATGTGGAAAAACCCGGCAGCCACAATCTGCACGAAAGCGATTTAATCGTGGCTGCGGCCCGGAAATACAAACGCGTGGTGCAAATGGGCAACCAACGCCGGAGCTGGCCTTGGATCATTGAAGCCATCGCGGCCTTGCACAACGGAGAATTAGGGCGGGTCGCCCTGGCGCGGGGCTGGTATGCCAATAACCGCGCCACCATTGGCAAAGGCAAACCGGCGCCGGTGCCGGAATGGCTGGATTATTCCCTCTGGCAGGGGCCGGCGCCCGAGCAGCCTTACCGGGACAACATTCTTCATTACAATTGGCACTGGTTCTGGAACTGGGGCACGGGTGAATTGGGCAACAACGGCGTTCACGCCCTGGACTTGTGCCGCTGGGGATTGCAGGTCGAACTTCCCAATCGGATAACCTGTGGCGGTGGGCGCTATTTCCATCAGGACGACTGGGAAACACCCGACAGCACCATGGCGGAGTTTGATTTTGGCGACAAGGGTATCATGTGGGAAGGCTTGAGCTGCGCGCCGCGCGGATTGGAAGGATCGGGCTTTGGCGTCAATTTCTATGGGGAAAAGGGCTGCCTGTCGATCACGGGAAAAAACGCCACCATTTACGATCTCAAAAACAAAGTTGTGCGCGAGATCAAGGGAGAACAAAAAGATATATTTGGTTACGACTCGCTGCATTTCGGAAACTTCATTGACGGCATTCGCGAAGGCAAATCATTGCGGTCGGAAATTGAAGAGGGCCAGAAGAGCACGAAGATGTGTCACCTGGGCAACATTGCCTGGCGTACCGGTCACATAATTAATTTCGATCCCAAAACGCGCCGGATTGTCGGCGACCGAACCGCCGCCGCGCTCGCCACCCGTAAATACCGTCACGGCTGGGAACCCAAAGTTTGAGCGGCCGCCCCCATAATCGCGCTTCCGGCGGAAGATTTCCGCCGCTATGCTTTCCGGCGTGAATCCCGTTTTTGAGAAAACGCCCCAGCGTGAATCGGAATCCTTCCATTGCGAAGTGATTCGTGGTTCAAGCTACAACGCCACCTGGCATTTTCATCCTGAACTTCAGATCACCCTCGTCTTGGAAAGCCATGGCTACCGTCTGGTGGGCGACAAAATCAGCCCGCTCAAGTCCGGCGACCTGGTGCTGCTCGGCGGCAACCTGCCTCATGTCTGGCATCAAGATGCCCCCAAAAAAAGCTCCGGTCCCGGAGTGCATGCCATCGTGGTGCGCTTTCGCGAGACCTTCGCCGGAAAGGATCTCCTGGACTCGCCGGAGATGACCGTGGTGCGGAAACTATTTCAACGCGCCGCCCGCGGATTGGAAATCACCGGACGCACCCGCACCGCCATTGCGGGCCGCGTGGAGAAGCTGCCCCAACTCTCCGGGCTGGCTCGCCTCGGCGAATTGCTCGGCATTCTGGACTTCATCGCCCATTCCCCTGATCTCAAGCCGATTGCCAGCGCCGGCTTTGTGCCCAACCTTTCAACCGACGATCAAGACCGGATGCAACGGATCACCGGCTACATCAACACGCATCTGACCGAACCCATCGGCCGGTCGGAGGTCGCCCGCGAGGCGCACTTGAGCGCGGGGGCCTTCAGCCGCTTCTTCAAGCTCCGCACCGGCAAGAGCCTGCCGGAATACCTCAACGAATTACGCGTGAGCCGCGCCTGCCGGCTGCTCGCCGATGAGCGCCGCAAAATAACCGACATCGCCCTCGAATGCGGCTTTTGCAACCTGGCCAACTTCAACCGCCGCTTCCGCAGCATCACCCGGATGGCGCCGAGCGATTACCGCCTTCAGTTGCGCCGCTCCTCCGATTCGATGTATGCGCTGTGAACCGATGGTGGCGGGGTAAAACGGAAGCGGATTGGTGTCGCCTTTAAAATGATGCGACATCCCTTCATAAAACCTCGCAAGTTACTACCGCATGAAGAAAAAAGCCTGACCCAAAGTCAGAGGGACAAGCGCACCTTCGCCGGCCGTTGATTTTCTTCAAACTCTGACGAAGATGCGGCTACGGTAAAAGTAGTAGAGCAACCCCCACAAAGTCATCGTGGTGAAGAGGGCGAGCAGAAAACTCTCGGCGGGGCCAAAGAGGGAACATAAGCCGCCGAAAAGATGTTTGTTGATTTCACCAAAGCGGAACAGCGGTTGGATCATATAGGCCAGGATGGCATTGGCCCCGATCACCTGAAAGGGAAAGGCCCAGCGTTTGTATCCCAGCACGTCAATCACGCCGTAGAACAACGCCAGCAGAAGCAGGCTCCAGCCGCCGGCCCACAGCACCATGGAACTGGTCCACAGATGCTTGATGTTCGGCAGGATGAAGCTCAAAGCCCACCCCAATACCAGACCCGCCAGCCCGGCTCCGACGAGAATACGGATTTTGCGCGAGTTGGAAAGTGGCGACCGGAGCACATGCGAGGCGAGCACACCCAGCAGCACCGTGGCGCCAAACCCCAGGCTGGGGAGTATCCAAGCGTAAGGCTTTCCGTCATGATGACTGCCCATCACCGCATGATCGATCCAATTGGCCAGATTGCCCTCGGGTGAGAAATCACCGGCCACGCCACCGGGCGGCGGAATAAAAATCATCACCAAACCATATCCGACCAACAAGGCGGCGAACAACGCCACCTGCCAGCGGATGCGGCGCAGTTCCACCAGCGCCACCGTGGCAATGAGATAGCCGGCGGCGATGGCCTGAAGGGTGTTGGAGTAAAATTTGAAATCGGCGAAACGGTAGTGAAGCAAGTTGCCCTGGCAGATCATGCCCAGAATCCACAACAACGCCACGCGCCGAAGGGCTTTGAAATAGATGACTCTTCGGCTCTCGCCCGCCTCCAACCGGCGACAGAGCGAGAACGGCATGGCCGCGCCGACGATGAACAGAAAGAGCGGCATGATCATGTCCCACGCCGTAAAGACCCCCCAGTGATGCGAAAGCTGATAGGCGACCCCCTTGGGCATATACCCGAATATCAGCACGACAAGAGTGGAGACGAGCCAGTGACCGACATCGGGACCCATGATCCAGAACATGTCGAAACCGCGCAGGGCATCAATCGAGACAATCCGTTCCGGCGGCTTGGGTTTGGTTAGAGCGGTAGACTCAGACATGGCTATCGACAAAGCGGCGGCCTAACCCAGCTTGGTGTGGCTGCCGTCGCAGAAGGCGCCGTTCTTGGAATGCTTGCAACCGCACCACGCAACCTTCTTGGCCACGGTGAGGTCCGTTTTCAGCGGCGCGAAGCCGGAACCTTTGTGCGAGCCGTCGCAGAACGGCTGGCCTTTGGATTTGCCGCAGGTGCAGAAGTAGAAACTGCCGGGCTGCATGTCCTGCACGTAGGGGAATTTTTGGGCAATGATTGGTTCGCTCATACGCCCGTTGTATCCGCCGTCTGGATTTTAGCAAACTAAATTCTTCGCAGCGGGAACGGTTGTCCGGGCAAAGCCATGCGACAATGGTCATCGTTTCGGAGGCTGCGGAAGTCATTTTCCATGACTCGGAAATCAAAATCGGACCTTGGATTATCATTTCCCGAGATTGGGGAATGATTTTCCAACATCGGGCGATGACTTTCCAATGTTGGGAAATGACTTTGTGATATTGGGAAACCATTTCCCAAGACTGGTGGACGACTTCCCGACATTGGGAAATGACTTCCCGATGTTGGGAAACGACATTCCAAGACTGGGAAACGACTTTCCGATATTGGGAAATCGTTTCCCAGTCTTGGGAAATGATTTCCAAAAACGGTCCGGCGGCTTCCCGACATTGAAAAATCGTTAACGGAGACTCAAAAACGGCCTCCCGAGAGCCAAAAATGACCAAAATATGCCTAAAACCGTGATTTTTGACCAAAATGCCTCAAAACCAGTCATTCGGCAGGAAGGCGGGCTTTAAGAAGCCGGCGGATGCATGGAGTTGACACACAAAGACCCGAGGATGGAAGCATTTTTCGAGGTGGGACAAAACGAACGCGATCACGGATGGCGAGTCTCAAAGTGAATCCGTGATTTCCTTCACCTTCTTGTCGCAGTCCTCCGGGGCATTTCGAGACAAGATACACTGCGGGCTGGCAGGCGCAGGGTTACTACTGAACTGTCGACGGTGAATGCTGATTCCGAAATGTGGCTGACTTGAGCGGATTCACCAGGCTCAGCGCGATTTTCCAAACGTCCCTCAAGAACGTATAACCGGGCTTGGTTTGCCAGCGGACCACAGGCGGCTGTGTCGAGCGTCAAGGTCAGGGCCTGATCAAAATGCCGGTTGATGACATGGAAATACAACTTTTGCTCGTTGGCGGTGACCAAGGCGTCGAGATAAGCCACCTTGGGAGCGGGATGAATGTCTCCGAGTTGAATGTCTCCAAGTTTCAACGGCTGCTCATAAGTGGGAACCCCCGTCGCTTTCAGGGCGAGCAATTGGGAGCCATGATGCGCTGCGTAGAGCGCCATCATCTGGCCCGACGGAATGTAATATGGCTCGAATTGCCCCGCCGGATCGACCTTGATAGCGGTGATTCCTACCCAGGCATGACCCACCAGCATGGACTGGCAGCCGATTTCAATGACGTCGCCAGCACGCATCAGGGCATGAACAAAGCCCGCCGCCCCCACCCCTTGTGCGAAAGCGGAATCCAAAGCCGCTCCTTTACCTTGCCACCACCCGTTCCAATTCCATTCCGTGACCGCCACTTTGGTTCCGCTTTGGCGGGCTTGGGGAATCAGCCTGTCGTGAAAGACTGCCAGACCTTGCTTGTTGAATCCCGGAGTAGCCACCCAAGCCCGCCAGATCTCGGCGGCACTCAAGGATTCGATTGGCACCGGTTCTCCGTTCCGGCTCGCCTCCTTGATCCCCCAAGGCATGTAACTATGGAAGACCAGATGCCGGATCTGTTGAGGCATTTGCTGTTGCGCCAACTCGCCCCCCTTGCCCCCATCCACGATGAATTCCAGAGTTGGGTCAACGGCCAGCATGGCGCGAACATAAGCCAGCAGACAATCAGCATAATATCGGTCCGTATTGCCAGGCACCAGCGCAGCGACCTTGTTATGGAACGCCCAGGTCTCATTTCCAATTTGCCATTGCTTCACGCTGTAAGGCGCGGGGTGACCGTTTTTTGCCCGGATAGCCGGCCAATCCAGCATGCCCGCGGGCAGTTTTGCCCCGACCGGGGCGTTGCAATACGCAACCAGAGCCGCCGCTTGCCGAGCCGCTTCTTCAATCGGTTTGATCTTCAGCAAACCATTGCGAAAATTGACCACCAGGATGGCATCCCAACCCAATTCCTGGCGCAGTTGGAGAAATTCATCGTAGCCAAAATTGTTGGTCACCTTGTCATTTTCGTGGCCGGTGCTGACCGGCCGGTCGGCGCCACGCCCCGGCACATTGCTGATCATGTCCTGCCAATCGAGGAAATCAGCATCCGTTCCGCCGGGAAACCGCACGATGGGAATTTGCATTTCGCGCAACAGCTTCACCACCCCCGGTTGAAGTTCATGCGTGCCCGGCATTAATGCTCCCTCGGGTCCGTTCTCGCCGCCATTGCTAGCGCGTTCCATGAAACTCCCGAATAACCGTGTATCAATCGGATGCAATACCTTGTTCAGCACCCGGTAGTGAATTTCTTCAGCCTGTCCCGTCAGATTCAGCAACAGACTTAAAAGCAAACCAGAGAGTAATCGACAGGTGGTATTCATACATTGTTAATCAAGATATAACAGGAATCATTTATCCCGCTTCAAAAGATATTCCGCGAGCGCTTCAAGGGCAACGGCGCGACCTTTGAAGATTTTCAGCGCGGCGAACGCCTTGTCCGTCAGTTGGGTGGCGATCTTCCGCGATTTTTCCAGACCGACGATGGACGGATAGGTCGCCTTTTGCACCGCCACGTCCTTGCCCGCCGTCTTGCCAAGCTGTTCGCTGGTCTGCGTCACATCGAGGATGTCGTCAATCACCTGGAACGCGAGGCCCACGTTGTAGCCGAAATCGGTCAGCGCCTGGAGCTGCGCGGCGGTGCAGTTGGCGCTCATGCCGCCAAGCCGCACGGAACAGCACAGCAGCGCGGAGGTCTTGCGCTCATGGATGAATTTCAATTCGGCGATGGAAAGTTTTTTGTTCTCGCCTTCGAGGTCGGCCACCTGCCCGCCGACGAGTTGCAGGGAGCCAGAAGCCTGGGCGATTTCCAAAATCAAATCCTTGTGCGAATAGCGCGGCCAGCCTTTGGCTTGAGCGGCGATCTCAAACGCCTGCGTCAGCAACGCGTCGCCCGCCAGCACGGCGATGCCTTCGCCGAAGACTTTATGGTTGGTGGGTTTGCCGCGGCGGAAATCGTCGTTGTCCATCGCCGGCAAATCGTCGTGGATCAGCGAATAGGTGTGGATGCACTCCACGGCGCACGCGAGCGGCATGGCGGCAGCGTCGCTGCCACCACAAGCTTCGGCCGCCGCCAGAAGAACCGCCGGGCGCATCCGCTTGCCACCGGCGAAGAGCGAGTAGCGCATCGACTTGTGGATGGTGGTGGGCTTGGTTTTCTCGGACGGTAAAAACTTGTCGAGCGCAGCGTTGACGGCGTCGGTGCGGGTGGCGAGGAATTGGTTCAGGTCGAACGATGATTGTTTGGCGGCCATAAATTTTCCTCAAAATGCCGGAATTGAACGCAAGTTAGAAGGGAATTTTACGCGGCTTGGTTTCATTGGTCGCAGATTTCGGCTTGGCGAAAAACAATGATGCGGCATTATTAATCCGCCAACCCCATTCATTTAATGACAAATCATTTTCACCCCCCAGGCAAAAGCCAAACCATCGTCAATCCCTGCCCGATCCGATTTGAAGGCGAAATTTTAAGGACAACACGGGCGTGGTGCCGGATTTGGGGAGCGGTGTGCCTGGTGGGATTGGGGATGGTCGCGCGGGGGCAGGATTATCCGGAGGCGCATCCGCCGGTCGGCCAGCAGCCGCATCGTCCGACGGGCTACACGCCATTTCATTATCCCAAAAGCGCGAAAGAATTGCTGGAGCAGGAAACGCCCGCCTTGCTGGAGCGATCCTATGCGGCGTGGAACCAGATGCGGGGTGTGATCGACAAGGGACCGTATCGGGCGGAACATGAATCCATCGCGACGCATCCCTGCCCGGAATGGTTTCTGGATGCCAAGTTCGGGATGTTCATCGACTGGGGTCCGTGGTCGGTGGCCGGTTGGGCGCCACAGATCGAGAAGGCGACTTATCCGGATTGGTATGAGCGGAATTCCCAGGCGGACAAATCCGAGGCGATGGGCGATTTCAGAAGTTATCATCTCAAAACCTGGGGAGCGGACATCAAGCCGGATGATTTGATTCAACTGATGAGCGCGAGCGGCTTTCGCGCCGAAAATTTCACCGGCCTGGCCAAGGCGGCGGGCATGCGGTATGTGGTGCCGTTCTTAAAACATCACGGTGGTTATTGTTTGTGGAATTCGTCCTTCACGCATCGCAACTCGATGGAATGGGGGCTGAAGCGGGATTTTGCCGGTGAATTGTCCAAAGCCTGCCGGACGGCGGGATTGCGCTATGGCGCTTACATTTCGCTCGGTGAATGGGGTTATCCCATCATTCGGGAGAAACAATTGTGGACGCAAACCCTGGGCCACGGCTGGGAACACGACCATCTGACAGTGAAAGAAAAATTGACGGCGGACACATTGTTTATTTCCGGCAAAATTCCGGTGCATGATTATTCGCGGGAATATCTGGTGCCTTCCATCAAGGAATTGATCGACCGGACCAGCCCTGACCTGCTGTGGTTTGACGGGCAATGGGAGGCGACGCCCGCCGAGTGGTATTCGCCGGAACTCGCGGCGTATTTTTACAACCGGGCGGCGGCGCGCGGACAGAAAGTGTGCATCAACGACCGGCTGGGAATGGACACGGCGCGTTATCCGGGTTGGGGCGATTATTACGTCAGCGAATATCATGTCATCAAAGGCTTTCAGCCGCATCCGTGGGAAGAGAACCGTTCTTTGAGCCATTCCTATGGCTACAACTGGGAGGAGTCGTTTGATGATCGCTTTGTCATGAGCGAGAACGACGCGCTGGATCTTTTGCTGCGGACGGTGGCCAATGGCGGCAATCTGCTGTTGATGATCAGCCCGGATGGCAGCGGCAACATTCCGCCCAATCAGGAACGGCGACTGCGCTTTCTGGGGCAATGGCTGGCGCGGAACGGGGAAGCCATCTACGCCACCCGGCCAGTGGGGCTGACGCAACAGCCGGATTGGGGCTATCTGACGCGCAGCAAAAATGGCCGGCAGCTTTACTGCATTGTCCGGCATTGGCCTGCCAGCGGTGAGTTAACCGTGCCGGTATCAGCTAAAAAAATAGCCGTTGCACGGATCATCGGAAGTTCGATCAAGCCGGCAGTCAGCGTGCAAGACGGCGGATTGCGGGTGAACCTGTCGGGCATTCAAGCCCCGGATTCAAATGCTTCCGTGGTGGTGCTGGAACTCAAGGAAAAGTTGAAATTGCTGTGATGGGTGTAAACCCACGGCTTGAGCAGGCGACTTTGAAGCAAGCTTTTTATCATTGCTTTGGGTCGGGTCGCTGGTAATCTGACCCGCTCGACTAGAGAGCAAAATATGAACGCTGAACTTTGCAAACGGGCTAATGAAAAAGTTGGTAACCCCAACGTGCTGGTGAACATCGTCTCGCGCCGCGTGCGCCAGCTCAACCAGGGCGGCGGCGGCATGGGCCAACCGCTCGTGGACGTGCCGGCCAGCATGGGCCTCGCGGACATCGCATTGACCGAGATCCTGGAAGACAAAATCGGCTGGGAATTGCCGGTGGAAACGGCGGCGGTCCGTCAGATTCCCAAGAAGCGCAAGAAACATTAAGCCTATTTCTGGAAATTTTACGAAGCCGGAGGAATTTTTCTTCCGGCTTTTTTATTTCCTGAAATCCGCGTAAGCTGCGCGAAAGAAGATTTCATGGCCGACATCGTCACCAACCACAAAGCCCGGCGCGATTACTTCATCCTCGAGACGTTCGAGGCGGGCATCGTGCTGCACGGCACGGAGGTGAAATCGCTGCGCGCGGGCAAGGGGCAGATCGCCGACGCCTTCGCGCGCATCGAGAAGAACGAGGCGTGGCTCTACAACGCGCACATTGACGAGTATTCGCACGGCAACGTCCACAATCACGAGCTCAAGGCCCCGCGCAAATTGCTGCTGCACAAGTCCGAGATCCGCAAACTGTTCGAGCTAGCCTCAGTAAAGGGCAACGCGCTGTTCCCGCTGGCTTTCTTTTGGAAGAACGGCAAGGTCAAGGTGTCCATCGGGGTGGGCAAGGGCAAGCAGTCGTTCGACAAACGCGATGACCTTAAGAAACGCGATGATGACCGGGAAATGAAACGCGCGACGATGAAGTGGACGAAAAATAAATAAGGAAAGCAGGAAGGTTGGAACGGAAGTGATTTCAATTCCCGCCTTCCTGCTTTCTTTTTCAAATTATTCCAAACAAAAAAGCGAGGCCGGTGGCCTCGCTTTGAAATGGTGCGGCGGGAACTTACGCTTTTTTGGCGACGTCGCCCTTTTTCCAGGTGCGCTTGGGCGCCTTGGTGACGATGCCCTGCTTGAGCGCGGCGGCGGAAACGCGGATGTAGCGGACTTCGCCGTTGGGCAGAAGCGCCTTCACCCGCTGCAAATTCACGCGGAACTTGCGCTTGGTGATTGCGGTGATGTGCGTACCGATACCGCCGGATTTTTTTGATTTACCCGAGCGCCAGATAATGCTGCCCTTCATCGGGCGTTTGCCGGTCAATTCACAAATGCGTGCCATAAATTTTTCTTTCGTTTAACGAGCCGCAAAGAGTATCAGCGGAATCCTGTCTGACAAGTCCTTTCTCGAGAAATTCTGCGTGCCTTTGCCTCCCGCCAAACGTATCTTCTCCCCGCATTTTATGGCCACACTCAAACCTTTTGCCGCCCTGCGACCGAAACCCGAACTCGCCGCCCAAATCTGCGAGCTGCCGTATGACGTGATGTCATCCGAGGAAGCCCGCGCGATGGCGGAAGGCAAGCCGCTAAGCTTTCTCCACGTCAGCAAGCCGGAAATCGACCTGCCCGCGGGCACGGATATGTATGCGCCGGAGGTTTATGCCAAGGGCCGGGCCAATTTTGTCAGTCTCATTGCGCTGGGCGCGCTCAAGCAGGACGAAAAACCGAATTTCTACCTCTATCGCCAGATCATGGGCGATCACGCACAGGTCGGCCTCGTCGCCGCCGCGAGCTGCGAGGAATATCTGGCGAATATCATCAAGAAGCATGAGTTCACCCGCCCGGACAAGGAAGACGACCGCGTGCGCCACATCGAGGCGCTCAACTCGCAGACCGGGCCGGTGTTCCTGACCTATCGCGCCGTGGCGGCATTTGATGCGTTCACGGCGAAGAAAATTGCCGGGACACCTGCCGTGGATTTCACCGGCAAGGACGGCGTGCGCCACACGTCGTGGACGATTTCCAGCACGGAAGACATCCGGTTCGTCGAAGCGCAGTTCGCGCAGATTCCGTTCCTCTACATCGCCGACGGCCATCATCGCAGCGCGGCGGCGGGGCGAGTGTTCAAATCGCGCAACGGCGCGGGTCATAGCGGACAATTCCTCGCCGTGATCTTCCCGCACAACCAGATGCAGATACTGCCCTACAACCGCGTGCTGAAAGATTTGAACGGCCTCACGCCGGAGGCGCTGCTGCAAAAACTAGCCGCTGTGTTCGACATCCAGCCGGGCGGCGCGTCCATTCCCAAACGCAAACACGAACTGGAGCTGTTTTTCGGCGGCAAATGGAGCACGCTCACCTTCAAGCCGCAGTTCACGGCGACGAACGATCCCATCGAGCAGCTCGACGTGACGATCTTGCAGAAGCAGATCCTTGCGCCGGTCTTCGGCATTGACGATCCACGCACGAGCAAGCGCATCAATTTTGTCGGCGGCATTCGCGGCACTGCGGAACTGGAAAAGCTCGTGAACAGCGGCGAATACGCCTGCGCCTTCAGCATGTTTCCGACGAGCATCGAAGATTTGATGAGCATCGCCGACGCCGGCGGCATCATGCCGCCCAAGAGCACCTGGTTCGAGCCGAAGCTCCGCGACGCGATGTTCTGCCACCTCATCTGATTTGCGATTTACGATATTTGATTTACGAGGCTGTTCCAATTTAGAGGCCGGCGCTTAAATCGTAAATTTTACACCGGTTTGCAGACGGCCTTCATTTTGGATTCGACACCCGCAATTTGAAATCCGACATTAGCCCGGTGTCAACCGCCCGCCTGCAACGCAGCCTGCACGCCACATTTTTTGGTCTTGCCTTAAACCTACGGTTGACCGTCGGTGTTTTTTGCCATGAACAGACTAATTATCAGGTCGAAATGGTTTCCATTAATCACCGGACTGATGCTGATTGAAGGGGTTGCATCAGGGGTGGAATTCCCCAGTTTCTGGAAATCAACAACTGAAGCGATCGAACAGTCCCATGCCGTATTGTGGAGCCAAAGGATTGACCGGCAGGGGCTCATGCTTGACAACATCGGCGAAATTCCGACCCCCGAGGATTGCCGGCTGGGGCGACCCAACGCCATCGGCTGGTGGAGCCCCATCGAGAACGGGCCGATGTTCACGGGTTTGTATCTGCCGGCGGCCTGCGAACGCGCCCGCCGCAGCGGAAATGAAAGCGACAAGGCCAATGCGCGGCGGCTGGCGCAAGGACTTTTGAAATGCGCATCGGTCTCCGATGTGCCTGGCTTTATTGCGCGGGGCATGGGCACGGATGGCCAGTGTCATTATCCGCTCGGCTCGGACGATCAAACCCATCCCTGGTTCTATGGGCTTCATGCCTATCTTAAGAGCGGCATCCCTTCCGCCGCCGAGCGCAACCAGATTGTGAGCAAGATGAAGGAAGTGGCTGACGTCCTGCTGGGTTCCGCGTGGCGATGCCCCTGCGATGGGGATTTTAAAGGCCAGTTCCGCGGCGGCTTTCAGGGACATCTGTTCCGTGACGCGGCCCGCTATCTGTTCATGCTGCGCGCAATGCATGACGTGACCCAAGACGCCGCCTGGCTTGACCGCTATCAGAAAGCCGCCGCCGAGTGCCCCAAAGGCAGCGAGAAAACCCGCGCCGAAATCTGCGCCATCGGCTATGTCCACGACCGCGAAGCGATCAAGAAAATCGATGAATATTCATTGTGGATCTACGTCGGCGCGCAAGGTTCGCTCGCGCAACTGGCCACGATGGAGCCGAATAAAACACTTCGGGCGCAATACCACGCCGGTCTGGCCATCAATGCCACGAATGCCCTCGTAGCCATCGGGGCGCACAAGGAGTTCGACAACAATGACACCAAGGTGTTTGGGGATGCCAACTGGCGGTCAGTCTTTGCACCCTGGCAGCCGCAAAAGACGCAAGCTGAAGCCGAACAGCTCTCCAAGGTCGCCGACAAGATGAAGCGGGGTGAGCGAAAGCATTACGAGTCTAAGTATATGAGGAATCCGCTGGCAGGCGCAGCAATTGTCGCTCTGACCGGGGATGGCTACGGGCGAGACATGATTGAGCGCACGGTTCGTCATTATGACTACTCAAAGCTTTACCGGTCGGAACTTTTCTTTGCCGAATGCGCGTATTACGCGCTGCCGGCGAGTAATAAAATGGTGAGCCATTAAAAACGATGAGGCAAATCGCAAAATTGGTTTTGCTGTTGCTGTTGCTTGGCAACCAACGTGGGCTGGCAATTCCAAATTCTGTTACCGGCGCGACCTCCCAGAGCATTGAAGCGGCCCACCAGGAAATCTGGAAACGTTTCATGGATCCCAAGGGGCTGCTCTATGATTTTGCGCCGATCAACGGGAAAGTGCTTTTGCCGACGCCGGAAGAATGCGCCCAAGGAAAGCCCAACGCCTTTTCCTGGAACACGCCGTTCGCAAATTGCTGCATGTTCAGCGGCCTCTATCTGCCAACCCTCTGCCAACGCTGGCAGCGAACCGGCGAGGCCAAGGCAAAGGACGAGGCTAGGCAGGTGGCCGCCGGACTGATGCTGCTTTCAGAAGTTTCGGATGTGCCCGGTTTCATCGCCCGGGGGGTGGGAACCGACGGCCGCTGCCATTATCCGGCCGGTTCCGACGACCAAACCCATCCCTGGTTTTACGGCCTGTATGCCTACGTCCGCAGCGGCATTCCTGAGGCCGCCGAAAAGGCGCGCATCATCCGGCGTATGACCGAGGTGGCGGCGGCGCTGGAAGCCAACCGCTGGCGTTTGCCATGCGACGGCATTTTCAAAGGCCAGAACCGGGGAGCCCTCAGAGTTGCCTCCGACTTTCGCGCCACCGTGCGCCACCTGTTCATCTTGCGGGCCGTGGCCCTCGTTTCCGGTGAACCCCGCTGGCAGGCCGCTTATGAGGCGGCCCTTCGCACTCAACCCAAAGATTCCAACAAGTCCGCCATCGAAATTTGCGCCGGGGGCTATCCCACAGACATTCCCCAGATGAAGGGACTTGAGACGGGCGCACCCTTGTGGATTTTCATCGGCGCCCAGGCCTCACTCCGGGAATTGGCGGATACCGAGACCAACGCGGCGAACCGGCGGCTTTACCAGCAGGGATTGACTGCCGGAGCGATTCAAGCGGCCAGGACCCTGGACACATTCCATGAATTTGACAATCAGTCCAACAACAGCTTCCCGCTGCATGAATGGCGCACGCGGCTCAATCCTTTGTGGCAGGCGCAAAAATCAGCCGAAGACACCGAGCGACTCGACAAAGTGCAGCGTCCGCTGTCGGGGCCGCGACGCTCTTATGAACACAAGTATGTGCAAATTCCGCTGGCCAGCGCGCTGATGGTTGCGCTTTCGGGGGATCAGGAGACCATCAGCCGTTTTCGTCCAACCATGGAAGCTACTTTCCGTCACTATGACTGGAGCCGGCTCGATATGTCCTTCTTCTTTTTTGCAGAATGCGCGTATTACGCGCTGCCGGTTGACGGACAAAACGGCGAGCATCATTAAGGAAAACCGGCGGAGAGCCTCTGGTTCGAGCCGAAGCACCGCGACGCGAGGTTCTGCCACCTGATTTAATTTAATCGCGACGTCATCAACGTCTCGCTATGCTTTGCTCCGCTTGAACCGTTCCTCATTAACCCGTTTCGCGTGGCTGTCCATCGCCGCCGCGATTGCCACCATCGTGCTGAAAACGGCGGCGTATTTTATCACGGGATCGGTCGGCCTGCTTTCGGACGCGATTGAATCCGGCGTTAATCTCATCGGCGGCATCATGGCGCTGGCCATGCTGACGGTGGCCGCGCGCCCGGCGGACGAAGACCATGCCTACGGCCACAGCAAAGCGGAATATTTTTCCAGCGGCGTCGAGGGGACTTTGATTCTCGTGGCCGCCATCAGCATTGCCGTGACCGCGGTGGAACGGCTCCTGCACCCGCGCCCGCTCGAAGCCATCGGCATGGGGCTGCTTATTTCCGTCGCGGCCTCGGTCATCAATCTCGTCGTGGCGCTGCTCATCCTGCGCGCCGGCCGCAAGCACAATTCCATCACGCTCGAAGCCAACGCGCATCATCTGATGACCGACGTGTGGACTTCCGTCGGCGTGGTGGTGGCCGTCGGCCTGGTGGCGTGGACGCATTGGATCTGGCTGGACGCCGTCGTGGCGCTGCTAGTGGCCGCCAACATCGTCTGGACAGGCGTGGGTATTGTGCGCCGGTCCATTTCCGGGCTGATGGATATTTCGCTTTCGCCGGCGGACATGGCCGAGGTACGGAAAGTCCTGAAAATCTACGAGCAAATGGGAATCCAATTTCATGCGCTGCTCTCGCGTCAGGCGGGCGCGCGGAAATTCATATCCCTCCACGTCCTGGTTCCTGGCGATTGGACGGTGCAGCGCGGCCATGAGCTGCTCGATAAAATCGAAGCCGACATCCGCCGGGTGCTGGCGGATTCAGTCGTCTTCACGCATCTCGAATCCCTGGACGACCCGGCGTCGTGGGCGGATGAAAAACTGCACTGAGCGGTGTGAGTACGGATTCTCATTTCAAAGGCTGGGCCAAGCCGGGAAACATTCCGCCGGGCTTGAAGTCTGGCGTTTCGGTCGAACCAGGCGAAACCCTCGACGCCATCAGCGGCCATTTTCGCCTGTTCCAATTGCGCGATGGTCACCGTTTTTCGACCGATGATATTTTGACGGCGTGGTATGGCACGAGCTGGTGTCCTGCGGCGCGCGCGGCGCTTGACCTCGGCAGCGGCATCGGCACGGTGGGGATGATATGCGCGTGGCGGCTGCCTGGCGCGAAGATTGTCACCGTCGAGGCGCAAAATGAAAGCGTGGCGCTCGCCAGAAAATCCGCGCGCTACAACGGTCTCGCCGAGCGCTACGAAATCCGCGAAGGCGATTTCCGCAGCGCAGGCATCCTGCGCGACGATGAGAAATTTGATCTCATCACCGGCAGCCCGCCGTATTTTCCCCGAGGCGCGGGTGTCGAGAGCGACCATCCGCAAAAGCTCGCCTGCCGGTTTGAATTGCGCGGAACCATTGCCGATTATTGCGCCGCCGCCGCGAAGCATCTTGCGCCAGGCGGATTCTTTGCGTGTGTGTTTCCGCATGAGCCGGCACAGCTCACGCGCGTGGAAGCGGGCGCAAAGGCGGCTGGACTCGTTATCGTCCGCAAGCGGACGGTGGTCTTTCGCGAAGGAGACCCGGCCCTCGTTGGGTTATTCGGTCTGATGCGTGCGGACGATTTGCCGGACTGGTTTCGCGGCCAGACGTGGACGGAACCGGAATTGATCATCCGCACACGCGACGGAAAAATTCATCCGGAATACTCGGCGGTGAAACTGGCCATCGGTTTTCCGCCGTAACATTCTTTGTAACATGGTTCGCCATGCGGGCGTCTTTTCTCTTCATGCAACGGAGAAGCGCCTTCACCTTGATCGAACTGCTGGTGGTCATCGCCATCATCGCGATTCTGGCGGCGATGCTGCTGCCGGCGCTAGCCTCGGCCAAACAACGCGCGTGGACGATTGCGTGCAACTCGAACCTCCACCAGATCAGTCTTGCTCTGACCATGTTTGCGGACGACAACGGCGGCCGATTCCCGCAATCCGGCGGCAGCATTCCGTGGAATTTCGTCAGCCCAAACGCGCTGACGAACGGGTGGATGCAGCAGATCGTGGCCTACACGCTCAACACGAACGTCTATCGCTGCCCGGCGAACAAGCTGCTGACGGCGGCCACCCAGTCGCCGTTCAACTATTTCAACGGCGTGCGCGCGGCCTTTGTGGCGGCGAGCAATCAGGCGGCGGCGTTGGAGGTGAAGCGGATTTTGTTCCCTTCGGCACTGGTGCTTTCCGGCGACACGCTGGACTTTGATCCGATGGACTGCGACAAGGATGATTACTCGCAGAATTGCGTCGGCGGCCCCGCCAACGGCATTCCGTGGCAGGAATGGCAGGCGCACAGCAAGGGGCAGAACATCCTGTTCGCCGACGGCCACGCCAAATGGTATAAGGGCTACAGCACGAACGAGATGACGTTCCGCTACGATTCGATGCACGGCTGGGAGTGAGCCGGCGCCCGGACCGGTCCAGTCGCGTTCCATTTCCACTTTGCGTTCCGGGCGGCTTCGCGGTTTAATGTGCGCCACATGAAAATCGTTTTAGCTTATTCTGGCGGACTCGACACCTCGGTGCTGATGTCCTGGATCAAGGAAAAATATAACGCCGAAATGATCGGCTTCTGCGCCGACATCGGCCAGGAAGAGGAACTGGATGGCCTCGAAAAGAAAGCCATAAAGACGGGCGCCTCCAAGATTTACATCGACAACTTGCAGGAAGAATTCGCCCGCGACTTCATCTATCCCATGCTCCGCGCCGGGGCGATTTACGAGGGCCAATACTTCCTCGGCACCTCCATCGCACGTCCGCTCATCGCCAAGCGCATGGTCGAGATTGCCAAGAAGGAAAAAGCCGACGCCATCGCGCACGGTGCGACGGGCAAAGGCAACGATCAGGTCCGCTTTGAGCTCACCGCCGCCGCGCTTGCACCGGACTTGCAGATCATCGCCCCGTGGCGCGACGAACGCTATCGCAGCGAATTTCCGGGTCGGCAGGAGATGATTGATTACTGCGCCAAGCACAAGATTCCCGTGCAGGCCAGCGCCAAGAAACCGTATTCGATGGACCGCAACCTCCTGCACATCTCCTACGAGGCCGGCATCCTCGAAGACCCGTGGTATGACAGCTACGACCTCAAGAACCGCCAATATTTCACCACGCTCTCCGTGCTGCCCGAAGACGCGCCCAACAAACCCGAATTCGTCGAACTCGATTTCGTGAAGGGCGATTGCGTCGCGGTCAACGGCAAGAAGCTGAATCCCCTCGGCGTGATGAAGACGCTCAACAAGATCGGCGGCAAACACGGTGTCGGCCGCGTGGACATGGTGGAGAACCGGTTCGTCGGCATGAAATCACGCGGCGTATATGAGACGCCCGGCGGCGCGATCCTGCTCTTTGCGCATCGCCAGATGGAATCGCTCACGATGGACCGCGAAGTCATGCACCAGCGCGACGCGCTCATCCCGAAATATGCCGAGCTGGTTTACAATGGCTTCTGGTATGCGCCCGAACGCCTCGCGCTCCAGGCCTACGTCGAGGAATCGCAGAAGAACGTCACCGGCACGGTACGCATGAAACTTTACAAGGGCAACATCATGGTCAGCGGCCGCAAGTCCAAGGTCAGCCTCTACAACCCGCACATCGCCACGATGGAAGCCGACCCGACCAAGGCCTACAATCAGGACGACGCCACCGGCTTCATCCGCCTGAACGGCCTGCGTCTGAAAGTTGCGGCGAAAGTTCATGGGACAAATCGAAAGGCCAAATAACTATGAAATCTATCGCAACTCTGGGTGCCGCTCTGGCACTTGCAATCTCGGTCCATGCTCAGGACGCCGTCAAGCGACCGGTGGCCATTAAGGCCAGCGTTGGCGATGTGACCGACAATCGCAGCACCGGCTCGTTCAACTCGGAATGCAAGATGGAATTGAAATTCATGGGCGATGCGGCCGCCGATGCTTCGAGTGTCCGCAAGGTGCGCGTGACAAAGGCCCTAGATGAATTGGGCCGAGACTTGACGCGGACGGAAGACTCGGACTCCTTCGGTTCGATGGGTTCGAACAAGCGCGGCACGACCCTCAAGGCCGATGTGCGGTTGCTCAATCCATCGCGCAACGCCACGGTCATCAAACTTATCGAAGGCGAGGTCGAGTTTTTCAATCCGACGCCGGCCAATGGCGGCGTGCTGATCATCAAAGACTTTCTGAAACATCCCGCCGAGCCGGTGCAAAATGCGACGCTCAAAAAACACGGCATCGAGTTGATTTACCTGACCAAAGAAAGCTACGAGGCGAAGAAGAAACAACTTGAAGCGCAGAAAAATGATGAACCAGGCGCAAAGCTCGGGGAAGCGTTCGGCGATTTGTTCAAAGGCATGTTCGGCGGCATGATGTCTTCGGGCTCCAAGAACGCCGTGATGTTTTATGTAAAAGACCCCGACAAACGGGTTATTGAAATTGAAATTCAGGACACCGCCGGCAAGGCGCTCAAGCGCGGCAGCAGTTGGACTTCGCAGGAAATGCGGCAAATCGAGCTCAATTCCCCGGCTCCTGCCGATGCGCAATTGCTGATTCACCTGGCCACGCCCGAAGCCGTTCAAACGTTTTCGTTTAAAGTTGAGAACATCCCGTTGCCGTAAATACAAACCCTCACGATGGAAGCCGACCCGACCAAGGCCTACAACCAGGACGACGCCACTGGCTTCATCCGCCTGAACGGCCAGCGCCTGAAAGTCGCGGCGAAAGTCCACGCGAAGAAAAAGTAAAATTGTTGCAAAGCCAAAGTTCCGTCAGCACTATCAAAGTGTTGGCGGAATTTTTATTTTAATATGTCCACTCAAACGCCCCACACATGTTTTGTAATTATGCCATTCAGCGAAACCGTTCACGGCTCCGGCAAAGCCTGGGAATTTTGTTAAGGGGATAATTGCGGATTTAGACTCCTCGTCTCTTGTAATTGCTGATTTAACAGGAGCAAAGCCGAACGTTTACTACGAACTAGGAATAAGGCACGCCCTGCGTATTCGCACAATCATCATCACTCAGCATTTCGATTCGTTACCTAGCGACTTAAAAAACTATTTTGTTTTTGAATACAAATATTCCGAGAAAGCCCACGAATACGCTGATTTTTATTCAAAGTTTGAAAAGAAAATGCACGAAATTATACAGGCTTGGGATGAAACAACTGATCCGAGCGACAGCCCTGTGAGTGATTTTCTGGGCATAATGAACCAGAAAATTGGCAAAGAACTTGAACAAGAAAAACAAGAGTTGAAGAGGATTTTTGCCAAGCTTAAAGAATATTTTTCTCACAACTTTGAAGTGTGTGAAGACATTTCAGAAGCAATGAAAAATGGAGGAAAAATTGAAGGTGACAGGTTGACCGTGGTAGATGTTTTTGCAATCGATTCCATTTACATGCGATTGAATGCCTATAATTGGAAACACATTCCGCCTCAAAGTATAGATGTTGTGGAAAAGATAATTGTATTCGTCCCATGTCCATTTCTCTTTGCCCGGAGGTTTGGATTTTCGAGCCATGAGATTTACACTGAAAGTTTGGTGGGCGAGCATCCTCGCGAGCCGGTTTTCATCCGTGTTTCATCTGTAAAAATCTGTGGCTAGGGCGAAAGCGCCTTCACCGTGGCTTCCAGGCTTGCCGCGTCCGCGACGTTCAGCATCGTCGCCGTTTTATCAATGCGCTTCATGAAGCCGCTCAAGGCCGTGCCCGGCCCGAGTTCGATGAACCGCGTAAAACCCTGCGCCAGCAACGCGCGCATCGAAGTCTCCCACAGCACCGACGCACAAACCTGCTCGACCAGCCTGGCGGAAATCTCGACCGGCGCGCCGTGCGCCTGCGCCGTGACATTGGAAAACACCGGCACCATGGGCGACACCAAATTCACCTTGGCCAGTTCAGCGGCGAGCTTAGGCTGGGCGCTCGCCATGAGCGGCGAGTGATACGCTCCCGCCACCGGCAGCGGCAACGCGCGTTTCGCGCCCTTGGCCTTGGCGAGTTCGCACGCTTTGGTGATTTTTTCCGCCGCGCCGGAAATGACGAGTTGGCCGGGGCAATTTAGATTTGCCAGCACCACGCCCGCTTCCGCGCAAACTTCGCGCGTCGGGGCTTCGTCGAGGCCAATAATCGCCGCCATGCCGCCCTGGGTCACATCACAGGCTTCCTGCATGAACTTGCCGCGCTGCCGCACCACGCGCAGGCCGTCCTCAAAACTCATCGCGCCCGCCGCCGTGAGCGCCGTGAATTCGCCGAGCGACAAACCGGCGGTGGCATCGTATTTCAGATCCGGCACCTGTTGCTTGAGCAATTGAAAACAAACCCAGCTCACAAGAAAAATTCCCGGCTGGGCGTGCTTGGTCTTGGTCAGCTCCGTTTCCGGCCCGTTGAAGCAGACGCCGGCCAGGTCGTAGCCCAGTGCGGCATTGGCGCGATCGAACCACGCCTTGGCGGACGAATATTTCTCGGCGAGGTCTTTGCCCATGCCGACGACCTGCGCGCCTTGACCGGCAAATAACAATGCGGTTTTGCTCATGCGGAAATTTTAACAACAAAGACACAAAGACGCGAAGCGGAAAATTTTCATTCTGCTTTGCGCCTTTGCGTCTTTGCTGTTTAATTAAAGGACTATGTTCTCACATGTTGTCATTTTCTGGACGGACCCGGCCAAACCGGAGGCTGCGGATGCGGTCATCGCCGGCGCCAACAAGTTTCTCAAACCCATCCCCGGCCTCATTCATTTTCACATCGGCAAAATGGCCGGCAGCCACCGGCCGGTCGTGGACCAAAGCTACCAGATTGCGCTCAACACGGTTTTCACCAGCAAACAGGCGCAAGACGACTATCAAACGCATCCCGAACATCTGGAATTCATCGCGCACTGTGTGAAGCCGTTCGTAAAGAAAGTTGTGGTTTACGACTTTGAATAGAAATATCGGCCGCCAGCCAGAAGCCGTTTGCCAACCACGCCGGATTAAATTCTCGTCGTGACAGCGCGGCGGAGGGTGGCTTAACCTGCGCGAATGCAGCATACGAACCTGACCCTCGGCCACTCGCCCGATCCGGATGACGCCTTCATGTTTTACGCGCTGGCGAAGGATTTGATTCCCACGCACGGCTTTCGTTTCCAGCACATTTTGCAGGACATCCAGACGCTGAACGAGCGCGCCACGCGCGGCGAACTCGACATCACCGCCGTCAGCATCCACGCCTACGCTTACGTTTCGGACAAATACGCGTTGCTGCCCAGCGGCGCGAGCATGGGCGATGGTTATGGCCCGATGCTGGTGGCGAAACAGAGGTTTTCCCGCGAAGAAATTGCGAAGAAAAAAATCGCCGTGCCGGGAACCATGACCAGCGCGTTTCTGGCGCTGCAGCTATGGCTGGGCAAGCCGGCGAAGGATTTCAATTTCGTCGTCGTGCCCTTCGACCAGATTTTTGCCGCCGTGAAAAATGGTGCGGCGGAAATCGGCCTCATCATCCACGAAGGCCAGTTGACCTACCAAAACGAAGGACTTGTCGTGTGCGAGGATCTGGGCGTCTGGTGGGGCCAGCAAAACGACGGTCTGCCCCTGCCCCTCGGCGGCAATGTGATCCACAAGAAATTTGACCCCGCCACGCGCAAGCAGATTTCCGACATCCTCACGGCGAGCATACAGTTCAGCCTCGACCATCGCCCGGAAGCGGTCCTGCACGCCTTGCAATACGCGCGCGACATGGGACGTGACCTTGCGGACAAATTCGTCGGCATGTATGTCAACCATTGGACGCTCGACTACGGCGACCAGGGCCGCGAATCCATCCGCCGCTTCCTCGGCCAGGCCTTTGAGCGCGGGCTGATTACACACCGGCAGGAATTAGAATTCGTCGTCTGACGCAAATCACCTCACGGGCAGGCGGCGGTGGATTGACCTGATTCATAGTTGCCAAAAACATTTGCACTCCCCGCTTTGACGTGGCACTATCTTGCCATTCGATAACCAATTTTTGCAAACCTATGAGCCAACCGAAAATTATTGCCTATTTAAAGCCGACTTGCGGCTGGAGTAATGGCGTGCGCGCCATCCTCAAAAAATACGACCTTCCATATGAGGATCGCGACATCATCAACAACCCTGCCCAGCGCGCGGAAATGATTGAGAAGAGCGGCCAGACGCTCAGTCCATGCGTCGAGATTAACGGCCAGATGCTGCCCGACATCAGCGGCGACGAGGTGGAGGCGTGGATGCTGGCAAACAACATTGTGCAACCAAACGAACGCGTGCCGGATGCCCCGACCAATGAGTCGTGCAGCAAGCACACTCATCTGTACGCCAAGGTTTAAATAGATTTTCGGGTGGGGGACAACGCCGCATCGGATTCCGATGCGGCGTTTTTATTTCGTGAAATCACCACCAAATTCGATTAAACCAAGCCCATGCGAATTGTCCCGAAGGTTGCCGCGATGCAAAAACTCGCCCGGCGCTGGAAACGCGCCGGAGTAAAAATCGGTTTTGTCCCGACGATGGGCTATCTGCACGCCGGTCACTTGAGCCTGGTGCGCGAAGCACGTCAGCGGGTCGGCAAAAAAGGTGTCGTGGTCGTGAGCATCTACGTCAACCCCACCCAATTCGCGCCGACCGAGGACCTCGCCCAATATCCGCGCGACTTGAAACGGGATTTGAAAATGTGCCACGCCGTGGGCGTGGACATTGTTTTCACCCCAAGCGACACGGAAATGTATCCGGGGCGGCAAAACCGGAAATCGGAAATCGGAAATCGGAAATCTTTCAGCACCTACGTCGTCGAGGAAAATCTGGGTCGCGGGATGGAAGGCGCGGCGCGACCGGTGCATTTTTGCGGCGTGACGACAGTCGTGGCCAAACTGTTCAACCTCGTGCTGCCGGACGTTTCCGTTTTTGGCCAGAAGGATTTCCAGCAGGCGGCCATCATCAAACGCATGGTGAGCGATTTGAATTTCCCGGTGCAGATCATCGTCGCGCCGACGCACCGGGAGCCGGATGGTTTGGCGATGAGTTCGCGGAACAAATATCTCGATGTCGAACAACGGGCGCAGGCGGTGATTCTGTTTCACGCGTTGCAGGCGGCGAAAAATGCGGTGGTGAAGAAATCCTTATCCGCTGCGAAGTTGAAAGAGGATTTGCGGCGATTCATCACCGCCGCGCCGCTGGCGCGGCTGGATTACATCGAGTTTTTTGATCCCGAAACCTTGCTCCCGGTCGCGCAGGTGAAACGCGGCGCGCACATGGCGCTGGCGGTTTATTTTGGAAAGACGCGGTTGATAGACAATGCGCAACTTTAGGCCTCCGCTGAAAAATAGATTGCTTCATAAAACGGAGTTGTTGAATGTCTTTGTGGCAGTTAGATTAACCATTATTGATGCATCTGTTTCCATTTATCTTTTCTGCCGCTCTGGCCTCTCTGGTTTAATCATGCGTAATACGATCCATCTTATTTCCTTTGTTGGCTGTTGGGCCCTGATGGTGTCCACTGCCTTGGGAGATAATCAGGAGGTAAATGGCCAACACGCCGGGATCGGTGTCGTTGAAGTTAAGAAAAACAATCAGCACACCCAGCGTCCCGGCGCCCAATGGTTTCCGGAGGCCGGGCTGGGCCTTTTCATCCATTGGGATGAAGCTTCCGTCCGCAGCCTCGAGACCTCATGGCCGATGATTGCAGGCACAGGTATTTTTTGGGCCGCCACCCCAAAAACAATCAAAGCTGACCCCGCCGAGTTTGCCCGTATTATCCGGGAGCAGGACTATAATCTGGACGGGAAAAAACCTCAGATCACCCCGAATCAATACTGGGCGCTGGCGAAGGAATTTAACCCCGCTAATTTTCATCCGGAAGTCTGGCTGAAGAAAGCGAAGGAAGCCGGATTCGTTTATGCGGTGTTGACCACCAAACACCACAACGGATTTGCCATGTGGCCTTCCGCCTACGGCGGGTTCAACACGAAGGATACCCCGATGAACGGGCGGGATTTGGTGAAAGAATATGTCACGGCCTGCCGCACTGTTGGTTTGAAGGTGGGACTCTATTTTTCCGGCCCGGACTGGCATTTCGACCGTGATTACATGAATTTCATGTATTCCAAAACCGCCAAGAAATATGCAGGCAAATTACCGGAACTAGGGCCCGATCACGAGGCCCGCCCGCTCAAGCACACGCCCGAAGAAATCACAACCCACAATCAAGCCGTGGTCGATATGGTCCGGGGCCAGATTACCGAGCTGCTCACGAATTACGGCAAAATTGACCTGATCTGGTTTGATGGTGCGCCTTCGTGTCTTGAACGCGGGGATATCATGCCGATTGAGCGCATCCGCCAGCTCCAACCGGACATAGTCATCAATCCGCGGTTTCACGGACACGCCGACTTCATCACACCCGAAGGGAAACTGCCCGACGGCCTCCATTTGAAGGCCGACGAATGGGGTGAACTATGCTCTTGCTGGGCAATAAACTGGTCGTATACCCAAAAACCATTCCGTCCATTAAACAATGTCCTGACAGAGCTGGTGCGTTGCCGCGCCGCCGGAATCAACAACCTTTTGGATATCGGTCCGATGATGACCGGCGATCTGCCCCCCGATGCCTATGTAAATCTGGAAAAACTATCCGCTTGGATGAAAATCAATAGTGAATCCATCTATGGCACTCGTGCCTTGCAGGGCAAAGAAGCCGCTTCTGTGCCGGCAAGTTCCAAAGGCGACATCCGTTATCTGTATCTGGTGCCCGACTGGAAAGGCAAAAAAGAACTCACATCCGCCTCCCTCTCCGGCATCCGGCATCCCGGTCCTTATCAGGCGCGGATACTGGGCGATGCCCGGGAATTGCCCGTCAAAATGGATGGCGGTTTTTCCCCAACGCAGCCGGAGACGAGCCTGAAAGTCGGCAGCCCGAGCGGGCACAAGGGAAATGGGGCGCAAGGTGTGGAATCCTCCGTCGATGAAGATACCTCGAGCAAATGGTGTCTGCCCCATGGCGGAAGGTTTCCCATCATCTGGCAGGCTGCGGTGGTCGGCAAACGTCCTCCGGTCACTTCCTATACCTTGACCTCGGCGAATGACATGCCGGATCGCGATCCCCAAGCTTGGCGCTTCCTCGGGTCCAACGATGGCTCCAATTGGACGCAACTCGACGAACGGAAAGATGAAACCGTCTGGGAGAAGCGGTTTTCCCCCAGAACCTTCACCTTTTCCAACCGCACCGCCTATGCCTGCTATCGGCTCGAGTTTTTGGACGTCCACAACAATGCCCCCATGTTCCAGCTTGCGGAGATCGCCCTCGGACCGGAGCCGGTCAGCGGCGGCACCATCACGGTGTCGCTTCCCGCTGATATCGCCGACGGGAGCGTGCGGGTAGTCAAGTTATCCCCTCAAACCAAATAAGCTCCAAGGCTGGATAGAAAAACGTGAAACAATTCGACTATCTCATCCTCGGCAGCGGCATCGCGGGGCTGACCTTCGCGTTGCAGGTCGCCCCGCGCGGCCGCGTGGCGATCGTCACCAAAAAAGACCGCGCCGAATCGAACACCAACTACGCGCAGGGCGGCATCGCGGCGGTGACCAGCAAGGAAGATTCTTTCGAGCTGCATGTCCGCGATACGCTGGAGGCCGGCGCGGGGCTATGCAAGGAAAGCGTCGTGCGCACGATCGTCGAGGAAGGCCCGGCGCGCATCGCGGAATTGATCGAGCTGGGTATGAGATTTTCTGAAACCGAACAGCGCTCGGAGGACGGCTCCCGCGAACTGGATCTAGGGCGCGAAGGCGGTCATTCCAAGCGGCGGATACTTCACGCCAAGGACGTGACCGGACGGGAAATTGAACGGGCCTTGCTGGCGGCCGTTTCGCGGACACCAAACATCGAGATTTTTGAGAACCACGTCGCCATTGATTTGATCACCAGCCAAAAGCTCGGCTATGTGGGAGAGAATCGCTGCCTCGGCGCTTACGTTTTTGACAAGAAGGGTAACCGGGTCGTGACTTTTTCCGCGCCCATCACCGTTTTGGCAACCGGCGGCTGCGGCAAAGTCTATCTCTACACCACGAATCCCGACATCGCGACTGGCGACGGCGTGGCGATGGCATATCGTGCCGGCGCGAGCATCGCGAACATGGAGTTCGTGCAGTTCCACCCGACGTGCCTGTATCATCCGAAGGCGAAATCATTTCTCATCAGCGAAGCCGTGCGCGGCGAGGGTGGCACTTTGAAAACGCTCGATGGCAAGGAATTCATGGACGCCGTTCACCCGATGAAATCCCTCGCCCCGCGCGACATCGTGGCACGGGCGATTGACAGCGAGATGAAAAAAACCGGCGCGGACTGCGTGCAATTGGACATCACGCACAAGCCGGCCAAATTTATCATCGAGCGGTTTCCGAACATTTACCAAACCTGCCTGCGCTACGGCATCGACATCACGAAAGAACCGATTCCCGTCGTGCCGGCGGCACATTATCAATGCGGCGGCGTGGTGACGAATGTGGACGGCGGGACGGACATCGCCGGGCTGTTCGCCGTCGGCGAAGCGGCCTGTACCGGGCTGCACGGCGCGAACCGGCTGGCGAGCAATTCGCTGCTGGAGGCGCTGGTTTGCGCGCATCGCGCGGCGGAGAAAACATTCAACATTCAACATTCAACATTCAACATTCAACAAATCCCGGTGTGGCAATCCGGCAATGCGACGAATGCGGATGAGTTGGTCGTCGTCGCGCACAACTGGGACGAAATCCGGCGGCTGATGTGGGATTACGTCGGCATCGTGCGGACGAACAAGCGGCTGCAACGCGCGCAATCGCGGCTGGCGAACTTGCAGCAGGAAATTCAGGAATATTACTGGAATTTCATCGTGACCGCCGACCTGCTGGAGTTGCGCAACATCGCGACGGTGGCAGAACTGATCGTGCGCTGCGCGCTGATGCGGCCGGAAAGCCGGGGACTAAATTACAACCTGGATTTTCCGGATTCGAATCCCGACTGGGCGCAGCGCGACAGCGTGGTGCGAAAAACTATTTAATCACGTCGAGCGCCGCTTTCGCCTGCGTGATCACGTTCCGAAGCAGCGTCAACTGGGTTGAGTTCAACTGAATGCGTGAAGTGTCACCAAACTGGATAAACATCTGTATTCCACCCTGCCGCCGGTCACTGTGGGCGATGAAACGCAGGCCGGATCTGGTGGCATAGCTGGCCTCGAATCCGGTGAGCGGGGTCACATCATAAGTGATTTTTTCTATGTAATCCATGCTGTTGACAAGCGAATCCAACTCGTCGCCATCAATCACGAGAGTTTTTTTGGGAATTAAACTGTCCGGCGGGCTACCGCCGTCGGTGCTGCTGCCGCTGAAACCAACCGCGATGGCGTAAGTTATCCGGCCATGCCCGATGTCGCGGGACACCTTATTGCGGACGGTGATGGTTGCATTGCCGATAGCAACACTGCCCACCACGCTAAAACCTTTGACGATGACGGTGCCCGTTTGCTGCTCGAGATTTTCGATGATGGTTGCGGGCGTATTGGTGGTCTGCGCCCCGGCAGAAAACGCGAGCAGCAAACCCGCGCCAATGCAGACCAGAGTGATTAAATTATAGCTGCGCATAAGGTTTTCCCAGCTGAAAATATAGATGTTTGATGAGCATCAATACAAACTCCGCACCGAGGAATAAGCTGCGCGCGGTTTCTCACGCCCAAAGCTTTTCCGGATAATCGCCCTTGGCAATCAGCTGGCGGATGCTTTCGACGACCGTTGGCCGGTCTTCGCGGTAGGTCACGCCAAACCACGAATCGGCCGAGCGCAGCACCTTGCACCTGGCGCGGCCGCTGGTCACGAGATTGCCCACGGTGGCGGGAATGTAGCACTCGGATTTCTGCTCGCCGCCGGCCTTCGCCAAAAACTTCTCGAACTCCACGCGGAGCTGCGGGAACAGCGCGGGCGTAAAGCCCCAGAAATTCATCGAGACCGCCTCGTCGCCGGTGAGCTTGGTGAGCTTGCCGTCGGCCTCGGTGTTCTTCGCGCCGCTGCCATCCGGCTCAATCTTCATCATCTCGACGATGTGCGTGAGATAATTATTGGCATCCACGCGCGATACGCCGCGCGCCACGCTGCCGTGGGCGGACAGGGTGTTTTTCAAAATGAAACCGACCATCGCGTAGTCCGGCGCACCGGAATTCAAGTGTTGGGCAAGAACTTTGTAAGCCTGCTGGCCGTAAAAATCGTCGGCGTTGATGGCGGCAAAATTTTCCCTCACCACGCCTTCGGCCATCAGAATGGCGTGCGTCGTGCCCCACGGTTTGGTGCGGCCGGGGGGCAATTGGTAGGGCGCAGGCAGCTTGTCGAGTTCCTGATAAACGTATTCCACGGCGATGCGCTGCTCGAAGCGCGCGCCGACGATTTCACGGAATTGCTGCTCGATGTCCTTGCGGATGACAAACACGAGCTTGCCGAAGCCGGCGCGCATCGCATCAAAAATGGAGTAATCAATGATGGTCTCGCCGTGGGGGCCGACAGGATCAATCTGTTTGAGACCGCCGTAGCGGCTGCCCATGCCGGCGGCGAGAACGAGTAGGGTAGGTTTAGCCATGGGCGGGATTTTAATTTTCCGGGGGCGGCTGTCGAGGAAATGTGTAAAAAAGCATCAAATGGGCAACAAAATGCTCCCGTAACGCAAAAGTAACATTGCTTTCAGAACTAATTTCATTTTCTTGCTTGAAACGGTTTGCTTAATGGACGAGCATATAAGCAATTATCTGTGGATAGATTGAGTTTTAAGTAGCACGTGCAACCGATTTTTAAAACGACGAAGCTGGGGATTCTCGCCCTTTTGGGCTGGGGGTTGACCTTTGGCAGTGTTGTGCGCGGGCAAACTTACACAAACAACGTTAATTCAACGATTCCCGACGGTAATCCGGTTGGGTTGGTTTCTACAACCACGGTTTCCGGCCTTACCAACGTCATCAGCAGCATTCAGGTGAATCTTGATATTACCGGCGGGTTTAATGGCGACTTATATGCCTATTTGCTTGGCCCGCAAGGCGGTTTCGCCGTTTTGCTGAACCGCGTTGGCATGAGCAGCTCCAACGCTTTTTCCTACAGCGATGCGGGTTTCAATATCACCTTAAGTTCCGGCTCCCCAAACATTCATTTCTATCAAGATGTTACCAACACCTTGGGCGGGCAATTAACTGGAATCTGGGCTCCGGACGGACGCAACATCAGTCCTGGTTCAGCTCCCAACATTTTCGATACGGCGGCGACCACGGCTAATTTCGACCTTTTTGCCAGCACAATTCCGAACGGTGACTGGACTTTGTTTATCGCCGATCTGGCATCAGGCGGCGGCCAAACCACCCTCGTAAGCTGGGGCTTGACGATCGTCACCATACCCGAACCGCAGACTTGGATGCTGTTAGCCGGCGGCTTTGGGGTCTTGCTGGCGGGACGCCGTTTCCGCAAGTAAGTTTTTCCTGCTACTGATTTTCAACCTTTGAGCTGGCTTGCCGTTTTCACGTCAGTCGGTTCCGAAATTCCGAGCAAGCTCTGGCCACATCCGGCGCATTGAGGATGGCGGAAACAACGCAGATTCTTTGCGCCCCAGCCGCCAGCACAGCCTCCAGCGTCTGCAAATTGATGCCACCAATGGCAAACCACGGGACATTCACATTCATCGCCGCCCAGCGTGCGTATTCGAGCGTCACCGGCTTGGCTGCCGGCTTGGTGCCGGTGGCGTAAATCGGCCCGATGGCGATGTAATCCGCCCCCGCATCGAGAGCGCGTTGCGCCTGGACCGGCGCGTGCGTGGACAGACCAATTTTAAGTTTTGATTTATCAGTTTTAAGCTGGTCAACGTGCGTGTGCCCGGCGTCAAAAAAATCCTCCTGGCCGAGATGACAGATGTCCGCGCCGATTTCGCGCGCAATTTCCAGATGGTCGTTGATGACGAAACCAACGTTGGCCCGGCATGTGACGGGCAAAATCTTTTCCGCCAGGGCGCGGATTTCATCCGGTGAAGAATTTTTGGCGCGAAGCTGAATGAGGTCGCTGCCGCCGTCGCAGAGCTGCTGCGCGACCAGCTCGGGCGCGCGGCCATACAGGTAGGCCGTGTCAACAAAGGTGTAAAGTTTACAGTCCGCGAGCGGTTTCATGTTGTCACCACGAAATACACCAAATACACGAAAGAGTCAGGGCAATTTAGCGAGGAGAGGCTGCCGACGATTGGCTTCTGACGGCTGTTTTTATCTCGCCCGACGCGAATGAAAAACAGCGGCGGGAAAATACACCCGCCGCCGTCCATGCCTTTGATTTTACTTCACGCCGGCAAGGTAGCCGAAGCGGGCTTTGAATTGTTCCGGCGTCAGCTTGACGACAGTGGCGAGTTTGGCGAGCTGCTTGGCGTCCTCAAAGTCCTCGCGTTCGAGCCGGATCATGTAAGCCTGCGCGCATTCAAAGGCTTCGCCGTCCACATTCACCTTGCGGTTCTGCATGCGGCCAGTCTTGGGGTCCAGCATGTCGTCGAAGGGCAGCGGGTTCATCTTGCCATCCACAAAGCTGATGATGGCACCATATTTTTCCGCCTCAGTCGAGCGAAGGAATTTTACCGCCGCATAGCCGAGGTCGCGGGTGTATTCGGCGTCAAACGGAATGGGGTCGGCGCAGCGGAGTTCATAGCCCAGATCCTTGTCAATGAAAGCCATATTGATGCCGAGCTTTTCCAGCCGCTGGGTCAAGAGCTCTTTCATCAGCCGGCCGAACTCGATTTCGCCCAGGCGCAGATGGCCGTGGTCATCGCGGATGATTTTGCCAAAATGCTGGAGCTGGCCTTCCGGCAGCGCGGCGAGCAGGCCTTTTTCGCCGATGCCTTCAATCAAGCCTTCCGCGAGCACCACCAGACCGTATTTGGAACCTTCGGCTTTGCGCTTGATGATGGACCCGATGATGATGTCGCAGATTTCATCCACCGTGACCGGGCGGCCGCGGAATTCCTCCAGAATGACGGCGAGCGTGGCGGCGCTCGCCTTGGCGATGCCCAGCGCGAGATGGCCCGCCGCGCGGCCCATGCTGACAATGAGATACCAGCGGGACGTGGTGCGCGCGTCTTCCATCAAGTTGCGGACCAGTTGCACGCCGTAGTGGCGGGCGGTTTCATAGCCAAACGTCGGCGCGGTGCCGGGCAGCGGCAAATCGTTGTCAATCGTCTTGGGCACGTGCGCGACCTTGATTTTTCCCTGGCTGTATTTGGCCACGTAGCTGGCGGAAAACGCCGTGTCATCACCGCCAATGCTTACCAGCGCGGTGATGCCGAGCTTTTCGAACACGGTGAAGATGTTGTTCATCTGCTCCGTCGACTTGGTCGGGTTCGTACGCGCGGTGCCGAGGATCGAGCCGCCTTTGAGGTGGATGTCCTTCACGTCGCGGATGGACAGAGGCTTGATCTGCGTGGTGTCGCCTTGCGCGATGTATTTGAAGCCATCGCGAAAGCCGATGACTTCGTAGCCTTGATTGATGCCCTCGATGGTGGCCGCCGAGATGACGCCGTTCAGTCCGGGTGCCGGACCACCGCCGACCAAAATTCCAAGTCTGCCTTTAACGCTCATATTTTGAATATTAAGTTGATGACCGTGAGATGGGCGCATAGTGCCCGCATTGGGGAAAAATTCAATTCCATTCTTGCCGCAAACCCCTCACAATTTGTCCGCATCATGAACCGCGCTGTATTTCTCGACCGCGATGGCACGCTCATCGTCGAAAAAAACTACCTGCACCGACCCGAGGAGGTGGAGATTTTTCCCGGCGCCGGTCCGGCGTTAAAAAGGCTGGTGAACGCGGGTTTCAAGCTCATCATCGTCACGAACCAGTCCGGCATCGGGCGCGGCTACTACACTCTGGCCGATGCGGAGCGCGTGAACAACCGCGTCTGCGCCGACCTCGCCCGCGACGGTGTGCGTTTTGAAAAAACCTATATCGCCCCCGAGGCCCCCGACCAGCCCAGCCGCGGACGCAAGCCGTCACCGCAGTTTTTATTCGATGCGCGGGACGAGTTTGATTTGAATCTCGCGGGAAGCTTCATGGTCGGCGACAAGTTAATTGACCTCGAATGCGGCTGGAATGCCGGTGTCAAAAAAAGCATACTCGTCCGCACGGGCTACGGAGCGGAGGAAGAAAAATTGTCGCCGACTGCGATTACCAGCGCGGTGGCGGTCAATAATTTGGCAGAAATGGCAGAGTGGGTTTTAAACTGCCAATAATTCCGCAGATTGCGCCGGTTTTCGCAGACATTTTCTGCGCCCTTAAAATCTGCGTTCATCTGCGAAATCTACGGTTAAACGTTTTATGTGTGGAATCATCGGATATGTCGGAAAAAAAGCGGCCTCGCCCATCCTGCTGGAAGGACTGCGGCGGCTGGAATATCGCGGCTACGACAGCGCGGGCGTAGCAGTTTTGGACAAAGCAAATCTGGCCGTCCGAAAAAAACTCGGCAAAATTGACGAAGGTATTGCCCGTCTGCTTAAAGCCGATCCCGTCGCCGGCAATCTCGGCATTGCCCACACACGCTGGGCTACGCACGGCGCTCCGTCGGACAAAAATTCCCATCCGCACCTTGACGCTTCCGGCAAGATTGCCGTCGTCCACAACGGAGTCATCGAAAACTACGACTTGCTCAAGCAGAAGTTGATTCAAGCTGGTCACAAGTTCAAATCGGACACGGACACGGAAATCCTCGCGCACCTCATCGGCGACTATTACGAGAAGCGACTTGCTAAAAGCTGGTGGGACGAGCGTCCTCGCGAGCCGAAAGCAACGAATGGCAGCGGCTCGCCGGGGGCCTCGCCCCACCAGCCGCCAAAGGGCGACACGCTCACCCAAGCCGTCTGCGACGCGCTCCGCGAAGTCATCGGCACCTACGGACTCGCGGTCATCTGCGCGGATTTTCCACACACGATTGTGGGTGCGCGCCGCGGTTCGCCGCTCACCATTGGGATCGGCAAAGATGAGAATTTTTTGACCAGCGATGCCAACGCCATCGTCGCCCACACCAAAAAAGTCGTTTATCTGAACGATTACGACGTGGCGACCGTCACCCCGGAAGGTTTCGAGGTTTTTAATCTCGGCGCGGACACAGCCAATGTCCAGATTAGCAATTTGGAATTTTCTCAGGAGGACGCGGCCCGCGGCAAACACGCGCACTTCATGCTCAAGGAAATTTACGAGCAGCCACAAACAGTGCTGAACGCGCTGCGCGGGCGGCTGGATTTTGAGGGTGCGACGGCCAAGTTCGGCGGCTTGAACATGACGGCCGCCGAACTGCGCGGCATCGACCGCATCGTCATTGCCGCCAGCGGCACGAGCTGGCATGCAGCGCTCGTCGGTGAATATTTGATCGAGGAGCTGGCGCAACTGCCGGTCGAGGTGGAGTTCGCGCACGAATTTTGTTACCGGAACTGTCCGCTAGATAAAAACACCGTCCTGCTGGTGTTATCGCAGTCCGGTGAGACGGCCGACACGCTCGCCGCGCTGCGCGAAGCCAGGCGGCGCGGTCATCGTGCGCTGGCCATCGTCAATGTCGTCGGCAGCACGATCGCCCGCGAATCCGACGGCGGCATTTACATGCATGCCGGGCCGGAGATCGGCGTCGCCTCGACCAAGGCATTCGTTTCCACCATCACGATTTTGACGCTGCTCGCCGTGCATTTGGGGCGGATGCGCCATCTTTCCGCCAAGCGCGCCTTGGACGTCTTGCGCGGACTGGAGGCGTTGCCGAAGCAGATTGAAAAAATACTGACACAAAACCATTTGCTGAAAAAGCTCGCGAAGAAGTATGCCAAAGCGGACGATTTCTTTTTTCTGGGCCGCGGCTATACGTTCCCCATCGCGCTGGAAGGCGCGCTGAAATTGAAGGAAATCTCCTACATTCATGCCGAAGGCTATTCAGCGGCGGAGATGAAGCATGGACCCATTGCCTTGATAGATGACAAAACCCCGACGGTTTTCCTCGTGCCGCAGGATGCGATGTATGACAAGACGATGGCAAATCTCGCCATGATTCGGGCGCGTAAAGGCCCGATCATCGCGCTGGCCAGCGAAGGCGACAAGGCGATCAGGAAGGTGGCGAACGATGTGATTTACCTGCCGGCAACTCTTGATTTGCTGAATCCGATACTCGCCAGCGTGCCGCTGCAATTGTTCGCTTATCACATCGCTGTCGCCCGCAGATGCGACGTGGACAAACCCCGCAACCTTGCCAAAAGCGTGACCGTAGAATAATGTTTTGATTGAGGTTGCGCGCGTGGTGGAATGGCAGACACGCCAGACTTAGGATCTGGTTCCGCAAGGATTGGAGGTTCAAGTCCTCTCGCGCGCACCACATGTTGGTTGGGTTATATTTTTAAAAATTACATTTTATAATTCAGTTTGCGGTGGACTTGTGTGGCATGGCATATTGTGGTTTCAAAAATTTTATATTAAGCCATGACGAATCCCGCCGCCGCGATGAAGATGCTGATCACTTATGCGATCTGCATTCCGTTGGCGATTTTTGTTGGGTATCTTCTTACCAACCCGTTGGACTATGGAACATTGGGATTTCTGACTTTTGTACTGGCCGCTTTGATATCGCCAATTTTTATCAAATGGCACTATCCTATTCTGATTTTTGGACTTGGGTGTCCAATAAGCTTGTTCTTTCTGCCGACCCGGCCGCCATTGTGGCAGGCCGTTGTGGTCTTAAGCTTATCTATTGCGATCGTTGAGCGGACTTTAAGCAGCAGCCGGCGGTTTATCAGTGTGCCGACTATGACGGTGCCATTAATGTTTTTGCTTGGAACCATTCTCCTTACCATGGAATTGACCGGCGGCATCGGTTTTCACCAGTTGGGATCAGCAGGGGGCGGCGGTAAGAAATATGTCTATTGTTTTACCGGCATCGCAATGTTTTTTGCTCTCGTTAGCCGGGGAATTCCAAAAAATAAACGCAACTTATATATATTTCTATACTTTTTTTCAGCAACCTTGAACATTTTTGGCGATATTGGACCAATGCTTCCGCAGCCGTTCAATTACATCGGCCTGCTGATTCCGCCCTCGTCAGCGGCTTTTCAAAGTGATGCCGACATTAGGATCATCCGTTTCGGGTTGATTTCCAGCGGCTGCAGTGCGGTTCTTTTCTGGATGTTGGCCAGGCATGGGATACGGGGAATATTCTTCGGCGGGAATATTTGGCGATTCCCGGCGTTTTGCTTTTTGGTGATGGCCTCACAGCTAGGCGGGTTTCGCAGTGTATTGATTAATTTTCTGCTGATTTTTATTATTCTATTTTTTTTAGAGCGCTTGCACCGGACCAAATTGCTTTTCGTATTTCTGCTGGCAGGGACAATGGCATGCGCATTGGTCGTGCCTTTTGCCGGACATCTGCCCAAGGTGATGCAGCGGAGTCTGGCGGTTCTGCCTTTTGTAAACATAAATTCAGAGGTGCGAATGGACACCGAAGGTTCAACGGAGTGGCGTTTAAAGATATGGCGAGCCCTCCTGCCACAGATACCACAATATCTACTGCTGGGCAAAGGCTACTCTTTTTCGGAGGCGGATTGGGAATATATGGGCGGCGGGGCTTTCGGCGGAGGTCAAGCTAACGCGGCAGCGCAATTGGACTCCTCGCAGCAAGCCCTAGCTCTCTCGAGTGATTTTCATAGTGGCCCATTGTCCACATTAATCGGATTCGGCATCTGGGGAGCCATCGGCATGATCTGGCTCGTGTCAGCAACTTTGTGGTTACTCTATCGGAACTATCGGTATGGTGACCCTGAATTGCATACGATCAATGCTTTCCTATTAGCCAATTGCATCACTGCGGTCATTATTTTTCTTTTCATCTTTGGTGCCTTTCAAAATGACATTGGCACTTTTGCCAAATTGGCGGGGTTAAGTGTCGCCTTAAACTGGGGGGTGTGCCGTCCGCAGGCCAAGCCAGCCACCATGCAGCGCATCAAACCGTTACCGCAACCACGAGCCGCCTGAACCATCGTGAAACCCAGATTGCTCGTCCTCGAATTATGGGGTCTTGGCGACCTTGTTATCGCCACGCCATTTCTGCGCGCCGCGACGGAAAAATTTGAAGTTACACTGCTCGCCAAACCGTTCGCATTGGAACTCGCCCCGCGACTCTGGCCAGAGGTGAAAGTGGTGCCGTTCATTGCGCCGTGGACTGCTTTTCACGCGAAATACCATCTCTGGCAGTGGCCGTGGCAGGAGATGCTGCGGTTGCAAAACTTCTTGTCGGCACAACATTTTGATTACGCCGTTTCAGCCCGCTGGGATCCGCGCGATCATTGGGTGTTAAAAATCATCGGCGCCACGGAACGGATCGGCTTTTCACGCCTCAAAAGCGCCCGATATCTGACCCAGGAACTTACCCGCCCCAGTCCGCTGGCCCACCGGAGCGAATTCTGGCGGGTTGCCGGCCACGCGCTGGGGTTGACCTTGCCGTCGCGCGAGGAAATCGTGCCGCCATCCCGCACTCTGTCGTCCGTGGCGTTGCTTCACAGCGGGGCCCGGCTGCCGGCACGGGTTTGGCCACTGGATTATTTCCAGCAAGTAGCCATGCGCCTGCGGCGGAAAAATATCACCGTGCAGATTGCCTGCGACTCCAACCAGCTCGATTGGTGGCACAGCCGCAGCGAAAATGCCATCTGCCCCAAAACCGTCACCGAATTGTTCGCCCAAATCGATCGCGCCGGCATCTTTATCGGCAACTGTTCCGGTCCCGGCCATCTGGCGGCCATCTGCGGCGTGCCGACATTTACGCTTTACGGCCCATCCTTGCCCGAATGGTTTGCCCCCATGCATCCCGAGGCAGAAAAATTTGAGGGGAAATCCTGCCCATACAAACCGTGTTCAGATTACTGCCGCTTCTCAAAAGCATTCTGCTTGGGCGACTTGACGGCAGAGAATGCGTGGCCGCGCGTGGAAAAATTTGCGGACAAACATTTGGCCGCTGGCCTGAAAATTTCTCCGGCCTAACGGCAGATTTCTTAATACCGGAGGCAACCCCGGCACATTACAGACGCGCCGCCGCCTAGCGAGGAGTCGTCTTTTAAAACGAAATGTGAAGCTTTAAAATTAATGCTGCGGATGTAGTTTTAAATCCGCCGTGACGCTGATATCAAATGGTTCGTATTTCGTATTGTTTGGCTGACAACAAAAATCCGAATCAATTCAATAAACTCAAGGGATGGTTAAAATTTCCGGGCGTAGCTGACCGATGAATTGGCTTGGCATTCGCTTGTCATAAGAACCTTCGATGGCCTGCTCCAAACCTACATGGCCGTCGGCGAACGTCACATTTGCCTTTTGCGCGTGGCGGAAGTGGGCATTCGGATAATTGTTAGCGCTGGCGTAATTAGTCTGCAAATCCAGGTAATACCACTCTTTCACCTCAGCGTCGGCTTGGAGGAAATCGTCGACCGAGGCCGCGTCAGCAAACACAGCGGTTTCCGTGGGGCGACTAATCCGTTTGACGTTTATCGACGGCTGAGCGGGGCTGCCGAAGAGGTAACGATTACAGCCGTAGCTGAAAATGGTGTTGGTACCTTTTGGTTTGAACTGCGGATTGGCCGCCTGATTCAGCACCGGGCAAAGCCGCACATCAATGCCATGCAAATAAGGAAACAATGCGCCGGAGGATAAATCAAACGCTCGCTGGCCATCGATACCCGCCTCCAACCAGCCGAACCACCAAGTCTTGCCTTTCATGTTGGCGCTGGTCCAGAGCGGAAATCCGTTTCCGTTATTGTCATCCCAATATAATTGCACGGCGACACCCAATTGGCGGAGGTTGCTCATGCAATCGGCACGCTGGGCGGTTTGCTTGGCTTTGCCCAGTGCCGGTAACAACATCGCCGACAGGACGGCGATAATGGCGATGACCACGAGCAATTCAATCAGGGTAAAACCCGGCGCGCGGCGGGTGGGGTGAACGGAATCCCGTTGCAATAATTCACGGCTCAATTGAAAACTGCGAATGCAATTCCGACAGATGCACGCGCGATTTCGAAAATTTTCCGGCACCCGCGCGAGGAGCGCGCCATCGATCTCCTCCTGCGCGCACCAGCACTGGCCCTTGTAAGTGGCGGGCGAACAGATCTGGCACTCATTCACCGCGCCGCACAAAGGGCAGGCTGCCGGATTGAAAAACCTGTCGGTCATGGCTGGTCAGCGCGGATGCGATAAAAGGCTTGGGCTGCCGGCGGTTCTGGGTCGGCAAGATTCAATCTGGCATTGTTGCCTGGAATGCAGTTGGTCACGGTCGTCCAATGTTTTAAATCCGACGAACGGTCGAGGGCATACAGCCAATTGGTGCAGCTCAGGAATTGAGCCTGCCACCGGCCGCTTTGGAGATTACCAGTCAGGTTTTTGACCAGCGCAGTGATGCTTGGATCCGGCAAAGCCGGCGCGTGTTTGTGCACGAAATAGGGCGAGACGGTGTCGTATTCAAATTCGCCGGCAGCGACGGTGAGTCCAATCCACGAGCCGTTGGTAAGTTGCCGGCTGCTGATACCCCAGTTGAATTCCCATTGGCCATGAACGCCCAGCGAATCCGGGTTGTTGGCGTTGTCCGGGATCCAAAAGTCACCGATGCCACGCACGGGGCAATTCAGGAAACCACCCGCATCGCCCTGTTCGGTCCAAAGTTCCCAGCTAGGGCCATACCATCCGCTCCAAAACAAGTCGTTCGTGTTCACCGGGGCCGCCGAATCTGGATCCACGGTGGCGTTGGTCAACAATCCCTTCGAGAAATAATTGATGTTCGTGCCATCGGTTATTCCGGTGCCATCACCGCCGCCAAGGTGATAACCGATACCATAAAGCCCCAGTCCATATACCGGATGGATGCTTACCACGGAGTAAAGGCGTGGATCCGCCGCCATGACAGCGATAAACATCTGTTCGGCTGAAACCGTGCCATTAAAGCGGTAGCCCCACACAAGAGATTTATCCGCGATGGGCGTGGGCACGGTGGAGCCGTAGGTGGATTCTGGTGCGCTCCATTCAATGACCAAGGCGGCACGGTTGGTGCCGGTGCCGGTCCAGAACTGGATATCGTTCAATGAGACGGCCGAGGATTTCGAAACGAGAAACAGACCAACCAACGCCAGCCACGAACTAATTCTTTTCATTATACCGATCTTTCAATTTTGTTCGCGGAAAAATATTTCAAGCGAACAGTTTTTATTGGGAAGACCAGCGCGCAGCCTGAAAATAAAAAACCTTCAGACTCCGGCAAAACGGGGAATGAAGGCATTCGACGAGTCCTGCCGAAACTAGATCGGCAGGCTGGCTCCATCCTTCTCTTTGCGGAGAAGTGCCCCGAAGCGTTCGAGGCTGACGAGCGCGGTCAAATCGGTATCCTGACTCAGGCTTCAAACCTTTTCCCGCCTTCCCGTTCCTGCGAACAGTGGCAATGGGAATTGTAGCCATTACAGTGGCGCAACCGTCCCGGATTTTCACCGGGTTCCCTGACATTTGACTGCGATAAGCGGAATTGCTTCCGCCATTTCAAAGAACGCGGCCATCTTACTCGCAAAACGTTTTAACCCAAGTGAAATTTTTACGCGCGGAAAACTTGCGCGGCCTCCCCGCAATTTACATAATACGGCCTCTTAAATTTATGAGCAAAACTCCTATTCGTATCGCGATCACCGGCGCTGCCGGCCAAATCGGCTACTCCCTCCTGTTCCGCATCGCCTCGGGCGCGGCGTTCGGCTCCGATCAACCGGTCATCCTGCATCTGCTCGAAGTTCCCGATGAAAAAGCCATGGCCGCGCTAAACGGCGTCTGCATGGAACTCGATGACTGTGCATTCCCGTTGCTCAAGGGCATTGTGGCCACTTCGAATCTGGACGAAGCCTTCAAAGGCGTGAATTGGGCGCTGCTCGTCGGCGCCGTGCCACGCAAGGCGGGCATGGAACGCAAAGATCTGCTCGGCATCAACGGCAAGATTTTCACCGGCCAGGGCAACGCCATCGCCAAGAACGCCGCGAGCGACATCCGCGTGCTGGTCGTTGGCAACCCCTGCAACACCAACTCGCTCATCGCCGCCAACAACGCGCCCGGCGTCCCGAAGGAACGTTTCTTCGCCATGACGGCGCTCGACGAAAATCGCGCCAAGACCCAGCTCGCCCAAAAAGCCAGCGTGGATGTCACCGCCGTCACAAACCTCGCCATCTGGGGCAACCACAGCGCCACGATGTATCCTGATTTCTTCAACACCAAGATCAACGGACGCCCGGTGCCCGAAGTCATCAGCCACCGCGAATGGCTGGAGAAGGATTTCATCGCCACCGTGCAGCAGCGCGGGGCGGCCATCATCAAGGCACGCGGCTTGAGCAGCGCCGCCAGCGCCGCCAATGCGGCCTGCAACACCGTCTACAAACTCACGCACCCGACACCGGCCGGCGACTGGTTCAGCGTGGGCGTGCATTCGGACGGCAGCTACGGCATCGAAAAGGGGCTGATTTTCAGCTATCCCATCCGGAGCAATGGCAAGGATTTTGAAATCGTTCAAGGCGTGCCGCTCAACGAATTCAGCAAGGCGAAAATCGCCGCGACCGAAGCCGAACTCAAGGAAGAGAAATCGCTCGTCACGGATTTGCTGCCGAAATAATCAAGGCTTCCGCAACAACCCCCCGGTGGCGGTGTTCTGAAACCGCGACCGGGGGTTGTTTTTTGGCGGAAAGTTTGCGTGGTTCCATCTCGCCGCTAAACAAACAGTGAATGGAGCCACAGGTGATTTATACTGGGGAATTTCGATACCAGCAGTTGGCTGCATCCGCTGCATCAGTTCCGTTTGCCGATTCGTTGTTTGACCAAAACCATGCGGCAACCTAAACTTGCCGTCCATTTTTGGATTAATATTTATGAAAATCATCATCTGCGACCCAGTGTCGCCCAAAGGCATCGCGTTGCTACAGCAACGTCCCGAATTTAAAGTCGTCGTCCTCCCCAAGCGCCTGTCCGAGGCTGAACTGCTACCCATCGTCGCTGATGCGACTGCCCTCGTTGTCCGTTCCGAAACCAAAGTCACCCAGAAAGTCATCGCAGCGGCCAAGCAGTTGCGCGTCGTCGGTCGCGCCGGCGTCGGCGTGGACAACGTGGATATCGAAGCCGCCACACAGCACGGCGTGGTGGTGATGAACACCCCCGGCGGCAACACGGTCACGACGGCGGAATTGAGTTTCACCATGCTGCTCTCGCTCGCGCGCAAGGTGCCGCAGGCACACGCGACGATGGTTGCCGGCAAGTGGGACCGCAAATTGTTTCAGGGCGTGGAACTTTCTGGCAAGACCCTCGGTGTGCTCGGCATGGGCCGCATCGGCACGGAAGTCGCCAAGCGCGCCATCGCGTTCGGCATGCGCGTCGTGGCCTACGATCCGTATCTCACCGAAGACCGTGCAAAAGCCATCGGCGCGGAATTCGCGCCGGAAGTGGACCATGTTTATCGCGAGGCGGATTTCATCACTGTCCACATGCCGGTGACGAAGGAAACCAAGGAAATGTTGAACGCCGCCGCGTTTTCGAAGATGAAACCCGGCGTCAAAATCGTGAATTGCGCCCGCGGCGAAATCATTTGCGAAGCCGACCTGATCGCGGCGTTGGAATCCAACAAGGTCGCCGGTGCGGCCCTGGACGTTTTCGCCGTCGAGCCGCTGCCCGCCGACCATCCTTATCGCAAACAGGCGAATCTCATTCTTACCCCGCATCTTGGCGCCAGCACCGAAGAAGCGCAGGAAAAATGCGGCATTGAAGTCGCTGAAGTCATCGCGGGATATCTGCTGACCGGCGAAGTTCGCAATGCCGTGAACCTGCCGTATCTTGATGCAAAGACCTACGAACAGGTGAAGCCGTATCTGCCGCTCGGCGAGGCGCTGGGCAAGTTGGTGGCGCAGCTTTCACCGGCGACCGCCGACAAACTGCACATCACTTTTGGCGGCAATGCGCGGCATTTGCCGAATGTTGACCCGGTGACGCGCGCGATTCTGCGCGGCTTCCTTTCGACGAGCAATTTGAAGGACGTGAACAACGTCAATGTCCGCAGCGTGGCGCAGAGTATCGGCGTCACGGTTGAGGAAAAGAAATCGGACGAGCCGGTGACGTTCAACGAATGGGTTCACGTCCAAGCCCTGGCCGGAAACCGGAAGCTGGTCTCGGCCGGCGGCACATTCTTCGGTTCACCGAACAACCCGCGCATCGTGCGCATCTTCAGCCAGCCGGTGGAAGTTCCCATCACGGGCACCTTGCTGCTGTTGAACAACGCGGACAAGCCGGGCATCGTCGGTCATCTCGGCACGCTGCTCGCGAAGCACAAAGTCAACATCGGGAGCATGAGCCTCGGCCGCGACACGGCGGGCGGACGGGCATTGACGGTGTTGAGCCTGGACAGCGAGCCGCCGCAGGCGGTGCTGGATGAGCTGAAAAAAGACAATGACATCAGCAATGTAAAGGTGGTAAAGTTGTAACTCTGTTTTTGAACTTAAACGAAACTTGTTAGTCCAATTGACCAAATGAAATTGAAATTGATCCTTTCCGCCGCGCTGATGGCCGGCGTGATCTCCGTCACGGCGGCCACTGAAACCGCCGCACCTAAAAGTGCAAAGGCTGCGGCCACCAACGCCGATCCTCAGGCCGCCATGACGGCGCTGTTTGGTGATCCGGTCATCGTCAAGGGCAGCGGCTTTGAGATCAAACGCAGTGAATTGGATGAAGTTCTTGCCGGTGCGAAGGCAAACGCCGCCTCCGCCGGGCAGACGCTGCCGCAGGATTTTTCCGTCGGGGTTTTGAACCAGTTGATCACGATCCAGTTATTGCTCCAAAAAGCCACGGAGGCTGACCGCGCGGCGGGCAAGACGGACGCGGATCTCCAATTCACCAATCTGGTGAAGCGCTTTGGATCAATGGAAGCGTTCGAACGCCAGCTCAAAGCGGTCGGCATGACCATGGACAACTTGCGCGGCAAGGCCATGCAGGAAGCCGTGGCCAAGACTGCGCTTAAGCGGGAGTTAAAAATTGCCGTGACCGACGCGGATGCGAAAGATTATTACGCCAAAAACCCGGCGGATTTTGAGCAGGCGGAAATGGCGCACGTCCGCCATATTTTGCTGATGACCATTGATCCAGCCACGCGCACGCCGCTTTCCACCAACGCCGTTGCGGCCAAGCGGAAACAGATTGAAAGCCTGCTCAAGCGGGTAAAAGACGGCGAAGATTTTGCCAAGCTGGCGAAGGAATTTTCTGAAGATCCAGGCTCCAAGGGAAACGGCGGGGAGCTGCCGGAATTTCATCGCGGCGAAATGGTGCCGGAGTTCGAGGCGGCGGCTTTCTCGCTGGCCAAGGACCAAGTCAGCGATATTGTCGCCAGCGCTTTTGGCTTTCACATCATCAAGGGAATTAACAAGACGGCCGCGAAGAAAATTGACTATGCCATTGTCGCCGCCGACCTCAAGGAAGTTCTGGCCCGGCGGCAAATCGCCAAGCTGGCGCCCGACTATGTGAAAAAACTGCGCGCGGATGCCAAGTTGGAAATTCTCGATCCGACGCTTAAAGCTTTGAGCGAAAAAGTTGAAGCGGCCGCCATGGCTCCCTCAGGAAACAGCCAGTAAGCGGACTTGCCAAAACCGGCGGATGCGGCCATGTTGAACTTGTTATGAAAATTAAGATTGCCATCATTGTTCTGGCCATTGCCTGCGTCGGTTTGGGGATCGGTCTTTTCGCCATTAAGAAGCAGGCGGAAGAACAGCAAACAAAAGATGCCGCCACCATTTCTGACCTCTCTGGACAGGTGGTGAACGCCAAGAAGCAAATTGATGATCTCGGTCAGGTCAATATCGTCCTCACGAATGATTTGGCTGCCAGCCGCCAGCAGCTTGCCCAGCTTTCCAACAGCCTGGCCTCCGCCGCTGCGGCTTTAACCGATACCCAGTCTTCGCTGCTGAGTGCCCAAAACCAGATCACCAACCTTAACACGCACATCGCCGACCTTGAGGTGCAAAACAAAGTGCTCGACCAGCGCGCCAGTGAGCTGACCAATGCCTTGGCGCAATTGACCGGGAACATTGAAAAAACCCAAGCCCAGCTCGCCATTGCGGAAACCAATCGGATCTTCATCGAACAGGAACTACAAAAGCAAATGGCCAAGAAGGCGGAGCTGGAACACAAATTCAACGATTTGGACACGCTTCGCGCCCAGGTCAAGAAGCTTCGTGATGAAATGTTCGTCGCACGCCGGCTTCAGTGGATGAAAGAAGGCACCGGCCAAAATAAAAAAGGAGCCGAGCTATTGATCCAGCGCAGTGTGACGTCCGCACCGGCACCGGTGGCTGCCCCCGTCATCGCCACTAACAAGCCGGCTGTCGTCCGTCCATCAGTTCGCACCGCAACGCCGGGTTCCAGCTACGATCTTAACGTCGAGGTTGGATCGGATGGCTCCGTCAAAGTCATACCACCGCTCGGTGCGACGAACAGCCCCGCACACTGAAGTGTGCCAGCCCGTCTCCGCCTGCGGCTATGCCGACCTACGAATATATCTGCAAAAAATGTGGCCACGAATTTGAGGCCATTCATTCCATCGCGGCTGAGCCGCTCAAAAACTGCCCGGAAGAGGCTTGCAGCCGGAAGAAATGGGGCCGCGGCAAAGTCTCCAAAAAAATCAGCGCGGGTTCCGGCCTGCTCTTCAAAGGCAGCGGGTTTTATATCACCGACTATCGCAGCGAAGGCTATAAGTCATCGGCCAAAAAAGATTCAAGCGATTTCAAACCCACGGCCAAGCCGGAAACAAAACCCGTAAAAAAAGCAGACCCAAAATGAACCCGTCGTTGCCTTATGGGTGCATTGCAACCTGGCACCGGTGGACGGGTTCAGCAAGTCAACGATTCAACCGTTTCGCGGTTTTTATTCCCCTGCTGTTTTTTTTTGCGACCGGTCACGCGCAATCTCCGTGGCCGGAACTGGCCTTCGCACGCAGTGTTTCCGGCCAATTCATAGTCGCTGGTTCGATGGAGCCATCGCCGCTCCTCCATCGTCCGGAGCTGGCGACCAATGTGAGTCTCGTCCGCCTGGAACCGGCATTGCTTGCCGTCGCCGTCGAGCGGTTAAAAACTTCGCTCTGGAATGAAATCGGCTTGCGATCAGATACGCCGTGGTGTGGCAAAATCATGCTCAAGCTTCGCCCCGCACGGTCCACGGACGATGGTGTCACAATCGTTTCCCAACCGTCTTCCCGGACTTGGAATTACCGGGTGGAGTTGCCGGACGTTCTGCCACGCACGCGCTATGTCCGCGCGCTCACCGCAGTGGTTTTGCTGGAGATCGCCAACCGCAATGCCGCCGTCTCCGGTCATTCCGCAGAAATTCCCGCGTGGCTGGTCGATGGCCTGGCACAACAGGCGTTGGCGGTAGAACAAGATAAGCTCATTTTGTCCGCAGCTTCAAAACCCTTCAGTAGTGCGATGCAAAACCTGGTGGTAAAACCTCAACAGGTCATCAATCCGCTCGCCGAGGCGCGGCATACGCTGCAAAATTCCGCGGCGCTCACATTCGACCAGTTGAGCTGGCCGTCCGACGTGCAGGTGGACGGTGCTGACGGAGGTGTCTATCACGCCAGCGCCCAGTTGTTGGTCAGCGAACTGCTGCGATTGAAAGACGGTTCCACCAAACTGCGCGACATGCTGGCCCAGCTTCCCCGGGGCCTCAACTGGCAGACGGCTTTCTTCTCCGCGTTTCGCGAACATTTCCACCAGCCGCTGGGAGTGGAAAAATGGTGGTCGCTGCGGGTGATTGCGCTGGCCGGCAACGATCCCGGCCCGCGCTGGAATGTCGCCGCCAGCTGGACCAGATTGACGGAATTATTAAGCGTGCCGGTGGAATTCCGCAGCAGTTCGAATTCCCTGCCCACGCGCACGGAAATTTCCCTGCAATCCGCCATCCGCAATCTAGACTCGCTCCAGCAGCCAGCCGTGCTGCAGATCAAACTGCGTGACCTGGAGCTGGCGCAATTCCGGCTGGCACCGCCGTTGGCTACGCTGGCCGATGGTTACCGGGGCGCCCTCGTTAATTATTTGGATAAAAAAAAGCCGGTGCCAGCCGTTTCCGTTACCGGCAAGCACGCGGTTGCAAAGCGCCGCAATGATCCACTCGAGGACACGTTAACAAAACTGGATGCTTTGGACGTTACGCGGCGTGAAACCGGGATCCGGTTGAAGCTGGTAGAAATGCCGAAGAATTTGCGCCTGGCCACGCCATGAGCCGTCAACTTGACAGACCCCAAACCCGATTTATAGTGCGCCATTGAAAATGAAGGCTGAAAAATCATCCAAGGACAGCGGGGAACCGCCTTCGGCACACCCGGCTCAGGGGTTGAAATCATTCTTTTCCTCCGGGCGCGGTTTCTGGCACGACGTTTCGGACGCCGACTGGAATGACTGGCGCTGGCAGCTCAAGCACCGCATCACCACGGTCGAACAGTTGCAGAAATTTTTCCCGACGCTCACACCGGAAGAGCTCGCCGGGGCCAAGCTGGCGAATCACAAACTCGCGCTCGGCATCACGCCGTATTTTTTCAACCTCATTGATCCGATGGATGAAAACTGCCCCATCCGGCGACAGGTCATCCCCCGGGTCGAAGAAACTCACACTGCGAACTGGGAAATGAGCGACCCGTGCGGCGAAGATTTGCATTCGCCCGTGACCGGCCTCGTGCATCGCTATCCTGACCGCGTGCTTTTTCTCGTGACGGACCGTTGCGCGAGCTATTGCCGCTACTGCACGCGTTCGCGGCTGGTGAGCAACGCCAGCGGCTACGATTTTCATCCCGAATACGACAAGCAGATCGCTTATATCGCCGCGCATCCGGAAATCCGCGACGTGCTGTTGAGCGGAGGCGATCCACTGCTGCTGAGCGACGAGAAGCTGGAGAATCTGTTGAGCCGGCTGCGCGCAATTCCACACGTCGAGTTTCTCCGGATCGGCACGCGCATTCCGATTTTCCTCCCGCAGCGCATCACGCCGGAACTGTGCGCGATGTTCAAGCAGTTTCACCCCCTGTTTGTCAGCATCCACTCAAATCATCCGCGCGAACTTACGACGGAAACGTGCGAAGCGCTCGCCCGCCTGGCCGACGCCGGAATTCCGCTCGGCAACCAGACGGTGTTGCTCAAGTCCGTCAACGACGACGTGGAAGTGATGAAGGCGCATCTGCAGAAGCTGCTCATGTGCCGTGTGAAGCCTTATTACATTTACCAGTGCGACCTCATCGCCGGCTCCGCGCACCTGCGCGCCAGTGTGCGCAAGGGCATCGAGATCATGGAAAAACTGCGCGGCCACACGACCGGCTACGCGGTGCCGACCTATGTCATTGACGCGCCCGGCGGCGGCGGCAAGGTGCCGGTCAGCCCGGAATATGTTTTGAGCCGCAACGCCGACCGCGTGGTCATCCGCAACTTCGAGGGGAAAATCTTTGAATACCCGGAGGCCACGGACGGCACGCCGCTGTTCAAGGCGCCCAAAGAAATTGAAGCAGCAGAGCTGGTTTGAAATTTGCAATCGCGGAAAAGAAAACTGTGAAACTGAAACTGTCTGACACTATCGGTCTGCTTGGGAGAAGGCCGGGATGAGCAACGTGCGCTAAACCAACTATTTCCCCGGCGCCAAGAATTTCCAGCTCCGGCAGAAGTGAAACCCTTGCAGCCATCGGCGTTACGGCGGGCGGAAATGAGGTTTTAAGTTGAGCTTAAAACGCGTTTCCAGCATCATTAGCGCACAGAGGTTTGCACCTCTGAAAGAAAGATCAAAGGATTGGTTCCCATTCCCGAAAATCACATCACCAAAATAATTATTTATGAGCAAGAATGTAAAAAAAGTAGGAATCCTGACAGCGGGCGGCCTGGCTCCATGCCTGAGCGCCTCCATCGGTTACTTGATCGAAACCTACACTCGCAAGGCGCCGAAGGTGGAGATCATCTGCTATGTGAACGGTTATATGGGCCTGCTCCAGGGCAAAAGCCTGAAGGTGACTGCCCAGGCGCGCAAGAACTGGAAGGCGTTCGTCGAACACGGCGGCAGCCCCATCGGCAACAGCCGTGTGAAACTCACCAACGTGAAGGATTGCGTGAAGCGCGGGCTGGTCAAGGAAGGCCAGGACCCGCAGAAGGTCGCGGCCGACCAATTGATCAAGGACGGCGTGGACGTGTTGCACACCATCGGCGGCGACGACACGAACACCGCCGCCGCCGACCTTGCGAAGTTTCTCAAGACGAATAATTACGATCTCACAGTCGTGGGCATGCCCAAGACGATTGACAACGACGTGATTCCGATTCACCAGAGCCTGGGCGCGTGGACGGCGGCCGAAGAGGGCGCGCATTATTTTGCCAACGTGGTGGCCGAGCACAACGCCAACCCGCGTATGCTCATCATCCACGAAGTGATGGGCCGCAATTGCGGCTGGCTCACGGCGGCGACGGCGGAGGAATACCGGAATTTGATGAAGGAAATGAACTTTGTGCCGGAACTTGGCTTGAGCAGCGAACGCCGCGGCGTCCACGGCATTTTCATTCCCGAGATGGCGCTCAACATCAAGGCCGAGGCCGCCCGCCTGCGCAAGATCATGGACAAGCAAGATTGCGTGAACCTGTTCGTCTCCGAAGGTGCGTGCGTGTCGGACATCGTCGCCCAGATCGAAGCCCGCGGCGAAGAAGTGCCGCGCGATGCCTTCGGCCATGTGCGGCTGGACAAGGTCAACGTCGGCGCGTGGTTCGCCAAGCAGTTCGCCGAGATGATCGGTGCGGAGAAGACGCTCGTCCAAAAGAGCGGATACTACAGCCGCGCGGCCGCCGCGAATGCCGCCGACCGCAAGCTCATTCAACGCTGCGCCGTCAAGGCGGTGCAATGCGCCTTCGCCGGCAAGGGTGGCGTGGTGGGCGAAGATGAAGAACGCGGTAAACAGCTCCGCGCGATCGAATTCGAGCGCATCAAGGGTGGCAAGCCGTTCAACATCAAAGCCAAGTGGTTTATGAAATTGCTCAAGGAAATCGGCCAGCCCATGGGCAAAGCGGTCGAAGTGAAGCACTGATCATCAGTTCGTTATTTCAACGGGAGGTGAAGCGGCCGCAAGGCGCTTCCCTCCCGTTTTTCGCTGGTATAGAAGTTGTGTATACGCGGGTCGTCATTCGCCCCATCCACCCGCGCCTCTCAATTCCCAAACCTCGTCAGGGCGGCAGATTCGGCCGTTTTGCCATAACAATCTTTCAGCATTCGCATTTTGCCGGGATTCGAGTAAAGTTGGCCTATGAAAATTCAGTTGTTTCTGGTTGTGGCCGTAGTCAGCGCTGTTTCAACCGCCTCCCCTGCCCGCGCCGGTTTTTTTGATCAGTTAAAATCAACATTCACGACCACCAATTCCTCCGCCACTAATTCTCTGCTCTCGTCGGCAACCACGGCGGCCTTGTCGCAGGAGCAGATGGTGAGCGGCTTGAAGGAGGCGCTCGGCAAAGGCATCGAGCACGCCGTTGCGACGCTCGGATGCAACAATGGGTTTCTCACCAACCGGAATGTGAAAATCCCGATGCCGGAGAAATTGCAGAAGGTGGAATCGGTCCTGCGCGCCGCCGGTCAGAACCAGATGGCGGATGATTTCGTCACCTCGATGAATCGCGCGGCGGAGCAGGCGGTGCCCGTCGCCGTCTCCATCTTCGGCACCGCCATCAAACAAATGAGCATCGCCGACGCCAAAGCCATCCTCGCCGGGCCGGACGACGCGGCCACGCAATTCTTCCGCCGGGCCACGCAAACCAACTTGCAGGCGAAGTTTTATCCCATCGTCCAAAAAGCCACGGATCAGGTCGGCGTCACGGCACAATACAAGGCAATGATGGGCAAGTTCTCGGCCGTGGATACGGTCAGCAGCCTGTTCGGCAGCAAGTCTGCGACAAAACTCAGCACGGGGGACGTGGATGCCTACATCACGGACAAAGCAATGGACGGCCTGTTCAAGCTGGTGGCCGCCGAGGAGAAAAATATCCGCGCCAATCCACTGGCCCGCACAAGCGATCTGCTGCAAAAGGTTTTTGGTTCGGCGGCAAAGAAGTAGCAAAGCCCCTCGCCAGATTGTTTGAGCTACGAACGACGTCCACCCTTGGCGAGCAACCTTTCCATCGCCCCCCGTCCCCCCGGGGGCGGCCGCTGCCGCTTGGCTGCGGGGGCTGACCGGAACACCCGGTAACATTTTGCCAGCCTGATGCGTCATATTTACCGTGAATCCCGACCGTTTATGGCGGAAAAACCGCATTGCTCGCATTTATGGCGCGGGCCTGTGCCTGTGCGTGGCGGCCAGCACGCAGGCAACGCTCACGGTGAACAGTGGTTCGCTCGGCCTGTTGACATCTCCCGGGGCCACCAATCACATCTGGGCCGATGCTTCGCCGACCAACATGGTATTCGACCGTTGGGTAGGCAACACGAACGCGCTTGCCGATGTCTACGCGTGGCATACGACCGCCGTGATGCCGACCAATTCCGCAACCGTCACGGCCACTTACAAGCCAGCGCCCATCTGGCCAATCTCGACGAACATTCTCAACGGCCTCAAGGCCTCGAATCCCAACGCCATTTTTCTCGTTTATTATTTCCCGCCGAATCCGGCGGGCTTGATTTTTTGCTTCCACGGAACGGGCGGTTCGGCCGAGCGGATTTTCGGCAACAACAATGTGGAGTATTACCAATTCCTGCGCGACTCGGTTGTGGCGGGCTACGCCGTGGCCGCGCTCGACAGCACTGATCGCGTGAACAAGCAGTGGGACGGCGATTCTTCGAGCACGAACGTGGACGTGCTCAACGTGAAGGCTTCGATCAACTACTTCATCAGCCTAGGCCTGATGACGACCAACACGCCGAAGTATTCCACCGGCATGTCCGACGGCGGCGGGTTTGCCCCCAAGCCGGCTTATTATCTTGGTTTCAACGCATGCAGCATCTGGTGCGCGGCGGGCGCGCCGCTCGCCGCGTTCAACATCTCCACCGTGCCGACAATCTGGAGCCTGGCGCGGAACGACGATCTCTACGATCACACCACATTTCTTCAGGATGCGCAGACCGGATTGGCCAGCTTGGACGCTCAACACCCGCCGGTGTTGGGCGAACTGCGCGAAAACACGCCCTCGCCGGTGTATCCGCGGCGGTTCATGCGCATTCCGGGTTTTACCGCAGCGAATTCGCAGACGATCTACAATGACCTCAAGAGCGGAGGCTTTCTCGATGCGCAGGATTATCTGCTGACCGACCCGAACACCAGCGGCTGGATCAACGTGCTGCCCGCAGGCTTCGCGCCCTATCAAAGCGACATCGAGGATCAATTGGACTGCTGCTACACGGCGCACCAGTTCTTCAGCGATTACAACAACAAGGTACTCCGTTTTTTCGGCGCGCAGCATCCTCCCGTCGCCGGTCGCGGCGGAATCAGTGCGTTCAACTTCAACACTAATGGCACCTTCCACCTTACGGTTGCGGCGAATCCGGGGCAAACTTACCGCGTTCAAGCGAGTTCAAATCTTGTAGCTTGGAGCAACCTATTCACCAATTCGAATGCGGCGGGCACATTTGACTTCTCGGATAATGCAGCGACCAACCAAATGAAACGTTTCTATCGAACCGTTTCGCCGTGAGTTTCAGCCGCCGCTATTCCACCGGAACGAAGGAGCAGCACGGGCCAACCTGAATCTCATTCGCCGCCAGCCGGGTATCAACGGCGTATTTCCGCCAGAGCCACGCGGCGACCACGGAGTTGCGCGCCTGCACCAGCGCCACCGCTTCCTTGTCCCTCATTTCAGGCAGCGCGGCCACAAACCCGTCCAATTCGGCGGCGGCGTCAGCGGGGTTATCCTCATCCGATACCTCAACATCAGGCGGGAAATCCGGCGCGGGACGCGGACTGAGAATGCCGATGAGAAAGAAAAATTGTTTGGCCGGCGACCAATTCAGGCCGGAGCGGATGTCTTCCGGCAAGTCGCTTTTCAGCGACTCGATGTCGAGGCTGACTTTTCCCGGCGGCACGACCTCGTTGATTTCCACCCAGTAGCCTTGTTCAAAATCGTCCACGGCGGTCGCCTGCAAGCTGTCGTTCACCTGCCGGGAAATCTGCGGCCAGTCCATCGGCTGATCACCCGTTTCGGCGAATAGTTGATCCACAAACTGCGCCGCGACAATTTTTTTGATTTCCACTCTGGCCGGGTGTTCTCCTGCAGGCGGCGGATGGCACCAGGCCTCAAACCGTTTCTGCGCCGATTCCGGGTCGCCGCCTTAAATGATGGCGCTCGCGCAGCCATCCCAAGTCTGGAACGTGTCCACCATCTGCCCGCCCCGGGCGGGAGCCGGGAGAACCTGTGATTGGGTGACGCCGGCGATAAAAAGATATCCGTTCATGTCGGGTTTTGTTTGGTTGCGTAAAATTGAAGCAATGATTCCCACCGTGAGCGATAAAAAATATTTTCAGAGGCGCTGTTCAATACCGCGACCGCACCCAGAACTCACACCCAACCTTTCCTGCCGTCACCCGGTTTTTCCCGCACTTGGTTCGGCGCTTAAATGTTCGACGTCCGGGAGGACTATCCTATCCTTGCGGAAAATGGTTTGAGACGCATGCACCGCTTACTGCTGTTTATCCTCGCGACAGTTTTGCCAAGCGCAGCCCCCGGCGAAACCCAGAAGGCCGAGATGGCGGGCTATCTGCTGGTCGCCACGGAAAAAGTCCCGGATGAATTCAACGCCGGGTTCTCGCTCTATACGGCGGCGTGGCCGTTGTTACAGCAATATCCGGGGCATCGCTTTCAGACCGGACTCTTCGGCACCTGGATGCACGCGCAGCATGAGGGCAAACCGCCGCCGAACCTTTACTCGGACATCGAAGGCGGGCTGGGCTGGTGGCGGGACACACGCTTTCCGACCGAAGCGCCGAAGTTCATCATGGGCGGCGTGGCGGCAAATTTCTCCGCAATCGCCAACGGTCCGGCGCACGGATGGGGAACCTGGGAGAAACCACGCGGGTTGTATGGCGTGGCGCAGCTGAGTCCCTGGCTGTTATTCCCGATGGATGGATTGAACTTGAAGCAGGGCACCTGCGGTGATTTGTTCGGCTACGGTTACCTGCCGCTGCCGCTGACGAAAGCGAAAGCAACGACCGACGGCAAACCGGTGCCGACCGGCGACAACTGCTGGACGCTTTTCCTGAGCACGAAGAACTTCAAAGGCCCGGTGGGTTTCTTCACGCCTTACTTCTGGTCGCAGCCGGCAGAGTTGCAGCCTGAACTGGCGGGGCAGCTGCTGGATTCGCGGCCGGCGCGGCCCAATAAATCGTTCCAGATGGAAACCCAGTATCTACCCGGAACGCTGACGACAAACGAGCACGGCGGGACCTACGCGCGGGTGGCACCAACCTCATTCCCTGTTGGTCCGGATGGCAACACGGTCGTGCTGCACCGGCTCACGGCCTACACAAAGCAGGCTTTGTGGGACGCGGTGAACGCATGGTTTACGGGCGGCCCGGAAGTCAGCGGAGCGATCAATCCCGCCGGGGCGCACGTGCAGAGTTTCCGCACCAACGGCGGTTCGACCTGGAAAATCTATGCGGAGACAACGCCAAAGGAAAAGAGAGTGACGCTGGCGTGGAACTCGTTCGCCACGCCGATGGTCCCTGATCCCACGACTTACGGTTACCACTGGAACGAGCCGTTCGTCAAAAGGGTCAGTGAGGCAAACGGCTCGCGAGTGGTACTGCCCGAATACTTCCAGCTTCAGAACAACGGAAAGAAAGAACAATGGGGCGTCGTCAAGCCTGCGGAAGTGCCGGCCAATCTGGGGTTCGCCAAACTCAAGTTTGACCGCCCCAAAGAAGAAGCCCCCGAGGCTTACGACACGCCCGAAGCCCCTGAAAGCTCATTCAAGAAGCCCGGTCCGGTCGCCGGACCGTTCAAGGCGCATCTCGGCGATGGCAGCGTGGTCACGTATTATTGGTATCGCTTCGCCGACCAACCTGCATTGCTCAACGCAGACCTGACCCGGGAAGAACGCGAACAGATGCAGGCGAAGGTGGAGAAGCTGCATCGCCGCTGGACAAAGGACCGCGATTACCTCGCGCCGCCCACCGCCGGCAAACTCGCCGCGCTCGATCCCGCGCAGCTCGTCACCCCACCCAAAGGTTTTGAAATCGGCTACGTGCCCATTGCAACGAGACAGGAATTGGATGCTACCGGTTCCACCAGGAAGTAGCCAGTAGCCGGCGCTGCCATCGGCGCGCCCGTTGACCTCCGGCTGCGGTCGTCGTAGCCTTGGCCCGCCATGAATTGCCAACCGTTTCTGTTGAGTGCCGTCATCGGCTCATTGTCATTCGCGGCCTGGGCGGAGAGCGCCACCAATCGCGTTTCCATTTCCGTCGAGGGCGATACCCGCGTGATCCGCGCCAATGGCATTCCCGATCATGCGACCGGCCGTTTCCCCAGTCGCAGCAACCCTAATTCCATTGCGGAAAAGGAATATATTTTCCGTGTACCGCTCAAGCCGCAGGTGGCCGCGAAACCGACAGCAACGGGCTTTGCGTGGTTCGGCGTGGCGATCAACGGCGTGCCGTTCGAACCGGGCACGCAAGAATTCTGGAGTGATGACCGCAGCTCGGGCTGGAATTTTGAAGCGATCGGCGGCGAGTCGAATCTGGGTATCGACCAGAATCTCGCGCATGTGCAGCCAAACGGTGCCTATCATTATCATGGGCTACCGCATGGCCTGATAGACCAGCTTGGCGGCGAGGGCAAGCGAATGCTTTTGGTGGGTTGGGCGGCGGACGGTTTTCCCATCTATACCAGCTATGGCCACAGCGAGGCAAAGAATGCGCGGAGCCCGTTGCGGAAAATGAAACCCAGCTACCGGCTTAAGGCGGGAATGCGACCGTCGTCCCCGAACGGCCCGAATGGCAAATACGACGGTAATTTCACGGCGGATTACGAATATGTTCCCGGCCTCGGCGACCTGGATGAATGCAACGGGCGCTTCGGAGTGACACCCGAATTTCCCCAAGGCATCTATCATTACCACATCACGGATAAATTCCCGCTGATCTCGCGTTACTGGAAAGGCACGGGCGATCCGAGTTTTCAAAAACACGGTCCGCCGCCGGGATTCCGGCCAAAGAAGACGCGCCGGCCGGAGTGAGGCGGCTTGCACTTTTTTCAACCCTTCATATTTTGTCAGCCTTATGGATAAAACCATTTCCGTCCCGCACCTGTTTCAACCGCTCACCATCCGCTCGGTGACATTGCGTAACCGTATCGGCGTCTCGCCGATGTGCCAATACTCGGCCACGGACGGCTTCGCCAACGACTGGCATTATGTTCACTACGGCTCGCGCGCGGTCGGCGGCGCGGGGCTCGTCCTCGTGGAGGCCACGGCGGTCGCGCCGGAAGGCCGCATCACGCCGGGCTGCCTTGGGCTATGGAGCGACCAGCACATCGAACCGCTGGCGCGCATCGCAACATTCGTTAAGAAACACGGCACGGTGGCGGGCATCCAGATCGCGCACGCCGGACGCAAGGCAGCGGCGGCGTTGCCGTGGAACGGCGGCAAACATCTTTCCGAAGCCGAAGGCGGCTGGCCGACGATGGCGCCGAGTGCGATTCCGTTTGGCGGCGACTTACCAAAAGTGCCACGGGTGATGACGGAGGCGGACATTGAACGCGTGCAAAATGATTTCGTGGCGACGGCGAAACGCGCTTTGGCGGCAGGTTTTAACTGGCTGGAACTGCACGCGGCACACGGCTACTTGTTCAACGAATTTCTCTCGCCCCTCACCAACCAGCGCACGGACAAATACGGCGGCAGCTTTGAAAACCGCACGCGATTGCTGCTCGACACGACGCGGGCGGTGCGGGAAGCATGGCCGGACGAGCTGCCGCTTACGGTGCGCCTCTCGGCCATTGATTGGAAGGATGGCGGCTGGCAAATCGAGGACAGCCTCGCGCTGGCGAAGCGGCTCAAGGCGGCGGGTGTGGATTTGATTGATACGAGTTCCGGCGGGCTCGTGCCGGATGCGAAAATAAAAGTTGAGCCGGGCTACCAAGTGGCGTTTGCAGAACGCATCCGCCGCGACGCAAACATCGCGACCGCCGCCGTCGGCTTCATCACGGAAGCGAAGCAGGCAGACGACATCGTGCGCGAAGGCCGGGCGGACGTGGTGTTGCTGGCGCGGGAATTTCTGCGCGACGCCTACTGGCCGGCGCATGCGGCGAAAATTCTCGGCCAGAAAATCACGCCACCCAATCAATATCTGCGGGCTTGGTGAGTTCCCCTCCGGCGGCGGAAGGTGAATAAGTTTTCCGACACCATAAAATTGGATATGATTGCTCCATGAACCGCAGAGAAATGCTCGCCACCATCGGCCTCATGGCTGCCGGAAGCCCACTCTTCGCCACCCCGGCCATGACCACAACCGCCAAAAACACCAAGCCCGGCTTGCGAATTTATGACGTGACGGAATCGGGCGCCACCGGGGACGGCAAGACGCTGGACACGGCTGCCATCAACCGAACGATTGACGCCTGTACCGCCGCTGGTGGCGGCACGGTTTATCTGCCGCCGGGAACCTATCTCTCCGGCATGGTGATTTTGCGGAGCAACGTCACGTTGTATTTGGAAGCGGGAGCGACCTTGCTCGGCAGCAAGAACATTTCGGATTATTCGTCGCAGGCGGGACCGCCGACCAACGGTGACGCCAATCAAAAGCATTTGATCTTTGCCCGCGACGCGGAAAACGTCGGCGTGGCCGGGCCGGGCCGGATAGACGGCCAGGGTCCGCTATTCTGGGTGCCGAGCGGCCGCAAACCGGTACCGCCGCAAGAAGCCTGGCGCGACGTGGCCACTTACGACTGGAAACCGCTGGCACGTCCCTCGCCGATGCTGGAATTTTACAACTGCAAAAACCTCCGCATCGAGGATGTACGGATTGAAAATGCGCCGGGCTGGACGCTGCGGCCCATCCACTGCGACAACGTGTTCATCCGCGGCATCAGCATCAAAAACCCGGTCATTGGCCCAAACTGCGACGGCATTGACCCGACGTGCTGCCACAACGTGTTCATCTCGGATTGCCTGATCGACACCGCCGATGACGCCATCTGCCTCAAGAGCGAAAATCCCTACGGCGAAATATTGCGCGTGTCGAAGAACATCACCATCACCAACTGCGTGCTGTCGAGCTGCTGCAACGGCTTGAAGTTTGGCACGGCAACGCGCGGCGGCTTTGAGAACGTGACGTTCTCCAACTCGGTGATTTTCAACGACGACGTGCCGCTGGCGGCGCGCGTCATATCCGGCATCGATCTGGCCATCGTGGACGGTGGCTGGATGGAAGGCGTGGTGATTTCCAATATCCGGATGCAGCGGGTGCGCACACCGATTTTCATCCGGCGCGGCAACCGGACCCCGCGTCCCGACGGCACGCCGGGCACCGTGCGCGGCGTGATGATTGAAAACCTCCACGCGACGGGCTCCATGCTCACCAGTTCGATCACCGGTTTGCCCGGATTTGAGGTGGAAGACGTGACGTTGTCGAACATCCGGATCGAAAGCGACGAAGGCGGTTCAGCGGCATGGGTGAACCGGAAAATTGAAGAAATCCCCAAATCTTATCCGGAAGCGCGCAACTTCGGGCGGCTGCCGAGTTACGGTCTTTATTGCCGGCATGTGACGGGGTTGCGCCTGCGCAACGTCGAGTTCAAATCCGTGCCACCCGAGGCGCGGCCGGCGATTTTCTGCGACGATGTGAAGGACCTGGACATTACCGGACTGCGCAGCCAGCCGATTGCAGGCACGCAACCGGTTGTGAAACTGATCCAGTCAAAGCAGGCATTTTTAAGCAATTGTTCCGCGCCGGCTGGAACAAAAACCTTCTTGGAAGTGTCAGGCGACCAGACCGAAGGCGTGGTTTTGACCGGCAGCAATCTTCTGGCGGCGGAACAGGCCGTGCAATCAAGCCTCGAGGTACCCAAATCCGCCGTCACCGCGACCGGAAACATCAGCAAATCCTGACAAGGGGTTGGCTGATTGACGATTGGGAAATAGGTGTTTCCGCCCGGCAGATTTGATGCGACACTTGAGCCTCGGTTTTTATCGTGAACATTTCATCCGCCATCTTTCACAGCAGCGCGCCGGACCTGGCGGCGTGCCCGGACGAGTCGCTGCCCGAGTTCGCCTTCATCGGCCGCTCGAACGTGGGCAAATCGTCGCTGCTGAACATGCTCGCGGGCAAAGCCGGGCTGGCCCGCGTCTCGCCCACGCCGGGGTTCACCAAGCTCATCAACTTCTTCACGGTGGACAAGACCTGGCGGCTGGTGGATTTGCCGGGCTACGGCTACGCGGAGGGTTCGCGGAAACACGTCTCGCAATTCAATCGCGCGGCGGCCAATTACATCAAGCACCGGCCGAATCTGTGCTGCGTGTTTCTGCTGATTGATTCCGGCCTGGAACCGCAGCCGATTGATCTGGAGTTCGTGCAATGGCTCGCGAGCCACGCGCTGCCGTTCGTCATTGTGTTCACGAAGACGGATCGCGGCACGCCGGAAGCGGTGGCGGCGAACATCGCGGCGTTCACCGAGCGCATCGCGGCCTGGTTCGAACAGTTGCCGGAGGCTTTCCAATGTTCATCCGAAACCGGACACGGCCGGAGCGAGCTGCTCGGCGTCATCGGCAAGATTGTTGACGCCGGCCCGGCCGTGGACGAACCGAAGCCACCCACCGTGCCGCTGCCGCCGGAAATCGAACCGCCATTCCGCATGCAAGTGCGCGCGGGACGCGAAAAAAATCCGCACACGAAAAAGCAGCTCAAAAGCACCCGGCCATGGTGATGATTCAGCCGGGGGACTAGTTTCAACCCAGTTCAGCCAGCGCGTCCTCCACAGCGGCTTGAATCTTGCGCGGACCGTCGCCGCCCAGCTTCCGGTCCACTTCTTCCAGGCGGCGAATCAAGTCGAGAACTTCTTTCCGCGCATACGGGCCGCCCGCCGCAGCGCAAAAGTGTGTACGGCAACCGAACGGGCGGTTGGCGTAAATCAGGCAGCGGCCGGTTTCACGCTTGAGCAGCGAACAGGCGCCATCGGCGGATTCGGGAATTTCCTTGCGGCCGGTGGCGCGAAAACCTTTGGCCGCGACGAGCGCCTCGCCTTTGGTGAGCTGGGGCGTGAGCCCGGTGAGCTGGAACCGGCAGCATTCGGTACGCGCCTGACAGGAGCGCGCCAAAGGCCGCTTAGCCAGTTCCGCATACACCGCCCGGACTTCATCGAGGGCTTGTTGTAATTCTTCCCGCCGCATTTTGTGTTAAAATTAAAAGATGCAGATTGATGCCAAAATGTCTCCGGGCAATCCAGTGAAAAAGCCGGCAGTTTTTTAACGTTCGGCGGCAAGGAATTTTTTTATTGGCGCGTTGCGGTGGATGCCTTATTTGTCTGGGGATGAACCAACGTATTTTGCCGCTATTACTGGCACTCACTATCACTTCCACCGTTCAACTCGCCGCCGCCGGCGACGCCAATACGCTCTCCGCCAAGGAAAAAGCCGCCGGCTGGCAATTGCTGTTTAACGGCAAAGACTTAAGCGGCTGGCACAATTTCAAGAAGGAGGGCGTCCGCCCCGGCTGGCAGGTGAAAGATGGTGCACTGATCTGCGTGGACCCGCACAACGCCGGCGACATCGTGACCTCGAACCAGTTCGACTGGTTCGAACTGCAACTGGATTACAACATCTCGGAGGCCGGCAACAGCGGCATCATGTATCACGTGACCGACGAGGGCAACGCAGCGTGGGCGACCGGTCCAGAATTCCAACTGGAGGACAACGTCAAGGCGGCGGACAAGATCCGTTGCGGCTGGCTTTACGGCTTGTATCAACCGCCGGTGGACCCGAAGACCGGCGAAATACTCGATGCCACGAAACCCGTCGGCGAATGGAACCATGTGCGCCTGCTGATCTCGCCGGAGAAATGCGTGCATGAAATCAACGGCGTGAAATATTTTGAATACGTCCTTGGCAGCGAGGATTTCACGAACCGCGTGGCGAAGACGAAATTCGCCAAAATGCCGCTCTTTGCCAAATCCAATGTCGGCTATATCGCGCTCCAAGGCGATCACGGTTCGGTTTCATTCCGCAACATCAAGCTGCGCGCGCTCAAGACCCCTTAAACCGCCAAGACGACAAGACCGCCCAGGGGGAAATCGGAGGCCAGAGGTCGGACCAGACCACGGGACTGTGCTTATCCGGTTGCTTGCCAACTTGGGCGCAGATTGTTTTTTTGAAAATAGCCCAGCGCTTGAGCGCTGGGAAGCATGCCCCGCGTAACCGCAAGTCCCTTAGGGATGAAAGAACTTTTCTGCCGTCCTTCCGGGACTGGGCCGTTTCACACCCGCAAACCCAGCACTGAAGTGCTGGGCTATTCTCGGAAGATCGTATGGCCAGCAACCGGATAAGCATACCACGGGACTACGGACGACACAGAGAACAGAAACTTGAGACCACAACCATAAGCCATGTCGCGTTTTGTCGTGTCTTGTCGCGTTTTGGCGTTTTTGTCGCCTCTTTTCTGGCGTGCGCGGGGGCGACGGGTACCGAAGATGGAAGATGGCAGTTGTAAGATGGAGGCTGGTGAGCCACGGTTTCTTTACCAGACGGAGGGCGGATTGTTGTAAGTGGTTGATAGATCATCTAAAACTTTACCGGTTCTTTACCCTTTTTCATTTTTCAGATGGTAAAGTTTCAAAAGGAATCAGCGCCCCACCGATCCAGCCGGCCTTGGCCAACGGCGGGTGAAAGTGACCCGAGCGCACCAGACCGCACCAAACCGCACCAAAAAATTTAATTTTTAAGTTATCCAGGTTGCCGGGCGAAGGGGGCATGCTCCACCCGGGCAGCCCAGGACGCGCTGCGGGACAAAATCCAGATGTCAAAGAACGGCCACGCACGCCGCGCGGAAAACCGCCACCCGCCGCCGGCAAGGCAGCGCCAGAGAGACCGGCGGCAGGCGGGCCCCAGTTCCGAGGCCGCCGAACTAAGTGTATTATTATAATTAGATACATATATGTCAAGTGGTTTTTTATATATCCATGAACCGAGGTAAAAGGGGATCCTAAAGACGGGCGGCGGTGTAAACTTCCCCAGTTTCGGCTTGCCGCCTACCGCTTGCACCGCAGCCGTAACACTCCTCAAGCATGAACGATGTTTGAGGAAGTTCGGGAATAGTGTGGAGTATGCATAGTAAAGAACTGACCCGAACTGACCCCTTTTCCCTTTTTCTGAACACCCTGGACAGCGTCGTCATCATTACCGTGCGCGAACAGGCGCAGACGCACGAGTTTAAGTTCGAATGAACGGTTAAATGCCGTGACTGGATTCTCCGGCCATAGGCCGGATGCTACAAGTGTTTGTCCCTTTCGCGTGGTGGGCGCGGTTCGCAGTCAACGGGAAACATCACGGTGAGACGACGCGATAATAGCGGCAAGGGTAGCTGGTTCGATCAAAATTGGTGTGACTCCCGATTCCGCCGGCATTGAAAACATTCGTGTAGATGTCGTCCCAGTTTCCGCTCACAAGATTGGTGGTGGCTTGTAATCGGAATTGGCTGTTCGCCGTTCCCAAAATATTTAAGACCAGGCTGGCATTGGTCGTGGCGCCGGCCACATTCGTCCCGGAAACAATTGATAGCACGATATTGCTGGTGGTGGTGGCCGGGCCGGCATTCGCGAGAACGATTTTCAAAGCCGGTCCCGCCCCACCCTCGTTGGCGGTGAGCTTCAGTCCGTCGGGCTGGACATCGCCCGGAGTCATGGCGGGCAAGGTGATGTCCCAGCGGGGGTCTTGCACCACCAGGATGGAGAAATCGGCATTAGCCTGGCTGCGCAGAAAGTCCGTCAAATCAATCAATTTTTCGGAGGCATTGGTGGTGCTGACCACGAGCTGGCCGACGATGCTGGCGTTGGTGCCCACGCCTTGAATGACGCTGTTGAGGATATTTGAGCCGGCGGGAATATTTTGCTTGAGGTTCGGCGCGCTGCTCCAAGTGACGGTTGATTGGGACCAATTCGTGCTGTTCAGAAAATAAACGTGCGCCTGCGCCAGGCCATTGCCGGTGGCACAGGCGGCATTCAGGGAAAGCAGGGCAAAATCAAGGAGGTTGAAGTTGGTGACGGGCAGGTGAAATTTCAGGAGGACGGCGCTGCGGTTGGCGGCATTGGCGGGGTCGTTGCGCACCGTCAGCGTGGGCGCGGAATCGTAATGGACGGTGCGGTTGGTGCCATCGCACACCTGGGCATTCTCCGTGGCGGAGATGACCTGTTCGGCTTGTTCCGGCCGGCTGGAAGCCGTGAGCAGCCAGATGGTATTGGAGTTTTGCAGGGCCGGAATGATCCCATTGGTCGGTCCGGGCAGCCATAGGAAGCCCGTCCCGTAATTGGTTTCGCTGACTTCCTCCAGCAGCAAAAGATTCCCCGCCGGCAGGTTCAAGGCGCTCAAGTCAAGGTTCAGGGAAACCGCGCCGGTCGAGTTGTTGACGGAATAAAGGTAATAACGCTGCGTCGCGGGGTTGTAGCTTGCCTGCGCCACCAGGTTCGTGGCCGGGCCGTTTGCCGGCACCGCCAACCGGCTGCGCCCGCGGGCGAACGCCTGGTTGAACAAGCGAAACACCTCGCCCGCCTTTGTAATGCCGCCGATGTTGTAGGGCGCGTTGTTGTTGTCAACGTAGTGCAGGGCATTTTTCAGGACCGGATAGTTGCCCGGCGTATTGGCCACCTGGCTGAACATGAAGCAATACATCTCGCTGATGTTATTGGCCATCAAGCTGGCCGCGGTGGCGCCGAAGTAAGTGTATTCGCGCGGCATATCCAGGATGTTGGTGATCAGGTCGTAATTCCCCTCGGTGTAATTGTTGAATTCAGAGATGGCCACGGGCCATGGAGTTTCGGGAGCGATCGCGCCCTGGATGCCGGCAATGAGACTGGCCAGATCCATGCCGAATTGTCCGGCGGTCCGGCCGTCGCCATATTCATGGTAGTCGAACATTTGAACCAACGAGTAATTGGTGTCGGCGGGCGCAAAAAAACCGTTATGCCGGTTGGTCAGCACCAGTTCGCCCCAGGTGGGAAAAGTGGCGACCCCGCTGGAGACCGGCGCGTGCAAGACGGGCGTCAGCGACTTGCCGTAAAGCCCGTTGACGTCCGACAGCGCCCGGGCAATGGCGTCCGCCGCCAGTTGCAGACGCAGCAAATAATCGGTCTGGGTCAGGTTGGTGGACAGATCCGGCTCATTATACATCTGGTAGGATTGCACATTAAAATTGCACCCCAAATAGAACGCCTCCGCATAATAATGATGCCAAACGCCCCACATCCCCGCCCAATCATTGGTATCGGCGATGGGCATCCAAGCCGGATTGGCGGAAAATTGGGCGCACACCTGGATGCCCAGTCCTTGCAGGTAAGTCAAGGCGGGAGCCACAAACAGGTGAACCAGCGGATTGGCGTTGTTGGTATTGAAGTTGTTCGTAATCACCTGCCAGTTGATATAATTCGTGTTGAATTGATTGGTATGCATCGCCGCGCGGCAGGCAAAAAAGGAAACCTGATTGCTCACGCCGGCCAGTTTGGCGGCATTGGTGATCACTTTGACAGGCTCAATGGCACTGGATAACCAAAAGACCCGCGCACCGGTCACCCCCGCGTAACGCCACCAATCCCGCGTGTTGCTGCCGGGATAAAAATGGCCGGTGTTGTAGCCAATCAATTGAGGCGTCGGGCCAAGGATGTTAGTCTGGACCGCCAGGGTCACGTATTGACCCAGCGTAAAATTTCCCAGCGCGGTGATGCCGGTGGCGGTGTAATTCGGCGGGGAAACCGTCACCGGATAAGCCACAGCCGGCGTCCCCTGCTGGATAATCGCACCGTTGGCCGAAGACAGAAAATCGTTGGTGTTCAAAGTCAGGCTGCAGATGAAGGGATCGCCGCCAACCTGTGAAATAGCCCAGTAACGGTTCGTGAATGGGCTGACGCCGGCCGGCGGCAAACCGCCCAGGTTTGATTCGACCTGTTGCACCGTAACGGTGCTGACGCCGGTCAAGGCCGTATAACTTAACGTCACGGGACGATAACGCCCGCCTGCCCCGGTCGGAAAATTTTGCGCGCCAACCGTGTTGTAAATCATCGCCAACGGCCCGTTGACAAAGGCATTCGTCGCCCCCCCGGCAATGCTGCCGCCGGCCGCCAGGGTCAAGCCATTGCCCGCGGTGGTGGTCAACTGCCCGGATAGCAGCGCCACGTTGGTGGCCATTACTCCCGCGCTCAAGGTGACGCCGACAGAATTGCTGATGCTCAAACTGTTCACATTCGTAGGCAACCCCGCCGTCACCTGAGCCGACGTGCCGCAGAAAAAATAATTCGCCCCCGGACTCAAATTGACCGGCCCGATAAAATTGAAAGTGCCTGTGATGCCATTGATGATCCCGTTGGAATTGGCCGTTATCAGCGTGCTGCCGGGAGTGAGCGTAAAGGTGCAGAGGGAATTGCCATTGCCATTGACGACCTGGGTGCCGGTGATCAGGCTGCCGTTGTTGGTGTTGGCCTCGGTCGAATTATTGAGAAACTTCAACGCCGTCGTGAGCTTGGAAATATCCAGACTGGCCCCCGCCTGAATGGTCAACCGCAACTTGCCGCTGGAGATATCGGCCGACCCGGCCCAGTAGCTGGTCCCAGCAAAGGTGAATTGATTTGCCGTGGTCGGGCTGAAAACGTGAATCGTTCCGGAATTGGTCAGGTTGCCGGCCAACGTCAGCACACAGCGGTTGCTCGTCTCCGGACCGCCCACTTGCAGCGTCCCGCCACTGGCAATCGTCAGGGAACCGACGCCGGTGGTGTCCGCATTGGTCACGCTGAAACCATTTTGGATTACCACCGTGTCCGTGTTGGTGGGAATCCCCGTTGGCGTCCACGTCGCCGGGTTGGTCCAATTGCCGCTGGCCGCACTCTTGTAAACCGTGGCCCATCCATTTTGCAGGCACCCCGCAAGCAGGAGAAACAGCACCGCGTGGCGAATGGCTTTTGCCTCCATGTTGATTCGGCGTCAGCCACTTCACCGGCCCAGCGTTTCCCGGTTATCCCGCAGCTCAATCGTCAAGCTGGGTTTTATTAAAAAAGACCGGCGGGTGATGCTCATGGCCAATGAATAAAACATTTGCCGCCGGGCGGCAAATCTATAAGTGGCTCGGCGGTTTCCTAATTTCAAGGTGGCGTGCCTCGCGCTGCCAGGGGCGTCGGGGCGCAGTGCGGCTTGCCTCACCGCCGGCGGCACGCGCCGCAGAGGACGTAATGTTAAATCAAACACTCCGCGCCGGCAGGAGCGCCGACGCGGAGTGGCATCTATTCGCGGGTGAAAGGGGTCTCAGGCGCCCTGACCATGCCCGCCTTTGCCCCCGGAACCGCCGGCGCCACCGGCGCCACCTTTGCCCTGCCCGCCATTGCCACCCTGGCCCGAACCACCCTGCGGGCGATGGGACTTGAATTCCTCAAGGCTCAACACGCCATCGCCATTTTTGTCCATAGCCTTGAAGTTGGCTTCCGCCTTGGCCGGATCCTGTTGAGCCCGTTTGCTGGCTTTGAATTCATCAAGGCTCAATACGCCGTCGTTATTCGTATCAAGCTTCTTAAAGATTTCTTCAGGGGTCGGCCGTTTCCCCTGACCAGCCCCCCCGGAACCGCCGGCACCGCCGGAGGTCGAACCGGACGGTTTGTCCTGGGCAATTGACAGCGTGGTGGCAACAGCCAGCAGGCTGATGGTCGCGATTACTGTTTTCATGGTTATTTGATTGTTTGCAGGTTTTGTTATTTTGCGGGTGCCACAGTTTCGTTGAGCAGACGGTTCATTCAAGGGGCGGACGTTGCGGTTTCTGGCCATCGGGGCCGCCCTGGCTATCAGGACCACCCTGACCACCGGGGCCGCCCTGGCCACCGCGCTGCGGCGGGCGCATGTTTTTCATTTTTTCGAGCTGGTCCGGCGTCAGGATGCTTTCCAGCTTCGCCTTGGTCTCGGCTTCGAGCGCGGCTATCTTGGCCTTTTGTTCATCCGTCAATTTGAGCTGTTCCTGGGCCCGGGGCGGCAGCAGGTGAAATCCGGGCGGCTTGCCGGAGTTGCCTTCGCGTTGCGGCGGCCGCTGATCATTGGATGCCGGCGGCGCGTCTTGCGCCGTGAGGAGGCAGGTGGAGGCACCGAGTGCCAAGGCGAGGAGGGTGAGTTTTGTTTTCATAATTTAATTTTCTTTGTTTCTTGTTTGTGGGTGTGAATCACTGTCACGCCCGAACTCTAGCACAGCCAACCTTAAGCAGACATGAAGCGAAATATTTTTTTGCGCGGCTGAAATTGAAACCCCGAAAAACGGTAACTTTTCATTTCAAAAGCCCGATCCATCGCTTCGTCCTAGCGGTCTGGGCCGGCCTGGACCGCCGGCGCCGGGCTTCGGGCGGGCGGACACGGCGGGCAACTCCGGTTTCAACCCGGCCAGCATGGCGGCGAGACGCTGCGCGATGTCAGAATGGCGAGTGAGCAAGTCGGTAGTCTCGCCGGGATCCGTGGCCACCTGGAACAGAGAGCGTTTACCGTCACTCGTCTCAATGAGCTTCCAGTCTCCGTCAAAAACGGCGAAGTCGGCGGCCGCGATGACAAACATTCCGCGATCCCGCACCCGCCCCGCCTGAAGAGCATCCCAGAGATTTTTGCCATCCAGCCGGGATGATTCTTTCACCGTCACACCCGCCGCCGCCGCCAGCGTGGGAAACAAATCATGAACCGCCAGCGGCTGCCGGCTGACAGTGCCGCCTTTGATCTGCCCGGGCCAGCGCAAGAGACACGGCATACGGATGCCGCCCTCGAACACCGTGGACTTGCCGCCGCGCAACGGAGCGTTGCTCCCGCCGCCGCGCCCGCCCGCGCCGTTGTCGGAGAAGAACAAGACGATCGTATTCTCACGCAAGCCCGATTCATCGAGCGCTGCGAGAATCCGGCCGATGGAAGTGTCCATGGCTTCGGTGACGGCGGCGTAAGTTGCCTCCGCCGGCCGGAGATTTTTATATTTAGCCACCAATTCCGCCGGCGCGCCGTGGGGGATGTGAACCGCATTGAAAGCGACCTCCATGAAGAACGGGTGCTTCACATCGCGCTGCTGCAATTGCCGGATGGCTTCACTGGCAAGCAGGTAGGTTGAGTAGCCTTCCTCGTTCAGGGTCTGGCCATCGCGCTGCCAGTCCAATTCGCCCCGCTGGTCGGTGTGCTTGAAATAATCTATCTGCGGGCCGAGAAAACCATAGAAATGGTCGAAGCCATGTTTCTGGGGCGTACCGGATCGGCCGAGATGCCATTTGCCGATGAGCGACGTCCGATAGCCGGCGGAACGCAGCGCCTCGGGAAGGGTGGCGATTCGTTCCGGAAGATTCTGGCCCGGGCCGACGACATCCCCGATGCCGAAGCGACGCGGCATCTGTCCCGTAAGCAACGCCGCACGCGTCGGACTGCAAACCGGGTAAGCATAGAAACGCTGCAATTCCACGCCGTCCTTCGCGAGCCGGTCCAGCTGCGGCGTGGGAATGTGCCCCTGGTGAAAACCCACATCGCCCCAGCCCAGATCGTCCGCGACAATCACGAGAAGGTTCGGCGCAGCCTTGCGTTCCTGGCCGTAGCCAATGCCGGCGCAACTGACGATTGCGGCAGCTAATAAAATGCGGGAATTCATAATCAGTCTTGTGGGTTTGATCAATTGCGCGGCGGCGGCCCGCCACCGGGCGGTCCGGGACGCGGGTTTCCGCCGCGCCCTCCTGCGCCACCCGGAGGGCCGCCGCCAGATTGCTTGGTTGCGTCGCACACCTCTGCATCGCCCAACGCCGCCGTGCCGAGCGGGCCTTTGAAACCACCCAGAATGTAGGGCCAACGGCTGCTGACGTGGTAGTGATAGCCGAGACCATCGTGATCGTGACCGTTGATGGCATCGAGATTCTTCGGCTGACTGCCATCGGGTTCGGTCGGGCCGCGAATGGCAAAACCATCCAGCGCAAAGCCCACGATTTTGCCCGACGCATCATTTTCCATCACCGAAGGCGCCCGATGGTAATGATACTCGTGGCCGAAGCCGGTATGCCCGCCATGCGGATCAAGCGGCGCGAGGTTGTGAAAGGCCGTGATGCGATTGACCGGTTCGGGCGGAAAAAAACGCACACCATTGAGGCTGATGCCCACGCCGGAACGCGGCGAGAACCGCGCCTGCCGCAGCATCGTGGGCGACGCGGAGGCTTTGGGGTTTTTGGGGAGAAAGACGGTGACGATTTGCTCGACGGGCTTCAATTCGATGACGGAGTTCACCACGCCGTTTGATTTTGCCTGGGCAAAAGTCCAGCCGCCAAGTTCCTGGCGCGCGACCTTGTCGAACTCCGTTCGATTCCTGGTGCGATGCACCGTGCCGTCCGCGTCGAACATGTCCCAACCGCGCGTGTTCAAAAGACGGAGATAATCCCCATCCACTCGGTAAATCTTTTTATCCACGGTATCCTCCCAGTAGCCGCCCTGGTCCCTGATCGTCACCGGCGACCACGGCCCGGTCTCATGATCCGGCGGCAGCGAGCGCACGACGATCTTATAAACCGCGGCCTTCGAACCGTCGCTGAGTATACCCGTCATCTCCGTGATGGGTTTCACCAACGCCCTGGGATCAAACAAGAGCGGGGGCGTGTTCTTGCCGGCGCTGGCGGCGGCAATGGCATGCTTCAAGTTTGCCTGCGCCGCCGCGGGCGACAATTGGGAGGCGGCAGAACGGGTGGGCGCGTTGGTGATGCCAAGGTCGTCTTCATGACCCAAATGGGCGCGAGCCGTGTGGTTGGATAAGCAGCCGGCGACACACGCGGCAGCGAGGACGCCCGTCAAAGTGGAAGTGGGTTTCATTGGGTTATCTTTTGAGGGGCAGGCTTCAAGGTAATTGAACGCCAATGCGGTAGAACCGCTGCGCACTGCCAGTATTTGCATCGTACAACGAATCCACGCCGATGTTGCCGGGTATAGCATTCACAACGAACCAGGTTTGGGCGGCGTAAAGCTTGACGGCTGGCAGACAAGCCATCAGCAACGCAATCAAGAGCTGATAGCATTTTCTCACGGTTTTATCTTACGCGAGCCAACCTTAAGGGAAGATGAAGCCGCGTGTCCGCGAAGTCATCGTCCAAATGAGGGTGATGCCGCTTATCATTGGATATTCGGGAGAAGAAAGGTGACAAAAAACGGATTTGAATACCTGAGGAGATGGAAGATAATCACGAAATGGCCCGTGCTATTCGCAGGCAATTAACCTGATGAGAATTCCCAGTTCATACCTTCTGGCAGGCTGCCTGACCCTGATTGGCATCCCGATGGCAATAACCCAGCCGGTACTGCCGGCGGGGGAAGGCAAACGCATTTTCGACGTCCGCAACTACGGCGCGGCAGGCGACGGCACCACGCTCAACACCGCGGCCATTCAAAAGGCGATTGACGCGCTGTCCACCAGCGGTGGCGGCACGCTTTGGATTCCCCGGGGCCAGTTTTTATCGGGCGCAATTTTTCTCAAGCCCGGCGTCAATCTACATCTGGACCAGGGGGCGGTGCTTAAAGGGTCCACGAACATCGAAGACTATCCGGTCCGGAACACGCGCATTGAGGGGCATTTTCAGGTCTGGATTCCAGCCCTGATCAACGCCAGCAACGCGGATCATCTCCGCATCACCGGTGCAGGCACGGTTCAGGGTGGCGGCAAACCATTTTGGGACGAGTTCTGGAAGCGGCGCGGCGCGGACAAGACGACCAAGAACCTTGATGTGCGCCGGCCGCGAAATATTTTCATCGAAGACTCGATGGATGTGGAAGTCAGCGGCATCTCGCTGCGCGACTCGGGGTTCTGGAATTTGCATCTGTTCCGCTGCCAGGATGTGCTCGTGGACAAGGTGGATATCCGCACGCCAAGCCACGCACCCAGCACCGACGGGATTGACGTGGACAGTTGCCGGAATGTGACCGTGCGCGGTTCTTACCTTTCCGTGGATGACGATAATATCGTTCTGAAAGGCAACAAGGGGACTTCCGCGCTGGACGACAAGACAATCGGGCCGGACGAGCACATCCGCATCTCCAACTGCACATTTGGCCTGGGCAATGCCGCGCTAACCCTCGGCAGCGAGGCAACGCTAGTGCGCGACGTGATCATGGAAAACTGCACTCTCACCGGGACGGGAAAAAACTGCATCTTAAAACTCAAACTTCGCCCCGATACAGAACAGCATTATGAAAACATCATGGTCCAAAACATCACGGTGAATAACCCGGAGGCCCAGTTGATTTCGATCCAAGGCTGGACACAATACTTTGACTTGCAGGGCCGGCCGGCCCCCAGCCAGTTAGTCACCAATGTGACGCTGTCCAATATCACCGGCACGTTGCATGATTTCGGACAAGTGGCCGGCCCCGCCAAAAGCAGCGTGTCAGGCCTCACATTCAAGGATATCAACGTCACGCTGAAAAATTCCGAGGTGGTGATAAAAAATGTGAAGGATTTGAAATTAAGCAACGTGAAGATCAATGGCGTTAAATACACGGGTGACCAGCCCATTGCCGATGATCCCTTTGCCTGGCCGCCCATCACCGCGCAAACCAAACCGTGGGCCTACAACTGGTGGATGGGCAGCGCCGTGGACAAAACCAATCTCACCCAGGAACTCGAACGCTATGCCGCCGCCGGCCTTGGCGGCATTCACATCATTCCGATCTACGGCGCGAAAGGTTTTGAGGACAAATACATTGATTATCTCTCGCCAAAATGGATGGAGATGATGGGCTGGGCCGTCAGCGAAGCGCGCCGGCTCGGCATGGGCGTGGACATGACCACCGGCAGCGGCTGGTGCTTCGGCGGGCCGCAGGTCAAGGATCAGGATGCGAACGCCAGCGTCGTGGTGAAAACCTACGAAGTAAAAGCCGGTGAAAAGCTGACGCAAAAGTTCAACCGCAAATCCACGCAAGCCCTGGTCGCTTTCGGACCGGAAGGCAAAGTCATTGAACTCACCGACAAGATTTCAGCAGATGGCGAGGCGAGCTTCTCCCCGCCCAACGGCACTTGGACCGTTTACGCCATTTCCCAAAAACCTTCCGGCCAGAAAGTCAAACGCGCCGGTCCCGGCGGCGAAGGCTGGATGCTCAACCTGATTTACGCGCCAGCGATGGATGACTATCTCAAGCCGTTCACCGCCGCCTTCGCCGACTACACCGGCCCGAAACCGCGCGCCCAGTATCACGACTCCTACGAGTATCGCTCCGACTGGTCACCGGATTTCTTTGCACAATTTGAGAAGCGCCGCGGCTATCGCTTGCAAATGGAACTACCCGCGCTATTCAGCAAGGAAGACAACGACCACGCCGCCCGCGTGAAGTGCGACTACCGCCAGACCGTCAGCGAAATCATGGCCGAGGAATCGTTGCCCAAGTGGGTGAACTGGTCGCACGAACACGGCTTCCTCACGCGCAACCAAGCGCACGGCTCGCCCGGCAACTGGCTGGATCTCTACGCCGCCGCCGACATTCCCGAGACCGAGATGTTTCATACTGACCGCAACAAACTCATCTCCAAATTTGCGTCGTCCGCCGCGCACGTCACCGGCAAACCGCTGGTCAGCGCCGAGACCGGCACCTGGCTGGAGGAACATTTCACCGAGAAGCTGTCCGACGTGAAATATCTCATGGACGACCTGTTTCTTTCCGGCATCAACCATCTGTTTTATCACGGCTGCTGCTACTCGCCCGATGAAGCCGGCTGGCCCGGCTGGCATTTTTACGCCTCGCTGGAGATGAACCCGCGCAATTCCATCTGGCGCGACGCCCCGGCGCTCAACGCCTACGCCGCGCGCGTGCAGTCCGTCCTGCAATCCGGCCAACCCGACAACGACATCCTGCTCTACTGGAACACGGGCGATTTCTGGATGCAGCCCGGCGACAAGCTTCTGCCGCAACTCACTGTCCACGCCCGCGACTGGTTCGAGGGCCAGCCCATCGGCAAGACCGCAGAAAGACTTTGGATTGAGGGTTACGCCTTTGATTACATTTCCGATTCTCAGATAAAAACGATCAAAATCATTGATGGAAAAATCAAGATGCCCGGTGGCCAATATCGGGTCATCGTTGTGCCGGAAAGCAAATTCATTCCGCTCGAAACTTTCAAACAACTGCTCGCGCTGGCGGAAAAGGGCGCGACGGTGATTTTTGAAAGAAGACTTCCGACCGATATCGCTGGCGCTGGCAATTTAGAAGAAAAGCGATCTGATTTCAAAAAACGAATTGAACAACTTCAAAAAACTCTGCGGGAGCCGGCTTTTCTGAATGATTTAGAAGCGAAGATTGGGAACGGATATATCTTTGTTGGTTCCGTCGTAATTTCGCGGCCGATGAATCCAGTTCCAGAACCCATGTCGGGTATCGGATTGTCATTCATTCGCCGCTCATTTGCTGGTGGTTGGAATTATTTTATCGCTAACCGGTCAGAAACAAATTTCGAAGGCTGGGTCATGCTTAACCAAGATCCCAAATCTGTTATCGTTCTTGACCCGATGACTGGTAATTCGGGTATCGCATCAGTAAAACACTCGGATGGCTTACATTTGTCGCGGGTTCACCTGCAACTGGCTGCTGGCAGCACCGTGATTTTGCGAACGTTCACTGATAAAAAGGTAGAAGGCCAGGCGTGGACTTACTGGAAGCCCCAGACACCAGACGACAAACCCCAGATTCTGGCCGGCCCATGGAACGTGAAATTCATCGGCGGCGGCCCGACGCTGCCCGCAGATTTTCAAGCCGCCAAGCTCGCCTCGTGGACGACGTTCCCCGACACGAACATGCAAGCCTTCGCCGGCACCGCCAAATACAAGGTTACCTTCGACGTTCCCCCGGAGCGCGGGTCGATGACCCGCAGCAATTCCGCAAGGAAAGACGCGCTGCAGCTCACAGAGCCGCGCTCCAATTATTTCCTCGACCTCGGCGACGTGCGGCAGAGCGCGCGGGTGCGGGTGAACGGCAAGGATTACGGCACGCTCATCACGCCTCCGTTCCGGGTGGTGGTGGACAATCTGAAACCGACCGGCAACACGCTGGAAGTGGAAGTCACCAGCGTCGCCGCCAACCGCATCCGCGACCTGGACCGGCGCGGCGTGAAGTGGAAAACCTTCCGCGACATCAACATCGTGAGCCTAGATTACAAACCCTTCAACGCTTCCCATTGGCCGCTCACCGATTGCGGCTTGCTTGGCCCGGTGACATTAACCCCGGTCACGCCAATGAAGAATTGATTGAGAATTAATCTCACGCCAACAGGCCAAGGCGCAAAGCCGCCGCTGCGGGGTGAAAGAGTTTTCCAGCTACCATTGGGCGAGGTGGCGTGAAGCTGGCGATGGCACGAGCGTTTTTTGGTTTTCCGCGTATTGCGCCGCACCGCAATTCCGGCTAGCTTCGCAGGCGTATGGCTTTTGATTCTTTTCGTGATTTCGTCAACGCCCTCGACCGGGCAGGCGAACTCAAACGCATTTCCTCGCCCGTCGCCACCGAACTCGAAATCACCGAGATCGCCGACCGCGAAATGAAATCGCCCGACGGCGGCAAGGCGCTGCTGTTTGAAAAGCCCACCGTCAATGGCGTCGTCTCGCCGTTCCCCGTGGCCATTAACACGCTTGGCTCGCACAAGCGCATGGCCATGAGCATGGGCGCGGAGTCCGTGGACGAGGTCGCCAACGAACTTGGCGCGCTCATGAAAGCCAAGCCGCCGACCAGTTTCAAGGAAGCCATCAAGCTGCTCGCGCTCGCGCTGGATCTGCGCCACGCGAAACCGAAGACAGTGAAGAGCGGTTCGTGCAAGGATGTGATTCAGCTGGTTGAAGGTTCCAAGTTGAAAGTTGAAAGTTGGCCGAAAGCGCCGGACGTGAATCAACCTTCAACCTTCAACCTTCAACCTCCAACCTTGGCAAACTTGCCGATCTTGCGTTGCTGGCCGCTGGACGGGGGACGTTTCATCACGCTGCCCTGCGTCGTCACCAAAGATCCCGACACCGGCGAACGTAATGTCGGCATGTATCGCATCCAGATTTACGACGACCAGACCACCGGCATGCACTGGCAGTTGCAGAAAGTCGCCGCGCGCCATGGCCGTCGCTATTACGAACGCGGCGAGCGCATGCCGGTCGCCATTTTCATCGGCGGCGACCCGATGTTTCCGTTTGCCGCCACCGCGCCGCTGCCGGATGGACTGGACGAATTTCTGCTCGCCGGTTATCTGCGCAAAAAATCCGTCGAACTGGTGAAGTGCGAAACGAATGACCTCGAAGTTCCCGCCAACGCCGATTTCGTCATCGAAGGCTACATTGACCCGACCGAACCGCTGCGCGACGAAGGGCCGTTCGGCGATCACACCGGTTACTACACGTTACCCGAGCCGTATCCGGTGTTCCACGTCACGGCCATCACACATCGCAAGGACGCGGTGTATCCGGCGACGATTGTGGGCATTCCGCCGATGGAAGATTTTTACATCGGCGGCGCGAGCGTGAAATTGTTCCTGCCGATCTTCAAAATGAATTTCCCCGAGATCGTGGACATCGCGCTGCCGGCGGAAGGCGTGTTCCACAACCTCGTGTTCGTCAGCATCAAGAAGACCTATCCGATGCAGGCTTACAAGATCATGCACGGCCTCTGGGGCATGGGGCAGATGATGTTCACCAAATACATCGTGGTGGTGGACGCCGATGTGAACGCGCACAACACCAACGAAGTTTTATTTCACCTGACAGCAAATACCGACCCGCAACGCGACAGCATCTTCACCAAAGGCCCGTCCGACGTGCTCGACCACGCGACGAGCGAAATCGCCAGCGGCAGCAAGATGGGTTTTGACGCGACGAAGAAAATTCCCGGCGAAGGTTTTAAACGCGCCTGGCCGCCGTTGATCAAGATGGATGAAGCGGTGAAAGCGAAGATGGAGAAGCTCCTCCGTGAAAAGTGACTTTTAGCATACTAAGAACTTCTTCCCGGCGGCGTTGTTCTATCGGCTGAGGCATCGCTTTCGGAAGTGGTTGCCCCGTCGAGATTGGAGGGCGGCGTTTTGGCTTTCAGATGTTTTTCGAAAAACGAACTGACCATCGGCTCGATCTCAGGTCCGCCGAAGCCACGGCCGTGGCCCGCGCCTTTGACGGTGTGAAAGTGGACGCTGACGCCGGCCCGCTTCAACGCGTCGAACAGCAACTGGCTCTGATTGATCGGCACGGTCGGGTCCTTGTCGCCGTGTACGATGAGAAACGGCGGATTAGCCCGGCTGACAAACATGATCGGATTGGCGCGTCTGGCCAAGTCCGGTTTCTCCATGATGAGGCCGCCAAGCAACTTGGACTCGGCCGCAGTGGCTCCCGGCGTATTCACAGGTGCCAGGAAATCCGTCGGGCCATAGTAATCGCACACCGCCTGCACGCGGCTGGATTGGTCGAGGTTGGCGCCCACATCGAAGGCTTTTACATCGCCACTGGTACCGAGCAACGCGACCAGATGTCCGCCAGCCGAGCTGCCCCAAACGCCGAAGCGATTCGGGTCGAGATGGTATTCCCTGGCGTGGGCGCGCAACCAGCGGATGGCGGCCTTGCAATCCTCGATCTGCGCGGGAAACGGCGCGTGCTGGCTGAGCCGGTAGTTGATGCTGGCCACCGCGTAGCCGCGCCCGGCATAGCCGTTGCGCAGCGGCGGACAGCCATCTTTGCTGCCATTCTGCCAGCCGCCGCCATGCACCCAGATGATGAGCGGCAAAGACCCGTCCGTCTTTTCCGGCACATACAAGTCGAGCTTGTGGCGCTCGTGTCCGTCGGCAACGTAGACGAGGTCGCGATGCGCCTGCACGCCTTCGGGAACGCGCACGAACGGCACGGTCCGATGCGGTGGGGCCGGCTGCGCAAAGGCGGGCGCAACGATCATTGCGGAGATGAAAAGAATGAAGTGCAAAACGGATTTTTTCATGGGCTGGTTTTATGATGCGCTGCCGGCGTTCCCAATTCAATCAAATGAAACTTAACGGGGCCCAAAATCAAGCCCCGGCGAGGGTGGAAATTGGGGCTTGGTTTGTTCCTTCATCTCCATCGCCCCGGCGGGATCAGCACACCGACTGACTCAATGCCGTTCGTGAAACCTGCGGTGTAATGGAGCAAATCATCTGGCTGAGGCGATGATTCAGGCATACCACCATTGCCAGCGATTCCGATTTCCGGTATGAATTCCAGATCACAGCCCCCATTTCATCCATGAAATCCGTTCTATTATTACTGGCCGCTTTGGCGACCTCGTTCACTTTTACAATCCCAGCGTTGGCCGAAACCCCGGTTTCGGCAGTCCCGCTGCTAATACCGTTCGTGGACAAACACGAACTTGCCGGCGCCGTCGCGCTGGTCGCGGATAAAGACAAGGTGCTGGCGGTGGAGACGGTCGGCTATGCGGACATCGCCCGGGGGAAGAAAATGGCCCCGGATGCGCTGTTCTGGATCGCCTCGCAGTCGAAGGCGATGACCGCGACGGCGGTTTTGATGCTGGTGGATGAAGGTAAAATCGCGCTCGATGACGCGGTGGAAAAATATCTGCCAGAGTTTCGCGGCCAGATGATGGTGGCAGAGAAGAACACCAACCATGTGCTGCTCCGGAAACCCACGCATCCCATCACCATCCGCGAAGTGCTCAGCCACATGAGCGGATTGCCGTTCAAATCCGCCATCGAAGAGCCGACGCTGGACAGCCTGCCGCTCGCCGCCGCCGTGCACAGCTACGCGATGACGCCGCTCCAGACCGAGCCGGGAACGCACTATTTATACTCCAACGCCGGGATCAACACCGCCGCCCGCATCCTTGAAGTGGTGAGTGGAATGAAATACGAGGATTTCATGCAGCAGCGCCTATTCGACCCACTCGGCATGAAGGACACCACGTTCTGGCCGACCGCGAAGCAGGTGCGACGCCTGGCAAAAGCCTATCGCCCGAATGGCGCCAAGACGGATCTCGAGGAGTTTATGGTCACCCAGCTTCATTATCCGCTCACTGACCGGACGCAGCGTTTCCCGATGCCGGCGGGCGGACTTTTTTCCACGGCGCGGGACACGGCGCTGTTTTGTCAGATGCTGCTCAACCGGGGGGATTTGAAGGGCCGGCGGTATTTGAGCGAATCAGCGTTTCAAGAGCTGACCAAGCGGCAAACGCCAACAAACGTGAATAACAGCTACGGCTTCGGCCTGAACATCGGTTCGGATTCGTTTGGACACGGCGGCGCCTATTCGACCGGCATGGAGATCCGGCCTCAGCAGGGACTCATCCTGATCTGGATGGTGCAACACAACGGCTTCCCCGGCGACGGCAAGAAAGCCCAGGATGCGTTTAAAAACTGGGCGAAGGAACGCTTTGGAAAATAAACTCTCCCACCCGCTGAAATAATCAGTCTTTTTTGTTGAAGGCGCGGTGGGCCACGCGGTCGCTTTTGCGGCGGTGCTGCCAGCCGGCCTGCTTTTCGGATTCGCGGAGATAGCTGATTTCGAGCTGGAGTTTGACGAAGCTCTCATGCCGTTCACGGGGCAGCGTGCCGGAGGCGACGGCGGCGAGCACGGCGCAATTTTTTTCTTTCGTATGCGTGCAATCGCGAAAATGGCACCCCGACGCGAGGGCCTCGATTTCGGGAAAGGTTTCCTTCGCGCCCTGGCTGGCATCCCAGATGTGGAATTCCCGCATGCCGGGCGTATCAATGACCACGCCGCCCTTGGGCAGAAAGATCATCTCGCGCCACGAGGTCGTGTGCCGGCCTTTGGCATCCTGCGTACGCACTTCCACCGTCGGCATCAGGTCTTCGCCGTAGAGCCGGTTGATGAGGCTGGATTTGCCAACGCCGGAAGTGCCGATGAAGACCACGGTGTCACCGGGTTTTATCAGAGCCGCCAGTTTTTTCACACCGCGCCCCGTGAGCGCGCAAGCCGCCAGCACGAGGGCATCGCCCGCCACGCGGGTGGCCTCGGCCAGCTTGACGGCGAGGTCGTCGCACAAATCAATCTTGTTGAGAATGACCACCGGACGCGCACCGCTTTCGTGCGCCATGACGAGCATCCGTTCCAAGCGCGCGGCGTTGAACGTGGAGTCGGCGGCGGTCACGAGGAAAACAGTTTCGACATTCGTGGCAAGGATTTGCGCGGTGGTGTCACGGCCGCTGGTCTTGCGAACGATCTGGGTGCGGCGCGGCAGGATTGCGTGGATGGTGGCCTTCTCCTCGTTGGGCACGAGTTTGATGGCGACCCAATCGCCGACCTTGGGGAGAACAGTGTGATCGCGCCGAGATTCGTGGATGAACTTGCCAGTGACTTGAGCGGTGAGTTCCGCATCCACCGTCCAGACGCGGTAGAAATGCTTGTCTTCCACCGCCACGCGCGCAGGCACAAAACCTTTGGCGAGGTGCGGCGCAAACTGTTCGTCGCGCTCCGCGTTCCAGCCCAGCTTGGTCAGGCCCATAGGCGGCAGTTGATCATAATTTCCGGCATCGCTGAAGCGTAGCGATTGCGAAGCGTATCATCAACGCGCGAATCAATTACTGCGGACAACTTGAATTTTCCAAAACCGGGTATATTTTGCGACGCGTTAATTAAACCATGTCGCATCCCATTCACAATCACGGTAAAGGCGAAACGGGCAAACCCACGCCAACGTTCAGCAAAGTTTTCCGGTGGCAGCCCAAATAAACAAGCGGCCCCATGCCGGTGCGCGTTGAGGTCGCCGGCTCTTTCAACGGCTGGCAGCGCGCCGCCATGAAACGCGACCGCATCTCCGGTCTCTGGCAAGTCACACTCCATGATATTCCCGCCAACCGCACTCACAAATACATGCTGCTGGTGAACGGCCGGCCGGTAAAAGACCCGCACGCCGACGGCCTCGCCGTGCCACAAACAGCGGAAGAGACGCAGCATCAACTGGTAACACCGCGCGGCTCACGCGTTTTCATGCTCGCCAGCCAAACGAAATAGACAATCGTTACCCCCTTAACACACGCACCGTTTATTAGCCTACAGGAATTCAATTGCATCACTCGATTCTAACGCGAAAGAATTCGTTGGTCGCACCACCAAGGCTGAGGCTGCGCGTCATGGTTCCGTCAATGCCGGTCAGGTTGGTGTGCGGCGCGCGGCTGGTCCAGGCGGGCGGGTTTAGGGTGGGCGTAGATTCGACCGTGTAGTGCGCGGCGCCCACGGCGGGCCAGGTGAGATTGCAAACACCATTGGTCACGCTGACGGCGCTGACAACCGGCGGCGGGTTGCTGATGGTGTAGGTAAAGGTGGATATCGGTCCGAGGCTGGCGACGGAATTTCCCGGCATGAGTTTGATGACCACGGTTTTGTTCTTGGGCACGCCATTGGAAATGATGGTGAGCGGAATGTTGAATGGCGTGGGCACAAAGCCGCCATAGAAGTTGATAATGCCGCCGTGCAGCTTGTAGTCCACACCGTATTCGGCAGTGCTGCTGTTATCAATCGTGTAGGGAAACGATTGCAGACCGGGCCAGTTCGTCAGGCCGACGGGCAGCGTCATCACCACGGGAATGTTGACTGTGCCCACGGCGTCGTCGCTGTTCGTGCTGCTCGACGTGAAGCCGGTGAGCGGCATCGCCCCCGGAACATCCACGAAGAATGAGAGGGTGAAAACATCATCCACCACCGTGTAGGGCTTCGGGAAATCGGACGAGACGGTGTAGGCGGGATTGGCCGCGGTGGCGGTCAGCGTCACGAGTGAGCCATCGGCGATGTTCAACTGCCAGCCGCCGTTGGTTACGACAATATTTTGTGTGCCGTCGCTCACGGTGAGCGTGCCGTCATTCGTGATATTATAACCGCGTCCAGCAATATAGACTCCGCCGGAAATGGATCGCGTAGATCGCATGCGAGTGAAATTCACACCGGCAAGACTACGGGCATCGACCCAGTTGGTGCTGATGGCTTGGCCGTTTACGTTGGTAAATGTATAGCCCTGGCACATGGCGGTGAGATGGTAAAAAACATTCGTGGCGGGAACGGCGATGAGATATTTACCGTCGGCGGCGGTCAGGCTGGAGCCGGCAAAGCTCGCTGAGCCGTAAGCCACGCCGGAAAGGTAATTGTTCACGATCGCGCCAGCGAGCGGGTTGCCCAGTTCGTCCTTCACCGTGCCGCTGAGAGTGGCGGGTGCGGGCAGGCCGTTGGTAATCGTCACGGTGGCGGACACGGTTTTGGTGTGGCCTTTCAGGTCGGACACCGTGCAGCGGACATAATTGATTCCATTTTGACTCCACAAATGGAATCCGTTCGTCGCGAACCGGGCGTCCCCATTCACGCCGCCAAAGTCCGTGCCGCCAAGAGTTTGGTTGTCGTCGAACTCCCAGTAATACGCCAGCGTGTCGCCATCGGGATCGGTGGCGGTGGCGGTGAAAGTCTGCCCAACGCCCGCGCCAAGCGTGAGGTTGGTGGGCGAGAGTGAAAGCGTCGGCGCTTGATTACCAGGGAACGGACCGAAGTTGGCTTGCACGTCCAGCGACTCGGGCGTCGTGCCGCCTTTTTTCAGCGGCGTGAGGTGGAGGTTTGCTTCGTGGTCGGAATAAGTGCGGCCGATTTGTAATTGCGCGTCGTGCATGGTGGCGAACGTGGCGTTGGTCGGCCCACGGCTGCCGGGCGTCATGTCCCACAACACCGTCGCGCCGCTGGAGGCGCGCGGTGAATCCGCGCCAAAGTGAACTTCGAGTCCGCCCTGCGACCACTTGGCGTCAGGCAGGTTCGTGATGGCCTGCCGGAAATCGAGCCAGTAGCAGTAGCTCGCATCGCGTGCGACCCGCAACGCGTAATTTTTTCCCACGTCCACCGCGCCCTGGTCAAAAGCGTGAACGCGGTAGAGGCCAGAATTGGTCACCGTGAGGATGTTGCTGGCGTTGAGCCAGCCGAGTTCATATTTGAAATAGGTATTCACGTCGCGGTCCGGCGGCGGCGCGGCCGTATGCGTGCCTTCCTTCCAGCCCATGAGGCAATAGACATCACCGTAAGCGTTGAAAAAATAGGTCCCCGATTTCACCGGGGAATTGAAGGTGGTACGCGAGTAGCCGTTTGCGTGCTGCAAGCCGAGGCAGTGACAAAGCTCGTGCGGCAGCGCGTTGAAGTAATCGAAACAGATGGCCGTGCGCCCGCCATCCGACGCCGCGCCCGCCTGACCGGGAACGTAGCCAAGAGCGATGACATCGAGGTCATAGTTGGCGCTTTCGTAGAGCGCCGCCTGACCATTCGCGAGGCCGACGGCACGGGCTTTGGCACGCGCATCGTCCGCCAATGACCCCGGATCACCCCAAGCCGTCCACTTGGGGTAGGGCGTGCCAGAAAGAATGTTCGTATAGTAGTTGGTTGAGACGCCGAGATTGATCAACGGCAGGACGGTGAATTCCACCGAGAGCTGGCCGTAAGATTGTTGGAGGAAAAAATCATTGATTTCGGTCTGCAGCGTGCCATTGGCGAGGTTGTTCCAGCCCGTGAGACCATAGGCGTCGGAATTTGTCGGGCCGTTCGCATCGGTGAAGCGGACGGGGATGACGAGAATTTTCTTATGGCCCTTGGTCCAGGTTGACCGGGCCGTTTCGGCTGCTCCGCTTCGGGAAAGCACCCCAATCAGCACCAGCAGCGTGATGAAAGTCAGGTGACGAAAAGTTATTGGGTGATTTTCGGTCGCCGTTTTAAGGAGACGTTTTTGGCCGAGATACACGCCTTAAAACTAGAGCCGGAACCTACGCCGGTCAAACGGAGACTGGTCCATTAGCTTCGCTACCTTCAGGCGGGTTCCAGATAAGAATCCCCGGCGCGCCACCACAAATCCGCCGTCACTTTTCCACTGATTCCAGCGACAGCGGTCGGTCGTGGTTCAGGAAATGCCCGCACACACGCCAAAAATCCGCCGTCGCCGGAACGCGGCGAATATCGTGCAGGAATTCCGCGCCAATGCCTTCGCCGATGAAGTTTGTGAACTTCTTCATCCGCTGCACCTGTGCGGATTCTTTCACGCCGGGCGTAATTTCGTTGTCCCACAATTCGCGGAGGTAAGCCAGCACCTCGCGGCCCGTCGGTGATTTCACCGGCTCGCCACGCAACTCCGCACGGATCTGCTCGAACAGCCACGGGTTGCGGATGGCGCCCCGCCCGATCATCAGGCCGCGAACTTTGGTTTCCGTGAGCAATTGTTTCGCCTGCGTGGCGCTGAAGACATTCCCATTCAACAGAACCGGGCAGCGCATTTCCTTCGCCGCGTGGGCGATCAAATCATAGCGCACACCGGGCCGATACATCTGCGTGACGGTGCGGGCATGGACGGTAAGCAGATCAATCGGATGCTTCGCAAACAACGGCAGCAATGCGTCGAACTCCGCCGCCGACTCGAAACCAATGCGCGTCTTGACCGTGAACGGAATCGTAACCGCGTCGCGCAAGGCGCCGAGAATGGCATCAATCTTTTTCGGCTCCCGCAGCAGGCCGCCGCCCGCGCATTTGCGATAGACGATGGGCGCGGGGCAGCCGAGGTTCAGGTCGATTGCGGCGACGGGAAATTTTTGCAGCAGCTTGGCCGTGCGGACGAGCGCGGGAATGTCGTTGCCGATGATCTGGGCAACGACGGGTTTGCCGGTGGGGTTTTCGGTGATGGATTGGAGAATCCATTTCTCCGGTCGCGAATCACCATGCACGCGGAAATATTCCGTCCAATAGACCTCCGGCCCACCGTAGCGATCGATGACGCGCATGAATTCCAGCGTCGTCACGTCCTGCATCGGCGCGAGCGCCAGCAAAAGCGCATCGCTACGGAGCAGGGCGGAAAAGGTTTCAGACAGATGCATGCGGGCGACAAGTTAAACGGGTTAAAACGGGGAAACACGAATAATTCTCACTTTTGATTCTTGCCTTTAAGGCGCAGGTCCACAAATTAACGGCAGCCCATGAACCAGAAAATTTGCGCCCGAATTGGCAGCCTGTTCATCCTGTTCGCGCTGGCCACCCAGGCGGCTGCCGACACGCCAAAACCCGCCGATCAACCCAACATCCTCATCATCGTCTCGGACGATCAGGGTTATGCGGATATCGGCTTTCAGGGCTGCAAGGACATCCCCACGCCGCATCTGGACCGGCTGGCGGGCGAAGGCCTTCGTTTCAGCAATGGCTATGTTACGCATGCGTTTTGCAGCCCCAGCCGCGCCGCGCTGCTGACGGGACGTTATCAGCAGCGTTTCGGTCATGAACAGAACCCCTGGTATGATGTGAACGACCATCGCGAGGGTTTGCCCACGACCGAGAAACTGCTGCCACAATTTCTGCGCGAGGCCGGCTATGTCACCGGCTGGATCGGCAAATGGCATCTGGGGGCGGCCCCGGAATTTCGTCCGGAAAACCGCGGTTTCGTGGAGACCTTTGGCTTTCTTGGCGGTGGCCATCATTACCTCAATTGGAAGCCGACCCTGGTTGGACCTGGGCCGGAATACAACGAGCCGATTTTGCGGAACGGCCAGCCGGTGGACGTGACTAATCATCTCACGCAGGCCTTTGGCGATGAAGGAGCCGCCTTTGTGCGCCGGCACAAAAGCGATCCATGGTTTCTCTACCTTGCCTTCAATGCGCCGCACAATCCGCTGGAGCCGACCCCGGAGCGGTTGGCGCAGTTCAAATCCATCGCCGATCCCAAGCGCCGGAAATACGCCGCGCAAGTAAGCCTGATGGACGACGCCATCGGCAACGTGCTCGCCGCGCTCCGCGAATCCGGCCAGACAGGACGCACGCTGGTTTTCTTTTTCAGCGACAACGGCGGCCCGCTGGGAGCCGCCGGCAACGGGTCGAGCAATCTGCCGCTGCGCGCGGGCAAGGGCACGGTTTATGAAGGCGGCATCCACGTGCCGTTCCTCATGAGCTGGCCGGGGAAATTACCCGCTGGTCGCGGGTATGATTTGCCGGTGAGTTCGCTGGATGTCTTTCCCACCGCCCTGGCGCTGGCGGGAGTGTCGATGCCAACGAACACGATCCATGACGGCGTGAATCTGCTGCCATTTCTCACCGGTGCAAACACCAACACCCCGCATTCGCAACTATTCTGGCGCATGGGCGGAGGCAAGCAGTTCGCCATCCATGAAAACGATTCCAAACTGGTTCGCATCCAAAATCAGCCGGATGAACTTTACAACCTCGGCACCGACTTGGGCGAAAGCAAAAACCTGGCAGATGGGCAGACCAATAAATTGAAGACACTGAACGCCGCCGTGAATGACTGGAACAAGCAGCTCGTGCCGCCGGCCTTTTCCGGTTTGGCCGGACACACGGCGCATCCGAAAAACCCGAAACAATTGGCCGAGCCGTGACGAGTGCCGCAGCGCACTAGCCAACGCGGCGGGCCGGGCCGACGCGAATAATTCTTGCCTTTAGGGCCATTCCCCGCATTTTAACGCCTCATCATGAGCAAAAAAGTTTTCATCGGCACGGACAGCGGCGCGACCACCACCAAAATGTGCGCCGTCTGGGAAAATGGCGAGCCGGTCTCGAGCAAAGTGTTGCAGCGCCCGACCCATACGGAAAAAGGCCGCGAAGCGGTCATCACCTCATGGATCGCCGGCGCCAGCGATTTTCTGGCGCAGAATCAATTACAATGGTCGGATGTCGCCGGCGTGGGCCTCTCGATCCCCGGACCCTACGAACGCTACGGCGTTTTCAGCATCACGTCGAACCTGCCCGCCAGCTTCTCCGGCTGGGATGTTTATTCCGATTACCGCGACGCCCTCGCCAAAATAGCCGGGCGTCCCCTGCCCCTGGTCTGCGGCAACGACGGCAATTTCGGCGGCGTGGCCGAAGCGCGACTGGCACGCGGCAACAGCAAAGCCACCGTCCTGATGCTCATGCCCGGCTCCGGCCTCGGGGCGGCGTTCATCGGTGCCGACGGACTCAGCCTCGACGGCGACACCCTCGCCGGCATGGAAGCCGGCCACATGCCCGCGCCACTGCAACTGTTCGGCCTGACCGGCAAGCCCTTCACCTGCGGCTGCGGCCGCGACTGGGGCTGCGTGGAGGCTTACACCACCATTTCCGGCCTGCCGCAATTGCTCGCGGAATTCCTCAAACGGCATCCCGGCCACGAACTCGCCACCTCCACCGCGTCCACCAAGGAAAAGGTTCTTTCCCTACGCACCCGCGCGCAAAAAGGCGACGCCCTGGCCTTGGAGATTTTCGATTTTCAAGCCCGCGTCATGGGCGTCCATGTGGCCAATCTCGTCATGGCTTTGGATACCAGCATTGTCGTCATCGGCGGCGGGCTGATGGATCACGAGGCCACAACACCGGAATTTCGCGAGCGTTACATGCGCATCATCCGCGAAAACGCCCGGCCCTATCTCTGGGCGCCGCAGCGCGACACCGTCAAGGTGGTGGCGGCGGAACTGGGCGAACTCTCGCAAGCCATCGGCGCGGCGGTCGTCGCGATGTATCATAGCCAAAAGGCTTGAACAACACGGCGGTGTTCGGATTTAGATTTGAATTCGCCTACGGGCCGAGATCAATCGGATTGACCCCGCCGTTCAATTTTTGTTCCCGCCCCTGCCAGACAAACACGCCGGTGATTTGTGCCGGTAATTCAATCACTCCGCGGCAGCGACCCGCTTTAAACGTCAGATCCAGCGTGATGTAGCCATCGGGATGCGGCGTTCGACATTGAATCTTGGGCAATTCACCCGGCTCGGGCGCAATCCGGACAGTGCGAAATCCCGGCGAAGCGGGGCGGATGCCGGCGATGCTGGCGTGCAGATGGAAAAGTGGGTGACTGCCCCAGGCATGACAATCCGAGCGCGTATTCCCCGGTTGTTCCACCGGTGTCTTGAGTCCTTGTTTGACCAAATCTTTCCAGAAACCCAAACGCTCCAGGATAAGATCGCCGCGCCCGAATTTTTGCCAGGTTTCCATCAGATAAAAACTGAAGTAAATGGTTGTGCGCTTGAGATCCGGCGCCGTCAACAATTGTCCGAAGCAGCGCTGCGCCGAATCTCCGGTCAAAGTATCGCTGAGCAGCGCCAGACACTGGCCGTGTTCGCTGAACTCGGTGTGAGCCAGATTGTCGGCCATGAGGCCGCGTGATTCGTCCCAGAATTTTGCGCGCGCGGCAGCGGCGGTGCGGGCGGCCTTTAGTCGCAGGCGTTGCGCCAGCAACGGTTCGCCCAAAGAATCCTCCACGGCGGCGGATTTTTGCAGGGCATAGACGTAGAGCAGGTTGTTGAGGGCCGAAACGCCGTTCACAGCATCGGGCGCATTGCCGGTCGTCCACTGCGGCACCCAATCCATGAAGGGCCAGCCGGGCAGATTCTCCAGCAAGCCATCGCCGTTCACATAAGGCTCAAAATGCTCCAGCATCGAACGCAGGCCAATCGCTCGCGCACGCACGAACTCCGGATCATTCCGCCAGAAAGCATAGTCATTGAGCATCAGCGCCCAGATCAACGAGAAGGTCGGCGAGTGCTGGGCTAAATAGGCAGGATAGCGCTCATTGACAAAGCCCCAGTTCCGGCGCGAGAAATCAAACAGCTCCAGAGCGCGCCGGGGCAAGCGATCATCGCGGGTCATCGCATACGTGGTGAGCATTTCCAGGCGCGTATCGCCGTCATACATGAGCTGCTCGTAAAACGGGCAGTCCATGTAGGTTTCGTGCGCGCACATCTGAATCCCGCGGGTCGCCAACGCGATCACATCGGGGAGCAGTTTATCGCCGTCATCAAACCGGCTTTCGTTATCAATAGGATAGCGGCTTTCGTCCAAGGCCAGGCGGTGAATGGTCAGCGGTTCCGCCCCCGTCTTGATGGACAGCAGACACCAACGGCCAGCCCGCCACCAAAGGGTGGAAAATTTCTGGTGCGGCTTTCCGCCCGGCAGAAAGGTATCGGTCATCCCGCGGAAGGTCTTGCCGATGAACTCGTCACGCCGGCCTTTGGCCTCGGACTTGGGCAGGTAAAGCGATTCTGCCCAGCCCCATGCCAGTTTCGCCCCCGCGCCGCCGCTGACTTCGCATTCCGGATAGGCGCAGTAATAATTATCAAGATCCCAAAGCAGAAACTGCTCGGTATTCGCGGGGACAACCAATTGCTTCCGGCCATCAATGAGCGATTGCCATTGCGGCAGGTCGGGATGCCGCGCTTGCTCCGCCTTCACGACCTCGTCCTTTCCCAGCGCGCCGCTGCCCAGCGCCACGGCGCGGCCGACGGTGATTTCGCGATCCAACTGATCAGGCAGAATTGTGGGGAAAAGCTTCCAACCCGGAGCGCTTTCGCCATACGGATTACTGTTGACCGGAGCCCGGATGACTTGCGCCTTAAGATAATTGCCTTCCTTCCATTGCGGGCCGCAGTCGTGCGCGGTCAATTGGGCGCCCACAAAGAAAATGCCCGGCGTGAACTCGTAGCCGGCAAGTTTGGCAACCTCCCACGCGGCCTTGCCGGTGGTCAACGACCGGTCGTAATCCGACTCGGCCTTAAGAATGAACCCGCCCCGCCACGACATCTGTGCCACCGGGGCGTAGGGCCCGATGCTCCACACCAAAGCCTCCAAGCGATGGCTGCCCGGCGCCAGCCGCAGGTCATAGGTGGCATAGGACCAATGTTCGACATCCGACCGGTCCGGCCCCCGCGCGATGCGGTTGCCGTCCAAAAACAATTCAAACCGTTCGTCGGCGCTGACATGGATGCGCACCGGCGCAGCCGTGGCCTCAAACGACCGCCGAAAACGCAACAAAGCCGGCTCGCGCCAGCCGCCGGCAAAAACATCGGCGCGCGCCGCCTTCGCGGCCGGCATGAATTCCGGATGCCAGATCCAGGCGGCCTCGTCAATGGGCTGGAGCTGGAGAATCCCGGTGTTCCCAAGGTGAAATCGCGGGGGCAGAAATACTTTTTGAACCACGGGGAAATTTTCGGCCGCGCCAGCAGATAACATCATCGAGGCGATGACCAGACTCAGGTGGAATTTCAGGTAAACTTTCATACTTCAATCAACAAGTCGGGGTTTCATTGTGGCCATCATGAAGGACGGCAAAATTGCTGTTTGGTGCCCCGCATATTATGGCGCGACCCCAAAAGGTCAAGTTATGCGGTTAATCTCATAGACTTGTCTGAAACCAGATTTGTTTATCGCTCAAGTTTGTTAAAAATCCATCCGTCTTGTTTCCTTAACCGGCTGTTTGCGCAGTTGAACTTGCCTGGCACATCGGCTATTTTCTTGGTTCTATGACGTTGACAGAAAAACTTCTCGCCCGCGCATCCGGCAAGGCCAGCGTGCAGGCCGGCGACAATATCTGGGTAAGCGCCGACGTGCTCATGACGCACGACGTGTGCGGGCCGGGCACCATCGGCGTGTTCAAGCGCGAGTTCGGCAAAACCGCGAAGGTCTGGGACAAGCAAAAAATCGTCATCATCCCCGACCACTATATTTTCACCGCCGATTCGAAGTCGAACCGCAACGTGGACATCCTCCGCGAGTTCGCCGGCGAACAGGGATTGCCGTATTTTTACGACGTCATAGACGACCCGAAAGGCCACTGGGTCTATGACGCGGTCAAGGGCAACATGAAGCGGCAATACGGTTCGCGCTACGCGGGCGTCTGCCATGCGGCGCTGCCCGCGAAGGGCCACACGCGCCCCGGCGAAGTGCTATTCGGCACCGACTCGCACACCTGCATGGCGGGCGCGTTCAACCAGTTCGCCACCGGCATCGGCAACACGGACGCGGGCTTTGTGATGGGCACGGGCAAATTGCTCATCAAGGTGCCCGAGACGATGCACTTCCGCCTGGAAGGCAAATTGCAACCCGGCGTCATGGCAAAGGACATCATCCTCCATTGCATCGGCGAGATCGGCTTCGACGGCGCGACCTACCGCGCGATGCAGTTCGACGGCGCGGGCATCGCGACGCTGTCCATGGATGACCGCATGACGATTGCCAACATGGCCATTGAAGCCGGCGGCAAGAACGCCATCTTCGAATATGACGCGCGCACCGCCGAATATGTGGATGCCCGCGTGAAATTGAACGGCACGAAAGCCAGTTATACGCCGGTGACCCGCGACCCGAACGAGAAGTTTGTTTACGAACTCGTCGTGGACTTGAGCCAGCTGGAACCAACGGTCGCGTGCCATCCCGATCCGGGCCAGCGCAAGAAGGCCAAGGAAATGAACCAGAAACTCGACCGCGCCTACGTTGGCTCCTGCACCGGCGGCAAGACGAGCGACTTCGTGGAATTCGCCCGCGTGCTGCGCGGCAAGAAGGTGGTCATCGACACCTTTGGAGTGCCGGCGACGCCGGATATCGTAAACGACTTGCAGACAACCTACTGGGGCAACTCGACCATCTGGCAGATCCTGGTGGATGCGGGGGTGCAGATGACCGAAAACGCCGGTTGCGCCGCCTGCCTCGGCGGTCCGGTGGACACCTTCGGCCGCATCAACAAATCCGGCATCAATTGCATCAGCGCGACGAACCGCAATTTCCCGGGCCGCATGGGTGACAAGGAATCGAAAGTATTCCTCGCGTCCCCGGCGACGGTGGCGGCGAGCGCGCTGACCGGCAAGGTCACCGACCCGCGCGAGTATTTGGGGAATTAATCCGGCTTGAATCAAACCTTCACCGCTGGTGAGGTCGCGGCAGCGACGCACATGCGGTGATTGTTATAACGCCGGCTGAAACCTTCCAGTTCGCCGATGAGCATGATGGCCGGCAACAATGCAATGCCGCTGCATGCCATATCTGCGATCGAATGTTCATGGCTTGGTCATGGTTTTGGAGTTGAATTAGTGTTTTGGAGAAAGTGGCAAGACTCCAAATTTCTAGCTATCTACCAGCGTCCAATTTTTTTACGGATTCAGTTATCACGATGGCAATATAATATGCGTCGCCAAGTTTTCCGTAAGAAAGCAAAGTTCCTGCTCTCCATTGGTTGAGGGGGGATATTTTAATATTGCCTAAAACGGTGATGTTTGGCCTGTAAAGTATTCCATTCACCACATTGGTAAGTTTTTCCCCGCGAAACAAACCAGATAATGAAATCTTGCGATCGCCATTCCCCAGAAAGGATGGAACGATTTCGTTATACTGCCGAACTTTTCGTTCTTCAGTAACATCTTGATAACAATAAAGCCCATACAATGCATTGGCATCGTTTGCCTTTAAGGCGGCTTCAAATGCGCTGCGCAATTCTTCAGCTGAAGCGGGAGGGGCTTTGGGGCTTTCTGAGATTTGTGCCCGTGACTGCGGCGGTTTAAAACTAAGCGGCAGTCTGCCGATTTCTTCTTGTCCGCGCTTTGATTTTATCGTCATGGCAAAGCCAAAATTGGGTATGTCTTTTTGCTTAAAGCTGAACCAGATGCCATACGATTTGCCGGGTTGCAAACAACCCCGATCTAATGATTGCACAAATAGAGTTTCGACGTATGGGAATCGCGACTGGAGTGAAGGGAAATCCGCCAGGTCCACGGTGGAGTAATCCCTGAATCCGTCTGAATTGCCTGTTTCCGGAACGATATACCATTCCATTGTGCCACCTGGGATCATATAATCCTTTTGCGCTTCCGTTTTTGCCATGTTGAAAATCCATTCAAAGTCGCCGTCTATCCACTCGGGGGCGGTGAACCGAAAACCGGAATAATATTTACCCTTATATTCCATCAGGTTCTGCTGGACCGGTAACTGTTGGATCGCCGCCTCGCCATTGGCACCCTTTTGAAATTGGACTGGCACGAACTTTGAAAAGTTTTGCTGCAAAAAAGCGCGTCGCTCTGCCACTTCATCTACCACTTTGATTCCCGAACGACTGGATTCCGGTAGCTGTTTAAGAAAACCCGATTTATCAATGCAAAACAGGTCGCCTTGGTTGCTCGGAATTTGCTGCGCCAGAAAGATGATCCTGTTTGGGGTGGGGAAGATTCCTTGAATCGGATTATTATTCAGGGTGATCACTTCGCCCAGGAGCTGTGAAGTGGCAACATTGAGCAAGACCAATTTTCCTGTCATGCAGCCTATCCAAAGCCAGTCGGGGTTGGTTGGATCGAAGGCCAGTGCTTCGCCCGTGTTTGCCATTTCATTACTGGAAATATTCACGCATTGCCATTTTTTGGTGGCCAGTTGGTAAATCCCCACACACCGTTGTGGCATTACGATGGCAAAATATTTTGAGTTCATGGCTACCGCCCGGTCATTTAGCACATGGGTGACAGCGCGTTCCATATAACCTTCCGGCACTTCGTTTTTCCAGGAGCGGGACGCCATATCAACTTGCTGCATGATCATGGAACCAACCCAGAGGGTCTTGGCATCCAGCATTACGATGGATAGAGGCAGGTGGGGTGACACAATGCCGGTGAATTTGTCCGTGGCCAGGTCCAACCATCCAAACTTGCCTTCCCGGATCGTGCCGGCCCCGATGAACAATTTTCCGCCCGCCAACCGCAGTGCGGAAATGCCGCCTTGGGGTAAGCCATCCTTGACCCCGTATTCTCGGACTGCTGCACCTCCCCCGGTGATGCGAAACAGGCTGTCGCTCGTTCCAAGCCAAAGGCCATTCTCATCGACTTCGATGGCCCTGATGGGATGTTTCCACGGGCTGGGCAGCCTCACGAACGTCAGCTCTCTGGTTTCGCTGTCGTAACATTGCACTGATGTGTCGGTGGCGAAAAAGATTTTATTCTTCCACGCTTTGGTGGCCTTTATGTGGCCTAAAGTTGCTCCCCATTCCCATGACGCTCGAATAGTTGCAACCGTGGCGGCCCGGGGCACGATATTTGTTATTATTTGCAGCCTTGCCTGCTTGGCAAGCCAGGTTTCCGAAGCGGCATCTCTGCTTGCTTTGCTCGGCAACGACTTCGCCTCACCAAGCTCGGGGTGTTCGACGATTTCCGCCCCGATCGGGAGTCGCTTGATCGACAATCGCCCCGTCCGGAAATCCTCCAGCCAGTTTTTGGCCATAATCGCATATTTGGGATCGCCGGAGGCCGCCACCTCTTCCAGCAACTTCTCCCCGCGTATGCTGTCGGCGTCATTTTGCGATTTATACAACGCCCTGCCCATCTTCCACTTTGATTCCATGTCCTTGCCCATAAATAGGAGGATGGATTGCATCATGGTTCGGTGCACTTCGGTGGAATGTTGTTCCTTCTGGGCCAGCATCACCGGATCCACCTGGAGCTTCCGTTTTCCGCCATCAGGGTTGGTGACCGTTATGAACTTTGGGTTGTTTGTCGAAACCACCGGCGGCATCGGTCCGTCCCGGCCTTGCTCCAATTCAGCCATCCGGGCCGTGAGCATTTTTATCTCGCCGGCGAGCGCCTGGGCCAGCGTCGGCGAACCGGAAGTGGCGAGCGCCTTTTGCACGGTGTTCAGCACCTCCTTTTCCAATTCCTTGCCCGGCGGTTTGGAGAAACTGAACAGCTCTTCGCCGCCCCCCATTTTTTGGATGCGGACGGTCACGCTCAATTTGTCCTGCGTGTCGTGAAACCATTTGCAGCCGCCGTCGATGATCCAAAAGGCGGGTTTTAGCCTCACCCGATTGCTGGAGGTGCTGGTGAGCCCGGCGTTCTGAAATTCGAATTCAGTATAAATCGGCCCGATCGCCGCGCGCTCAACCACACCGTAACCGGCCGCCAGCAGATGCTTTTCCAGCAGGGCCACCAGCCGCGGAGCCCAGTTCTCCTTGTTGGCGGTAATGCTCATGTCCTGGAATTTTCCCAGCGCAATGAATTCGCTGGGTTTCGAGCGCGCGCGCGCCTGGACCAGAAAATCGGCGATGGCTTTGGCGGTGGCGGAATAGTTGGTTTGATTAAAGGGCACGCATTGTAAATCCACGACGACGCTGTCTTGTATATTGATGACCTTGACCCATATTTGCGGGCCGGTGTCGGTCTGGGCAAACGATCCGCTGACCAGCCAGTCGCAGGATAAAAAATGGCCCATCTTAATCACGGCATTGGCTGACATCCGTCCGCCTTCGGCTAGGTGTATTTCGCTCCAGATGGCATTCACCTTGTCGCGTTCGACCATTTGGAACCGGCTTTCTGAAGACAAGGCGGCGGTGATCATGTCCGGCAGGGTGGTGGCGGCCTTTTCCAGCGCGGCATTTCCGGCGGGGGCAAAAATCGGGCCGATCGCGAGACGGAGCATGTTTGTCTCAGCAGCATCGCCGCTCGCCCCCCATAACAGCAGGACGCAACAAATAAAGATCCAGCACCAGTTAATTGTGATGATTTTACGTTTCATTTTTGCCCTGCTTTCTCATTAATTTTTTCAAACTCATCTAGCTGCGCAAACATCCCCAGCCACGCTTATTTAGATTTCATTTCCCAAGTTTTGGGATCAAGCGTTCGGCCAATTCGCCAGCCCCGTTTTGCAGGGCACTTTTTCCGGCGATATGTTCGGCCAAATCCACGGCCACACTGGTCTGGCGCTCGGAAACCAGAATGTTTGCGGTGGCAACCTCACGCACTTTGATTTCCACCCGGGACTTGCAGGAAATGAGGTTTCCTTTTTGCAGACCGTAGGCGCTGAAGGCTTCCCCCGAGATTTCAATGTCCGGCTTATCCGTGGAGCCGCCATCGGCAAGCTTGAAACCGCATTGTTTCAAAATCAAAGACAATTCGGTCTCGGCCCCGGGAAGGATACGTAATTGACTCTGTGCCGAAAAGCCAACGGCAAGAAAAAACACAAACACTGCAGTCACCCATGATGTTTTTTTTGCAAAACTCATAAATCCCTTCACTTGCAGCGAATTCACCTTAGCTAAACTAATCGCCAAATCAATCATTTTCTAAAAAGCGAATGGCAACGGATTTTTCCTGTCCTCGACCGGCGAGCTATTGCCGACCTGCACTTTTTGATTCTTCAAATACTGTCCGGGTAAACCGCCGCTGGATCGGCTGCCCATGAAAAGAATCGAAAATTCAAAAACCAAATAAAGCCGGTCGATTTTTCCCTAATGCAAAGCGTTAAAAGCCTAATGTAAACCTTATAAACACTATTTTGCCAGGCCCGCCCCCGGCAGATAGACCGTGAAGGTCGTGCCCTGGCCGGGTAGCGTGTGGCAGTGCAACGCGCCGTTGCCTTCCTTGATGAGCCGCTGGACGATATTGAGCCCGAGGCCGGTGCCCTGGCGCGGGCCCTTGGTGGTGAAGTAGGGCTGGAAAATTTTCGGCAGCACTTCCGTCGGGATGCCCGGGCCGGAGTCGCGCACCCACAACTTCACCAAGGGCACGGTATTTTCCAGGCTTTCAACATTGAGCAAGCGGTCGTTCGGGCCGTCCTTGAACTGCGTGAGGTCCAGCGGCACACCCAGAACTTCGCCGCCCATCTCGACGCGATGCGGCGTCGGCGAGCATTGAAACGCGTTCACCGTAAGATTCAGCAAAATCTGGATGACATCCGTGCCATTGATCTTCACCGCGACATCGCCGCCGAGGGGCTTAATGGCAAATTCGTTTTCCTGGAAGCTCGGATGAACGCGCACCAACTGCTCGAGATCCCGCAGGAGCTGATTGACGCCCACCGGCGTCGTTTCACCGGTGCGCCGCCGCAGAAAGCTGAGATAGCGCCGCTGGATTTCGATGCAGTTGGCCGCCTGGCGTTCCATCAGGCGCAACCGCTCAAGGACGAATTCCAAATCTTCGACCTCAAATCCCGACTCCCGGTTGAGTTTCTTGATGAGCAACTGGATAAATCCGTAGATGACCGTGAGCGGGCCGTTGATATCGTGAAGGATGCTCGCGTAAATGTCGTTATGCGTCTTGGTGATCTGCTGCTCGACGGTGCGGTTCTGCAATTCCGTGATCAGCTCGCGGACTTTTTCCGCGCTGGTGTGGATTTCGCTTTCAAGCAGACGGCGCTGCATGGCCTGATCCACGGCGGAGCGAATGGTGGCGATATCAAACGGCTTGTTGATGTAGTCACATGCGCGGAGCCGCAACGCCTGCCGGATGGTGTCCGTCGTCTCAAACGCCGTCATCATGATCGCTTCAATCTCCGGCCGCACAAACCGCAACCGTTCCAGCACCTCAATGCCGGACATTCCGGCCATGCGGATGTCCAGAATCGCCACGTCCACGTCGTTTTGCTGCGCCAACTCAATCGCCGTCGGCCCGTCCTCCGCCATCAGCAGATCGTATTTGTCCTTGAATATCACCCGCAGCGACATGCGCGGCCCCTCTTCATCGTCCACAATCAGCAACTTCCCACGCCGCTTCGGGGCAGCGTTCGGATCGACGGGCGGCAAACCAGCGGGGTCAATGCGATCAGTGGCGGACATAATCTGGTGACACTAGCGCAAAAAAAAACCGGCTCAAGCAGAAACCTGCTGGCGCAGCCACTCCAGCGCCTGAGTGGTCGTCACCTGCTTGAACGTCTCGCGCTCCCAGACATTCAAGAACTTTTTCACCTCCACGCCCGCCGCGGAAGCCAGCGCGATAAACACGGTGCCCACCGGCTTCTCCGGTGTGCCGCCACCCAGCCCGGCAATGCCCGTCACCGACAAGGCAAAGTCCGAGCCAAATTGCCGCTGCGCGCCGAGCGCCATTTCACGCGCCGCCGCCTCACTCACCGCGCCGTGCCGCGCCAAAGTTTCCACGCGCACGCCGAGGAATTTCGCTTTCACCTCATTGGCGTAGCTCACCACGCCACCGAGGAAAATCTCCGAAGCCCCCGGCACATTGGTCACACGGTGCGCCAGCAATCCGCCCGTGCAGGATTCCGCCAGCGCCAGCGTCTTGTGCTTTGAACGCAACAGCCCAACCACGACGGATTCCAATTCATCATCGTCAAAGCCAAAGAGGTTTGCGCCCAGGATGCGCTGCACCACCGCTTCGCCTTCGCGGACCAGATTTGCCGCACCATCGCCGAAGGCTGTGAGCCGCACGTCCACCGCGCCGGGACGGGCGCAATAACCCAAGCCCAAGCCGCGTTTCACCAGCGATTCCAAATCCGCCTCGATAAACTCCTGCACCCTTGATTCACCGATGCCGGTGGTCAACAAGGTGCGGCAGACAAACGGTTCGCGGACAAATTCCCGGCTCAACAGCGGCACGACAAATTGATCAAACATGGGCCGCAACTCACGCGGCGGACCGGGCAGCATTACCAGCCAGCGGGAGGAGGGAGGAGGGAAGATAGAAGCGGGCAGGCACCTCACCCCAACTCTCTCCCCATTGCTCGCCGACGCGCAACGCGGAGAGGGGGGAGAATTAACGCGCGCCGCCTCATTGCAATCTTCTATCTTCCCGCCGTCAGCTTCGACTTTGATCGCCAGCCCCGGCGCAGTGCCGGTGGGATTGAGAAAAACTTCAGCGCCTTCGGGAACGAACGTCTCCACCTCCGTCTTTGGCGGACGCGGCCGGCCGCGCTGGGAGAAAAAGTTTTCAATGTGCGCCAGCACGGCCGGATTTTTCACCAGCTTCCTGCCGAGCAGTTCCGCGATGAGTTCCCGTGTGAGGTCGTCGGAAGTCGGGCCGAGGCCGCCGGTGGTGATGACCAGATCAGCGCGGTTCAGAGCCTCACGCACGGCGCCCTGGATTTCGCCGGCGGTGTCCGCAATCGCCACCTGCCGCGTGACGATGTGGCCGAGGTCGGCGAGCCGGCGGCAAAGCCATTGCTGGTGCGTGTTCAACACGCGGCCCAGCATGAGTTCGCTGCCGGTGTTGATGATCTCGACTTGCATAAAATTCCCGGAATCGGAAAGCGGAGCCCGGATTCCCTGCCCGCCACCCGTTTATTTTTTCTTCGCCGGGGAGTTGGTGGTTTGTGCTGGTGCCTTGGGCTTGGGCTTGGGTTTGTAAATGGCGGCGTTGAATTTTCCCATCAGATAGCTTTTCTCCTGATCCGGCGTGCAGAGATAAATCTTCCCCGGCAGCCGGTTAGTCGTCAGCGCGCCAAATTCCAGCCGGAGCGCATAGCTTTCCTTGAAAATCTGTTTTTGCACGCCGGCGTCTTCCCGCCAGAACAAAGTCAGCACCGCCGCTTGATCCACATTGGTGCTAACGTTGATGGTCTTGTTGGCCAACGCCTCGGGCGCCGCGCCGCTGAAATTGATACGCGCTCCGAATTCAATCGGCGAGTTCGTCCCACTGCGCAGCATCAACTCGCCGTTCTGATACCACGACCAGTTGAGGATGAAATCCCGGCCATGAATCCGGCCGACAACCGTAGCGTTAGGCGTCGTCACGTCATCCAGGTTTAAGGTCCAGTTCTTGTCGCTGGCGGGCGGCGGGCCCGGCGGCGGCTTGGGTTTGGGCGGTGATGCGACCGCCGGGTTGGGCGGGGCGGCAGCGTTGGTAGCCGCCGTTGCTTTCGGTGGTGACAGCGGCTTGGTTTGCGCCGTTTTTTTATGGAGGTGGAAAATGAGAAAAGCCGTGCCGGCGGCGAGACAAACCGCCAATACGATGATGAAATTTCTCGTGGCGGACTCTTTTTCCGGCGGAGCAATCGTTGCGGCCGGGTCCGCGCCGCGCACGGGAATCTTTTTCTCGGAAACCTTCGTGCCAGTGAAGATGAATTTTGAATCCGCCGTGGGCGCCTGGGGGGCGACGATCTTCTGGAAACACGTCGGGCACTCCATCACGGAGCCGGCGTCCGACACGTCACACTTCATGTGCTGGCCGCACACGGGACAGGCAAATTTAAATTCGCTCATTGCTGCGGGGGAAAACATTTCATAGAACCGCGGTTTCGGCAATGCACATTTTCAGTTTTACGAAAAATCCGCAACCGTTGCGAAATTGAAATTTTCCACTTCGCCTTAGCAGCGTCCTTCGGGTGACAAAAAACAGTGTCTTTCCGAGTCCATCTGTGGTTTTAATGGTGCAGAATTTATGAGCAAAAAATCACCCGTTTCCCGCAGCGGCCGGTTCACCGGCGGTCCGGCCGCCGAGGTCGCCAAATTCACCGAGTCCATCTCGTTCGACTGGCGGCTCTGGAAACACGACATTCTTGGCTCGCTAGCGCACGCCGCGATGCTTCATAAAATCGGCGTTCTGAAAAAAACCGAACTGGTCGCGATCAGCAAAGGACTGAATCAAATCCACAAAGAAATCGCCGCCGGCCAGTTCAAGTGGAAGGCCGAGCTTGAAGACGTCCACATGAACATCGAGGCCGAGCTAACCCAGCGCGTGCCTGCCGGCGCCAAATTGCACACCGCCCGCTCGCGCAACGACCAAGTCGCCCTCGACGTGCGGCTTTGGGTGCGTGACGAGATTACCGCGCTGCTCGGCGAAATCGCCGGCCTGCAACGTGCGCTGGTCTCGCTCGGCGAAAAGAATGCCGACGTCATCATCCCCGGCTACACGCATTTACAACGCGCCCAGCCCGTCTATCTCGCGCACCACTTGCTCGCTTACGTCGAGATGCTGGAACGGGATTGCGAGCGGCTTTGGGACTGCCATTCGCGCGTCAACGTCTGCCCGCTCGGCAGCGGCGCGATTGCCGGCAGCACGCTCCCGCTCAAACGCGAACTCGTTGCCAAGCTGCTCGGCTTTGTGAATGCCAGCGGGCAGATCCAGCTCACGCAAAATTCCATGGATGCCGTGAGCGACCGGGATTTCATGATTGAATTCGCCGCCGCCGCCGCCTTACTGGCGGTTCACATCTCGCGGCTCGCGGAAGATGTCATCCTCTGGGTCAGCGCGGAATTCAATTACATCAAGATTGCCGACGCCTACACCACCGGCTCGTCGCTCATGCCGCAGAAGAAGAATCCCGACATCGCCGAGCTCGCGCGCGGCAAGACCGGTCGCGTCGTGGGCAACCTCATGGCTCTGCTCACGCTGCTCAAGGGCCTGCCCATGACCTACAATCGCGATTTACAAGAAGACAAGGAACGCCTCTTTGACACCGCCGACACCGTGCGCGCCACGACGCGGCTCATGGCCGCGATGCTGAACCACACCAAGGTAAACAAACCGGTGTGCGCCGCCGCCGCCGCCGACCCGGCGTTGCTGGCGACCGACCTGGCGGATTATCTCGTCAAAAAGGGGATGCCGTTCCGGCAGGCGCATCATGTGGTGGGCGCGGTGGTGGCGCTGGCGGAAAAGACCGGCAAACCGCTGAACCAACTGAAGCTCGCAGAACTGCAAGATGTGAACCCGACATTCGGGCGCGACGCGCTGGGCGTGTTCAATCTGAAAACGGCAATGGCAAAACGAAATATCACCGGCGCACCGGGCACGAAGGAAGTCGCGAAGCAACTGGCCCGCTGGCGGGAACAGCTTTCATGAGGTTTTTATGGATAAACCAACCGTCTTTCTAAGTCATTCTTCAAAGGACAGCGAGCAACTTGTTCATTTGAAGGAAAAACTGGATAAAAAAACAAGTGGGACTTCGAATAGTCTGGATTGAAATTCTGAAATTTGGCTCCTTCGGTCTAAAAATGCCACGTCGTTAAATGCCCTGCTCCCGTCGTGTCGCGCCCGTCCCTTTCCCCAGCGCCGGAGGCGCGGCAGATAGTAGCCCACGGTGAAACCGTGGGTTTCGGCGTCCCCACGTAAGCCAGCCCCGGACGGGGCGAAAGAATCGTCGGCGCGCGTTTTTCTGCCGCCCCTGCCGGGGCTTGATATGCTTTTTGAACGTTTTACCCACGGTTTCACCGTGGGCTATTGTCTTTCGCCACTCCGCGGCTGGATTTTCACCACGCCAGACGTCGAAAGGGTCTCGGCGGGCATTTTATCGTCGATAACCGGCCAATCTATTCATTTTAAGCCAGTTGCGCAGATTTTAGCTGTGGGTTTCTGGCGGGAAACCTCGGTTTGGTGGAAAAAATCCACGGTTTGGCCGGAAAAAACCGCGGGTTCTTGGGAATAATCCTCGGTTTGGCGGGAATATTCTGCGGTTGGATGAGAATTATCCGCGGTTGGACGGGAATATTCCTCGGTTGGACGGGAATATTCCTCGGATTCGTGGGAAAAATCCCGGGGTTCTTCGGAATAATCCCCGGTTGGATAGGAATTATCCGCGGTTGGACGGGAATTATCCACGGTTGGATGGGAATTATCCGCGGGTTCGCGCCGTGCCGAGACGGCTTTTTTGCGGGAGTTTCCGGGCGCGACGGCTTTGGAGCCGGCTTGGCGGCGGGAAGTTTTAGCCATGCGGGCAATGACCGGGGCCTTAAATCTGCCCCGGCGGCAGCGCAGAATCCGGCGGGCAGGCAAACCAAGACCTGCACCCCATTGTTCTTGGGCTGGTATTATTTCCCAGACGTGACTAGGCTGCGCCATGCTTAACATTGCCTTATTCGGTCCCCCGGGCGCAGGCAAAGGAACCCAGTCGGAATTCCTCATCAAGCAATACAACCTGTTTTACATCTCCACCGGCGATTTGCTGCGCAAGGAGATGGCCGCGAAAACCAAGCTGGGACTGGAAGCGCGCGACATCATCGCCGCCGGCGGATTGGTTTCGGATGAAATCATCGTGCAGATCATCGAGAAGACCATCACGGACAATGCCGGCTCCGGCGGCTTCCTTTTCGACGGTTTTCCGCGCACTTACATCCAGGCTTACATTCTCGAAGGATTGATGCTTAAGCTGAACACGTCGCTCAACTGCCTCATCAGCCTCACGGTGCCGGAGGAGGAATCCGTCCGCCGCCTGTTGAATCGCGGCGCGACTTCCGGCCGCAGCGACGACAACGAGGCGGTCATCCGCAACCGGCTGCGCGAATACAACCAGAAGACGTTGCCGGTGCTCCAGTTTTATCGCGACAAGGGAATTTACGCGGAGGTGGAGGGCACGGCGGACATTGCCACCGTGCGCGAGCAGATCACCCGCATCATCCAGGATGAATTGAGCAAAAAGCTCTTCAACGTGGTGCTGTTCGGCTATCCCGGTTCCGGCCGCGGTTCGCAAGGCAAGGCGCTCGCCAAAAAGTTCGGCCTGGAATTCGTCGCCACGGGCCCGATGCTGGACGCCGAAGTCAAGCTGGGCACGGCCACCGGCCAGCGCATTAAGGAACTCTACGACAACGGCCAGCTGGTGCCCGACGAGATCGTCGTACCGCTCATCGAGAAAAAGCTGGCGGATTCAAAAGGCGTGAAGGGTTACATCTTCAAGGGATTTCCGCGCACGCTGGTGCAGTCTTACATTCTCGACGGCCTGCTCAAGAAGCACGGTTCGGGCATCTCGCAAGTCGTCAAGATTGAGGTGCCCACGCTGGAACTCATCCGCCGGCTCGACGCGCGCAGCCACACGGACGCCTGCATGCCTTACGACAACAGCACGGAGAAAATCGTAAAGCGCCTACAGGAGCACGAGAACAAAACCGTGCCGGTGATCGAGAAATACAACCAATTGCACGGCGTCACCAAGGTGGACGGCATGGGCACGTTCGAGGAAGTGTTCGCCCGCACTTCCGCCGTCATCGAGGATAGTTTCAAGAATATGAGATGACCGCCCGTTTGTTTTTCCAATTGAAATGAAATCCCAGCCCAAAATCGGCACCACCGGCGAATTCACCTTCGTTGTCGCGCCGGAACACGTCATTACCTTCGCCACGGACGGCATGCCCGCCGTGTTGAGCACGCCCAATCTCATCGGCCTTATCGAACGCACGGCGCGCGAGTCGCTACATCCGTTTCTCGAAGCGGACGAACGCACGGTCGGCTCGGAGATCGAACTGCGCCACCTGGCACCGTCGCCGCTGGGCGCGCGCGTGACCATCACGGTGCGCGTCATCCACACCGAGGGCCGGCAGATCGGTTTTCAGGTCGAGGCGCGGGATGAACACGAACTCATCGCCCGCGGCCTGCACACCCGCGGCGTCATCCGCACGGGCAGTTTCGCCAAACGCGTCCACGGCAAAACCAAGGCGTGAACGCAGCACGGCGAGGCGGCGGCTTGAACTTTATTTCAGCAGTTCTTCGCCGGAGGAGCACTGGGCCTGAATCATTTTACGGATCAATGAGGCGCGATTCACGGCGTTGTCCTGGGTTTCGCCCCAGAAGGAATTCAGACGCACGCGCACGGCGGCGATATTTTCGCCATTGCGGTCGAACAAAGGCAGCGTCACGAGCACCTGACCCTTTTCGCGCCCGAAGGAGACGGCCCCACTTTGGATGGCCGCCAATTCGGCTTCGGTGCCGGGCTGACCGACTTCCGTCGGATTCTTACTGGCGAGGATGCGGGTGGTATTGGTCGTGGCCAGCGTGTAAATCCGCAAGCCGACAATCCGCGGCTGTTTTTCCATCACGGAGTTGACCAGCGCCTGCGCCACGGGAATACGCGGCTTGTAGTTCACGATCGTGTCGGAAAAATAGCTGACCGAATCAGACTTGGTCCAGAAACCGACCTTGCCATCCGGCGGCGATTTGTCGGTGATAGTCGGCAACACCTTTTGCCCGTCCAGCGAACATTCGATGTAAATGCCTGAACAATCCACGGTCAGTTCGTGCCAGACATTGGTGGAAATTTGCACGGTCAGAATTACCGGCGCCACGCGCTGGCCGTTGATGACTTTGTAAAAGCCAATGTTCCTGCCCAGCGCGCTGGCGCGGACAACATAGAAATTTGACGAGTTTTGATAGCGGAAGACCACACCCGCCATCTGCTCGGCAACGCCGCTGACGATTTTGAACTGCGTGGTCAGCTTGAAATTGCTAAACACTTCGGGGTCATACACGAACATCGGAAAACGTTCGTCGGTCATGTCCTGGCTGGTCTGGGCCAGCACGCCGTGCCGAGTCACGCTAGGCGCTTTGTCCGTGAGCGGCGCGAAGGCCGAGGGCGCGGCGTCCATCGCAACTTTCCAAGCCCCGGGCTTGCCGCCGCCAAACAGCACGGACGAAAAATTCGTGGGCGTGCTCCCTTCGGCGTAGTCACCGAAATTAAGACGCAACTCCGCGCCAGAAACGGATACGGCCTGCGCCAGAGCAAAAACCAACGTGAAAAATCGCATGGCGACAGCGTATGCAAACGGCACGGCGGAGGCAAAATAGTTTTGCCAAGCGGCAACCGATGGCCAAAATTAACGAATGAAATTCTCCGGTCTCACCAGCGCGCTATTATCCCTCACCTTTTCCGCCCAAGCGGAATTAAAACTGCCCGCCATCTTCGGCGACAACATGGTGCTGCAACAGCAACAGGCCGTGCCGGTCTGGGGCTGGGCCACACCGGGCGCGGAAGTCACCGTAAAATTTTCCGGCCAGACCAAGGCCACGCACGCAGCGACCGACGGCAAATGGCTGGTGAAACTAGACAGGCTCAAGGCGTCGTTCACACCGCAAACCCTCGTCATCAACTCCGGCGGAACGAAAACGCTGACGAATATTCTGGTCGGTGAAGTTTGGCTTGGCTCCGGCCAATCGAACATGGAAAAGCCCATCGGCGAGCAGCGCGGCCAGAAACCAACGTTCAACGCCGAGGCGGAACTTGCCGCCGCCCATCACCCGAACCTCCGCCTTTTTCTCGTGGAAAAGGCGCTGGCGGTAAAGCCGCTGGCGGACCTGCAAAAATTCAAAGGCTGGGAGCCGTGTCGTTCCAATGTTTTGGAAGACATGCATTTTTCCGCCGCCGCCTATTTCTTCGGCCGGGAGATTCTCACCAACCTCAACGTCCCGGTGGGAGTGATCGTATCGTCGTGGGGCGGCACCCGCGTCGAACCGTGGACGCCACCGGCAGGATTTGAAAAAATCCCTTCCCTGGCCAACCTTGCGGTCATGCCTGATCCCGGCACCAATAAAAACTTCAACCGGCTGCCCACGGCGCTTTATAATGCGATGATCGCCCCCATCGCCGGCTTCGGCATCCGGGGAGCCATCTGGTATCAGGGCGAATCCAACCGCGGTGAAACGAACTACGACACGAAAATGTCGGCGCTCGTGGGCGGATGGCGCGAGGTTTGGAACGAGGGCAATTTCCCGTTCTATTTCGTGCAGATTGCACCGTTCAAATATATCAAGGAGGCGACCAACTATTCGGCAGAGGCCGACCCGCTGCCGCGCTTCTGGCTTCAGCAATCCCGCGCCGCGCGCCAGATCAAAAATGCCGGCATGATCGTCACCACCGACCTCGTGGATGACTTGAACGACATCCATCCGCGCAACAAAAAGGAGGTCGGCCACCGGCTCGCGCTCCTGGCGCTGGATAAAACCTACGGCAAGAAAGTGGTCAGCTCCGGCCCGGCGTTCCGCGAGGCGAAATTTGTCAAAGGCAAAGCCATCCTGAAATTCACCCACACCGACGGCGGACTGGTGAGCAAGGACGGCCAGCCGTTGACATGGTTTGAGATCGCCGGGGCAGATAAAAAATTCGTTCCCGCCGGAGCAAAGATTGCCGGTGACACCGTAGAAGTTTCCTCGGCGGCCGTGACCAAGCCAACCGTCGTCCGCTTCGCCTGGAATCAAATGGCGCAGCCGAACCTATTTAACGAAGCCAGGCTGCCCACCGAGCCATTTCGCACCGATGAGCCGGTAAAATAAATTCAGGAGGAGGCAAAACCAAACGGTGAACCTTAAATGGTTCGCCGTTTTTTTGGCTGAAGACCCGAACGGGGTAAGTTTTGTTTTTCATTTCAAAACCGGATACATTGAACGCATGAACGGCCTGTCCATCGGAGGCTTGTGCGCGGTGCTGGTGATCAGCCAAGTGCCCGCCGCGAGCAACGTCATCTCGTCGCCCACCCACCTCGCGATCGAAGCGACCGCGGATACGGTGGCACAAGAGTTACGCGACGTGATGACGGAGGACGATGCCGCGCAGGATGAAGTGAGCGGCTGGCTGCACACGTTTGAGGCGCAACCGGCCGCCAGCAAAACCAAGGAAGCCTCGGCGGAATTGACCCGCCGCATCCGCGAACGGTTCGACCGCGTGCGGGAACGCTACAACAAGTTCCTGCAAAATCATCCCGACCACGCCCGCGGCTACCTCGCCTTCGGCAGCTTCCTCAACGAAATCGGGGACGAGGACAGCGCCAAGGCGCAATTCGAAAACTCCAAGCAACATGACCCGAAAAATCCCGCCGTGTGGAACAACCTCGCAAATTATTACGGCGAACACGGCCAGCTGGCGAACGCCTTCACCCACTACGCCCAAGCCATCAAGCTCAAGCCGGACGAGCCGGTGTATTACCAGAATTTGGCCATGATGATTTATCTGTTCCGCAACGAGGCGCGGGAGTTTTTTCACCTCGACGAGCAAGAGGTTTTTGACAAAGCGCTCGGGCTTTACCAGCTGGCCCTGCAACTTGCGCCGGGCAATTTCGTGCTTGCCACCGACTATGCGGAAAGTTACTACGGCATCAAGCCGCTCCGCACTCAAGCCGCACTCGCCGCGTGGACGAATGCCCTGACCATCGCCCACACCGACGCCGAGCGCGAAGGCGTGCAACTCCATCTGGCCCGCGTAAAAATCGCCGCCGGATTGCTCACCGAAGCGCAGACGCATCTGGATTTGGTGACCAATACGGCGTATCTGGATTTAAAAAAACGGCTGACGCGCAGCCTACTTGAAATAAAAAACCTCCCGACCAATACCGTTGCGGAAACAGCAACAAACCGGCCGGCAGCCATGACGAATACGACCATTGCGGTGCCCCATATCGTGGCCACCACGACCAACGCATTTGATATATCTTCCAACCTACTGGCTAAACCACCTATTTTGCAGGATCTAAAAAAACCTTGATTCCGCAAAAATCAGCTTTGTGTCTTCGTGCCTTTGTGGTGAAATTTTGCCCATGAGCTTTTACGACAAACTAAAATTTGATGCGCAAGGTTTGATTCCCGCAATCATCCAGGAACAGAAAAGCGGCCGCGTGGTGATGATGGCGTGGATGAACCGCGCCTCGTTGGAAAGCACCATTGCCACCGGCAAGACGCATTTCTGGAGCCGTTCCCGCCAAAAATTCTGGATGAAGGGCGAGGAAAGCGGCAACACCCAGACTGTGAAAGACGTCGCGTTCGACTGCGACGGCGACTGCCTGCTCATCCAAGTGGAACAAAACGGCCCAGCCTGCCACGAAGGCTACAAATCCTGCTTCTTCCGCTCCATCGAGGGCAAGGGCGAGACGTTCAAGACCACCGAACCGCAGCTCAAGACGCCCGAGGAACTATACGGGAAGAAAAAATAAACTTCTTCGTTGGCGTCACGCGCTGGCTAAAATCATTTCCCTCGCGCCGCCGCCTCATCGCGGTATTTGTAAAACGCGGCGATGATGCTGAACAGAATTGCCACCACAAAGGTCAGCCCGGCATACATCAGGAACCGACCGGTGCTGACGGAGGCTTCGCCGTTGCCCGGGTCGGAAAAGATTTTGGTGATGGTGCTCACCAGCAGATTGCCGACGGCCACGGTCAGCAGCCAGAAGCTCATGATGGTGCTCTTCAATTCCAGCGCGGCTTCGCGAAAGGCGAATTCCAACCCGGTCGTCGAGATCAAAACTTCCGCCGCCGTCAGGACCAGATACGGCAGCGTTTGCCAGAGGATGCTTAACTGCACGCCATACTCAATGCGCGTTTGCAATGCGGCCACAATGAGATACGAGCCGACGGCCAGAAACATCCCATAAGACATCCGTCGCAGCGGCGAGGCATACCGCCCGATGCGTGGATAAATCCCCAGCGTGAACAGCGGCACGAGCAGCATGACAATGAGCGGGTTCATGGACTGCATCTGCTCCGCACCAATGGCCAGGCCGAGGACGTTGGCGGGAATCATTTTCTGCCCCTGCAAAACCCACGTTGAATTCGTCTGGTCGAACAGCGACCAGAACACCGGCACGAGCGAGAAAATACCGAGAATCGGCAGGACCGATTTCGCGGCGGCGATTTCACTTTCGCTGAAACGCGGGCGCGCCGCGTCCCAGAATGATTTCCCCGCCTCGCGTTTACTGAAAAGGGCGGCAAAAAAAACTTTGAAGAACCCGGCGCGGCGGGTCTCCCGTGCGGGCGGCACGCAGACGTAGTGCTTCGTTCCCAGCCAAAAAATGAACGTGGCGATAGCCATCAAGATTCCCGGCACGCCAAACGCAAGGCTGTAGCCGTGGTGATCTTTAATCCAAGGAATCACGAGGAACGAGAAGAAGGAACCGAAATTGATGGCCCAATAAAATGCACCGTAGGCTTTTTGCAGCAGATGCGCCTGGTCGGACCGGAACTGGTCGCCCATGAAAGCCGAGACGCACGGTTTGATCCCGCCGGAACCGAACGCGATGAGCGCGAGGCCGGCATAAAGACACCACATCTTGCCCTGAACGCCGCCGCCCACAAAATCGCTGCACGCGAGCACACCGTGACCGGCGCAGTAAAACAGCGACACCCAGAGAATCGTGTGATAGCGCCCGATGATTTTATCGGAAAGCCACGCGCCAAACAGCGGCATGAAATAATTGGCAAAGACAAAGAGGTGGATGATCTCCGTGGAAACATCCGCGCTCTGGCCAAGTCCGCCTTGGAGCACCGCGCCGGTGATGTAACCAGCTAGGATGCTCCGCATGCCATAATAGCTGAAGCGCTCGCACGCCTCATTGCCAACGATGTATTTGATCTGCGGCGGCCAGCGGTTGTTGACGGAACTCATTTTATTGTTCGCGCCAAACTACGCCAGCCGCCCGGTTAATAAAAGCCTCGAGATTTTTGTGAATTTGCATGCACTGCCGGTTGCCGCTACGATAGATGAGATGGTCGCCAACCCATTCATGCGTCTTGCCCTCCGCCTTGCCCGGCGCGGTTATGGCCTGACATCCCCAAATCCGATGGTCGGAGCGGTGCTGGTGAAGGGTGGAAAGATCATTGGTCGAGGCTGGCATCGCCAAGCCGGCGGACCGCACGCGGAAGTCGAGGCGCTCCGCGATGCCCAGAAACGTGGCCACAACCCCAAGGGCGCGATGTTGTATGTGACGCTTGAACCGTGCTGCACGCACGGCCGCACGCCGCCGTGCACAGAAGCCATCATCGCCGCCGGAATCAAACGCGTAATCGTCGGCGCAACGGATCCGAATCCGAAGCACGCGGGCAAGGGTTTAAGGATTTTGCGGAAGGCGGGGATTAAGGTTAATTGGTGGGGCGAGCGCCCTCGCGAGCCGCTTAAACCTGCCACGCCCGGCTCGCGAGGACGCTCGCCCCACCGACAACCGGCCGACGAATGCGCTCGGCTGAATGAAGCCTTCAACCACTGGATTGTGAACCGCACACCGTTCGTCATGGTCAAGGCGGCCATGACGCTGGACGGGAAAATCGCCACCGCCAGCGGCGAATCGAAATGGATCACCGGCGAAAAAGCCCGCGCACGCGGCATGAAATTGCGCCAAGGCAGCGATGCCATCTTGGTCGGCGTGAACACGATTCTGGCGGATAATCCGAGCCTAACGATTCGTAAAGCGGGAAACATTCAACATTCAACATTCAACGCCCAACCTCCAAAGCTTCGCCGCATCGTGCTGGATTCCATGGCACGGACGCCGTTGACGGCCAAGGTGGTAAGCGATGAGTCTGCAAATCTGACAACGATTGTCGTCGGCAATCTGGCGCCGAAAAATCGTGTGGCGGCTTTGGCGAAGCGGGTCAAAGTCATCGTTGCGCCGGCGGGCAACTCAAAACTAAAAACTAAAAAATCAAAACTCGATTTGCGCTGGCTTTTGAAAAAACTCGGCAAGGAAAATGTAGCGAGCCTGCTGGTCGAAGGCGGCGGAGAAGCGAATGCTTCCTTTCTGTTCGGCGGCCTGGCGCAGCGGGTGGCGTTTTTTTACGCACCAAAGATTTTGGGTGGAAAAAACTCGCGCAAGGCGGTGGCCGGCGAAGGCGCGAAAAGTTTGACGGCCGTTCTCCATCTTCGCGAAGTCGCGTGGTGCCGGCTGGGCGAGGATTTGCTGCTGACGGCCAAGGTTGTTTCAAGTTGAGGCTGCCGGTTGCAAGTTTGGAAAAACTTGCAACCGGCAACCAGTAACCGGCAACATAATGATTCTATGTTCACAGGCATTGTTGAAGAAGCGGGCGTCATTGAAAAAATCACGCCCACCAAAAAATCAATTGAAATGACCGTGCGCGCCACCGTGTGCGGCAAGGGCGTAAAGGTCGGCGACAGCGTGGCGGTCAACGGCTGCTGCCTGACGGCGGTGAAAGTCACCCCGCGCGGGAAGTCCAGGTTGATTCAATTTGATCTGCTTCAAGAGAGCTGGCAGCGCACGAATTTTCAATTCAGCCAACCCGGTTCGCTGGTAAATCTCGAACGCTCGCTGCGCGCGAACGGCGAGCTGGGCGGGCATTTTGTGACCGGCCACGTGGATGGTCTCGGCAAAATCATCCGCTGGGAACGCGCGGGCAAGGATCACGTCCTCGATATCGCGGCGCCGGCGGAGGTGATGAAGTACCTGGTGTTCAAAGGCTCGGTGGCGGTGGACGGCATCAGCCTCACGGTGGCGAGCGTGAGCAAAAAGAGTTTCCGCATCTGGATTATTCCGCACACATTCGAAATCACAGTGTTGCGGGAACGCAAGGTCGGCGACGCGGTGAATCTGGAGGCGGATTTGCTCGGCAAATACGTCGAAAAATTTCTCGCCGCCCGAAAACGCTGAAGCCGGCTTTTCCGCGCTTGTAAAATGGCCGCAGCCTTAAGAGAATCGTCCCCGGTTCAACCAACCGAAGCCATGGGCACAATTAAGGATTCCGTCCGGCTACTGGCGGGCTCGTCGGCGCACTACACCGTGCGGCTGGGCGGCTTGGCTGAGGAATTGCGGGCCGCCCAGATGTTGCGGTTCCAGGTTTTTAACGTCGAACTCAATGAAGGGCTCCCGCAATCCCACAGCACCGGGCTGGATTCGGATGCCTTTGATTCGGTTTGCGACCATCTGTTAGTCGAACACCTGCCCACCAAGCAAATCGTCGGCACCTACCGGCTGCAAACCGGCGAGGCGGCCCAAAAAAATCTCGGCTATTACAGCGAACAGGAATTTGACTTCAAACCCTTTGAGCCGTTCCGGAAACAAATCGTGGAATTGGGACGGGCCTGCGTGGAAAAACAACACCGCAACCTCATCGTGCTGGGCCTGCTGTGGAAGGGCATCGCCGATTATGCCACCCAGCGCGGCGGACGCTATCTGATTGGCTGCAGTTCGCTGACTTCGCAGGATTCAGGCGAGGGCGCGGCTGCCTATGAAGAACTTTCGAAAAAGTATCTTCCGGAACCCGCCTGGCGCACCATTCCCTTGCCGGCCTATGCCTGTCCGCTGGAGCAGAAAACCGCCGCCGAAATCCCCAAACTCCTGCGCGCCTATCTGACGGTCGGCGCCAAAATCTGCGGACCGCCGGCGCTGGACCGGCAGTTCAAGACCATTGATTTTCTGACCTTGATGGATTTGGCTACGATGTCACAGAAAACCCGCGAACGCTACTTTAGCTGAACGAGTCTTTAACATGACGCCACGCGCCGCCGGAAAACTCGCCTGGTTTTTTGCCCAGATTGCAGTGGACGTGACCGATTATTTATTCCGCACGGCATTCGTTTCCAAAAATTCCAAGCGTGCCGCCCGCGCCGCATGGCTGCAACACGCCTGCCGCCGGCACCTAAAGATTTTCGGCTATACCGCGAACGTCTCCGGCGACATTCCCCAAAGCGGCCTGCTCGTCAGCAATCACTTGAGCTACCTCGATATTCTGGCGATTTGCTCCACCGCGCCGGCGGCATTTGTTTCCAAGGCAGAGGTGCGGCGCTGGCCGCTGTTCGGCTGGCTGGCGGCGATGGGGGGAACGGTTTTCATCGAACGCGAACGCCGCACGCACGTTGGTGAAGTGAACCGCGAAATTGAAAACGCGCTGGCCGAGGGCGTGCTGGTCGTGGTGTTTCCCGAAGGCACGAGTTCCGACGGTCAGACGGTACTGCCATTCCGCGCCCCGCTGCTGGAACCGGCCCTGCGCGGCGGCCACGAGATTGCCACCGCCTGGATTCACTACGAACTGCCCGAGGGCGACGCAAAACAGGAAGTCTGCTATTGGGGCGACCACACATTTTTCCCGCACCTCATCCATTTGCTTGGAAAAAAATCCGTCCGTGCCACGCTGCGCTTTGGCCGGTTTCAACGCACCACCGACGACCGCAAAGAACTGGCGAGGCAATTACGCGAGGCGATTTTGGCGTTGAAGGCGAAAAGCTGAAAATCCTACCACTTCACCGGCACGGTCAGTTTTTTCCCGAAGCGGTTGGCGTAATGAAGCTGCCGGTGCTGCACGCCGTATTCGTGGACGAGCTTGGTGATTTTCACGTCGTAGCAGCAATACTCGGCGATCTCCGCCAGCTTGCCGTCCTTGAACCAGCGGATCGCCTGCAAACCTTCCGCCGTTTTTTCCACGTTGAACGTCGCTGTGGCGATGGAATCCAGCGAAAGCCGGTGGCCGAGCGTGTCGTTCAAGATCACAAGCATATCCAGCGTCGGCAACTGCGTCAGGTCGAACGCCGTGTAGCCGTGCAATACCTCGTAATCGAACCGCAGATTGTTGAAGCCCACCACGAGATCGGCGCGCTGCAGGTCGGTGATCAAATCATTCACCTGCTTCTCGCCGTAAATTTTATATTCGCCAGCAGCCGTGCTGTAAGTCACGCCCACGCTCATGCCCATCTTTGAAATATTGCCCCAGCCGCCAACTTCCTCGGCGGATTTCTGCGTTTCCAAATCAAAATAGACAATGTTCCTGGCCACACAACAAATTTACGATTTATGATTTATGATTTACGAGCTTTTTCCACCAATGGAATGCCTTGGCATGCTGGGAACCCATTTTGCCTGAAAAGCTGAGGCCGGTGGGCTAATTGATTCATGGCTTGAAGAATTTTCCGGACCGGCCCACATTTTCCCCATGGCTTTGACCCCTTCCACCATGCTGGCGATCGGCACAACCGCGCCCGATTTCCACCTGCCGGACACCGACGGAAAAATTGTCTCGCTCGCCGACTTAAATAGCCAGGCTGCGCTCGCCGTAATTTTCATGTGCAACCACTGCCCCTACGTCGTCCACATCCGCGCCGGCCTCGCAAAACTCGCGCACGACTACATACCGCGTGGCGTCGGATTCGTCGGCATCAATGCCAACGATGCAAAAAATTATCCCGCCGACAGCCCGGCCCGGATGAAGGATGAAGTAAAGGCCGCTGGCTACATTTTTCCCTATCTTTACGACGAAACGCAAACGGTGGCCAAAGCCTACCGCGCCGCCTGCACGCCGGATATTTTTCTCTTTGATCGCGGCCGCCGCCTCGTCTATCGCGGCCAGTTTGACGCCAGCCGTCCGGGCAATGGCATTCCTGTGACGGGAAAAGATTTACGAAACGCCCTTGAGGCGGTGCTGGCGGGAAAACCGGCTTCTGAAATGCAGGTCGCCAGCCTCGGTTGTAACATCAAATGGAAAGCTGGCAATGAGCCGGAGTATTTTTGAGCGGGCGGTACCTAGCTTTCCGCTTTCGAGGAAAACTGTCCGTCCTTGTCCTTGAACAGCAGATTGAACGTCGTCAGCGAACCATAGCAGCGCGTGACGTATTGCTGCATTTCCACTTTTTCGCCGTCCGTCAACACCGGATGCGCGTTGATTTTTTGTTCCAGCACCCGCAACTGGTTCCGGATGCCCACCAGCTTGTGAAAGAAAACCTCCAGCGGCACTTCCTTGGTCTGCAACGCCAGATCCGACGGATGTAAAACCAGTTTCCCCTTGTGCCAGCGGACGCCGAGCTGCTCGATCACCGCATCCGGTTTCTCAAACCCAAGCCGCTCGATGACGCCTTCAATGGTGGACGCCACAAACTGGCCGAGCGGCATCTCCAACCCGGAGACCGCCACGCTTGGCTCGGCGGGCACGAGACCGCTTAATTCCGGCTCTATGACCCGCACGGCATCGCCAAACCGAATTTCGGCGGTCTGTTCCGAAATGGTTTTGACCGTGCCGATGCCGTATTGCGGATGCCGGACCGACAAGCCGATGGTGAGAGATTGGATCTTCATCTAATCTTCTTCTGATTTCAATTCCGGGGAAGCTTTTCTTCGACGATTTCACAGAGCGCGTGATACAAGACTTTTTGCGCCTCCTGAATCCGCGCCGTCACCGTGCCAGGCGCGATCAAATCAATCGTCGCAATCCCCTTCGTGAAACCGCCGTCGCGGCCGAGAAACGCGATGCTCTCCACGCCCTTGCGTTTGGCTTCTTCCAGCGCCCGGACAATATTTTTGGATTTGCCGCTCGTGGTGATGGCGATAAGCAGGTCGCCTTTTTCCGCAAGGCCCCAGACCTGCCGCGCAAAAATCTCGTCGGCGTGGTAATCATTGCACACGGCGGTCAGGTATTCACCGTTGGCGGTGAGCGAAATGGCCGGATACGGCCGGCGTTCTTGCTTGAAACGGCAGAGGAATTCTGTGGCAAGGTGCGTGGCGTCCGATGCGCTGCCACCGTTGCCGCAGACCAGCAGCTTGTGGCCGCCCGTCAACGCGCGCAGAACGAGCAGCGCCGCACGGTCAAGCGGCTCCTCCAGCGCGGACAAACTGCGGAGCGTGGCGACGGAATCTTCGATGGCGCGTTGCAAATGACTCATGCCCACAGCCTAATTGCCCACGCCTGAAAGAAAAGGCGAAACCAGCGATGCCAGAGGCACGCCCCAAATTGAATTCTTAAAGTTTCGCATTTTCATTTTCCGCATTTCGACTAATTTCTCCGCGCACGATTTCTATGGCTGAAAAACCGACACCTGTTTACGACGAGAGCAAGATCAAGACGCTGAGTTCGCTGGAGCACATCCGGCTGCGCACGGGCATGTATATCGGGCGCATCGGCACCGGCGCGCATCCCGACGACGGCTGCTACGTCCTGCTCAAGGAGGTGGTGGACAACGCGATTGACGAATACATCATGGGCCACGGCAAGGAGGTCGCCATCAACATCGAGGGCAACCGCGTGGCCGTGCGCGATTACGGGCGCGGCATCCCGCTGGGCAAGGTCGTGGACTGTGTTTCCAAGATCAACACCGGCGCGAAATACAACGACGAGGTGTTCCAATTCAGCGTCGGCCTCAACGGCGTCGGCACCAAGGCGGTCAACGCGCTGTCAAAAAACTTTTTTGTGCGCAGCCATCGCGACGGCGAATTCGCCGAGGCCAGCTTCAAGATTGGGAAATTAAAGAAAGAAGATTCGGGTAAAACCAAAGAACCTAACGGTACGCTGATCGAATTCGAGCCGGATGAGAGCATTTTCAAGGAAAGCGCGTTTCGCCTCGAACACATCGAGCGCCGGCTGCGGCATTACAGTTATCTCAACACCGGGCTGAAGCTGATTTTGAAGACGCCGGAACTGGCCGAGCCCAAGGTGTTTCAATCGCGCCATGGCCTGATGGATCTCGTGATGGAAGACCTCGCGAGCGACGGCAGCGAGCCGATTTACGCGCCGCTGCATTATGCGGGCAAGACGCTGGAGTTCTGCTTCACGCACAGTAATTCCCGCTACGGCGAGACGTTTTTTTCCTTCGTCAACGGCCAATACACGAGCGATGGCGGCACGCATTTGAGCGCGTTCCGAGAGGGTTTGCTCAAGGCGGTCAACGAATACGGCAACACCAAATACGAGGGTGACGACGTGCGCGAATGCATGGTCGGCGCCGTGGCCATCCGGCTGAAAGACCCGGTGTTCGAATCGCAGACGAAGAACAAGCTCGGCAACACGGAAATCCGCACGGAGCTGGTGAACAGCGTCCGCGAAGAATTACTCCATTTCTTCCAGCGCAACAAAGCCATCGCCGAGACGATCATGGCGAAGGTGAAAGACACGCAGCAATTGCGGAAGGAATTACAGGACGTGAAAAAACTTTCGCGCGAACGGGCAAAGGCAATTTCACTGCGCATCCCGCAGTTGAAGGACTGCAAGAATCATTTCGACAAGAAGAAGGAAAAGGGCAAGGGCACGATGGTCTTCATCTGCGAAGGTCAATCCGCCGCCGGTTCCATCACGAGCTGCCGCGACGTGAATAACCAGGCCGTGTTCGTGCTCAAGGGCAAGCCGCTCAACGTCTGGGATCTCAAGCGCGACGTGATGTATAAGAACGACGAGATGTATAATCTCATGCAGGCGTTGCAGGTTGAAGACACCACCGAGAGCCTGCGCTACGAGAAGGTCATTCTCGCGACCGACGCGGACGTGGACGGCTTGCACATCCGGAACTTGATGATCACGTATTTCTTCAAGTTCTTCGAGCAACTCGTCCACGATGGCCACGTTTTTATTTTGGAAACGCCGCTGTTCCGCGTGCGCAACAAACAGGAGACAATTTACTGCTATAGCGAAGCCGAGCGTGATACGGCTGCCACAAAACTGGGCGGCAAACCGGAGATCACGCGGTTCAAAGGCTTGGGAGAAATCAGCCCAAAGGAGTTCCAGCAATTCATCGGCAAACAAATGCGTCTGAGCAAAGTCGAATACGCGCCGCGCGCCGAGTCGGGACAAATTTTTGATTTTTACATGGGCAAGAACACGCCCGAGCGCAAGGACTACATCATGGACAGCCTCGTGGTGCCGGTCGAAGACTAACTTTCCCCCATTTTCCAAATGTCAGCCAAACCAAAAAAAGAATCCGGGCAGCCGGAATTGCCCATCGAAGGGGTGCCATCAGCCGCTCCGATGGAAACAAAAAAGATATCTACCGAAGCCCAGGGCAATGGCAAACAACATGTTGTCGCCGAAGCCGTCGAGGCCATCATCCACAAACCGTTCGATCCGAAGAAGCTCGGCGTCGGCTTGCACACCCGCGTGGATCGCGGGTTTCTGGATTACGCCAGCTACGTCATTCGCGACCGTGCGATTCCGAATCTTGCGGACGGATTAAAGCCGGTGCAACGACGCATCCTTTGGGCATTGCACGAGAAGGATGACGGCCGGTTCATAAAGGTCGCCAACGTCGTCGGCCACACAATGCAATACCATCCGCACGGCGACGCGTCCATCGGCGACGCGCTGGTGGTGCTGGCGAACAAACGCTATCTCATCGAAGGCCAGGGCAACTTCGGCAATATTTTCACCGGCGATCCCGCCGCCGCCTCCCGTTACATCGAGTGCCGGCTGACGGAGCTCGCACGGACGGAGGTTTTCAATGATTCGATCACCGATTTTATACCGAGTTACGACGGGCGCAACCATGAGCCGGTGACACTGCCGTGCAAACTGCCGCTCAATCTCATGCTTGGCACGGAAGGCATAGCGGTGGGTTTGAGCGCACGGATTCTACCGCACAATTTCCCGGAGCTGCTCGAAGCGCAGATCGCGATTCTCAAGAAGCAACCGTTCAAATGCCTGCCGGATTTTCTAACCGGCGGCCTGATGGACGCACGCGATTATCAGGACGGCAAAGGCTCGGTGAAAGTCCGCGCCCGGATCAAGACGAAGGACGACTCTACTGTGGTCATCACGGAAATCCCGCCGACCACCTCGACTGATTCGCTCATCGGCTCCATCGAAGACGCGACGCGCAAGGGCAAGCTGAAGGTGAAATCCATCAACGATTTTACTTCCGAAACCGTCGAAATCGAAATCAAGTGCCCGACCGGCGTGGATGCGGATAAAATGGTGGATGCGCTTTACGCGTTCACCGATTGCGAAACGACGATTACCAGCCGCATCGTCGTCATCAAGGACAACCGCCCGGTGGAACTGACCGTGAGCGAGGTGCTCAAGGAAAATACCGACCAGCTCGTCCGCATCCTCAAGCGCGAGCTTGATTTGCGTGAAAAAAACCTGCTCGACGAGCTGCATTACCGCACGCTGGAACGCATCTTTATTGAAGAGCGCATCTATAAATTGATCGAGAAGTGCAAAACGAACGAGGCCGTCATTGCGGCGGTTTACGATGGTTTCAAGCCATTCAAGAAGGAATTGATCCGCGATGTCGCGGACGCCGACGTCGAAAAACTTTTGCAAGTGCGCATCCGCCGCATTTCGCTCTTCGACATCAACAAACACCGCGAGGAGATGGAGAAGACAAAGGCGGAATTGGAAGAAACGCGCAAGAATCTCAAAGGCCTGACCAAATACGTCATCGGCCATCTGGAGGCGTTGCTGGGAAAATACGGGCCGCTCTATCCGCGCCTCACGACCAAGAGCAGTCGTCATGAAGAAGTGGACGTGAAGGAAGTCGCCTTCAAGGCGTTCAAGGTCGCCTACGACCGTGAGACCGGCTACGTCGGCTACAAGGTTTCCGGTGAGGAGTTCAAGCTGGAATGCACCAAATTCGATAAAATCCTGCTCGTATTCCGCGACGGCACCTACAAGGTCACCGAGCTGCCGGAAAAATTATTCGTCGGTCAAGAATTATTCTACTGCGGCCTGCCGGACCGCGAGAAAGTCTTCACCTGCGCCTACACCGACCGCAACGCGAGCTACCTCAAACGCTTCACGTTCGGCGGCACGATTCTGAACAAGGCCTATCTCTGCATCCCGGAGAAATCACGCATCTTGTTCTTCGAGCCGGACACGCCGAAGAAGCTTTTTGTCCGCTACAAACCGGCACTGCACCAGAAGATTTCGCAGCAGACCTGCGACCCGTCGAAGGTGGATATAAAATCTCCCAAGACACGAGGACGGCAGATTTCGATCAAGGACATCTCGTCCGTCACCGCTGAACCGACGCGCGGGTGGGACGAGAAGTCCGCGACAACAGAAATTGTATTCGCATAAACCCGGCTAGGTTTAATCCTAAAGAATCATTTGCCGGCGTTGCGGGTTGCGCCGGTGGCGAGGTCAAAGCTCATGGTCGGACATTGATAATAACCTGAAGTCTGGCGAATGACGCAGTTGCGGTAAATCGGGTCTTGCATCAGCCAGACGTGGCGGTCGCGTGCCGGGATGGTTGTGGTATAAATGCGCAGTTCCCCGGGCACGGTGGCAATAATCTCTTCGCGCCAATCGCCAAGAACGTCGGCGACGGCAAGAAAATTTGCATCCACGGCGTTGAGGACGGCACCTTTGTATTTAGTGATGCGGCTGTTTAGAATCAGTTCGCGCTGCGGGGTTTCGTCCCAAAGAACAGCGGAGGGACCAAAACTCCAGCGCAGGGAGTCGTCGAGTAATTTGCCGGTGCTGCTCCAGAGACGCGAGTAGACGAAGACGTGGTTCGTGGACTCGGCCCCGTAGCCTTCCCAGCCGGGTTGGTCGGGATCAATGTCACTGCACAGGCCGTGGCTGTGAACGTGTTTGGTGGGTGTGTCGAAGCCCCATTGAATTTTCCCGGTCGCGGCATCCACCTGGCACATGCCGTTGCTCTTTTGCGCGGTCTCGATGTTGTAATAAATCTGCAGGCCTTTGCGATCAGGATTGAGCTTGCCGACATAGACACTGTCGGGATGTCCCAGTCCGGTGGTCCACAGTTCCTTGCCGTCAGCACCGATGACGCAAGAACCAACGATGATCTCATCACGGCCGTCGCCGTTGAGATCGGCGGCCTGGAGCATGTGTGAGCCTTGCCCTTGATATTGTTTGGGCAGGCCTTTGTTGTCCCAGCGCCATTGCCGCTCAAGTTTGCGATCGTGAAATTGCCACGCCTCGACGATCAAGTGGCCATAAGTGCCGCGATTGATGATGATGCTAGGCGTTTTGCCGTCGAGGTAGGCGACGCCAAGTTGATTGCGCGAGGCATGATTGTAACCTTCATCCTTGAATAATTCTCGCGACGGCCAGTCGGCGCGGCAAATTTCCTTGCCGGTGGAGCCATCGAGCACGGCGAGATATTCCGGCCCGGTCTGCACGCGACCATCCTGGTCACGCGGGTCGCCCTCACTGGTTTTAACAACGACTTCCGCTTTGCCGCAGCCATCGAAATCATGAACAATGAATGGCGCATACCAAATACCCTGTTCAATGCCCCAGCCGAGGTCGTATTGCCAAAGCGGTTTGCCGTCGTGGCGATAAGCTTCCAGTTTGAATGTGCCGGTGCTCTTGTGCCAATAATCCTTATACGGATCAATGTTGCCGTCGGGTTGCTTGATGACAAAATCCATCCTGCCATCACCATCGAGGTCGGCCACGGCGACCGATTGCACCTTGTATTTACCGAGCAACGGGATTGATACAAACGCGGCCTCCGGCGCAGCGGGCTTCTTGGGATCTTTCTTGATGACCGGATCTTTCGCGCTGGCGGTGGCGATGAATTTGCTGCTGGCCTCCCATTCACGGCCGGCAATCACACCGCGCACGAAATATTCGCATGCGACGTCAATCGGCGCAGTGGAATCAATGAAGTCGGTTGTTTGAGAAACTGGCTGGGCATTAAGCTTGATAGCCTTGCCCCCGGCGGACGGCTGGCGATAGACATTGAACGCGGTGTTGGCGGCATCATCGCGCAACAACCGCCAGCTGAGATAAACCTTGTTCGCTCCGGCCGGAATCGCAACCAAGCCGCGATCAATTTTTTCCACTGCTGAAGCCGTGACGCAAATCAGCAAGCTGAACATGATTAGCCGTGGTGTTCTCATAGATGTTTTTCCGGGTTAATTCTTATTTTTCTGTGGAATCCAAAATCCATGGTCAGAGGGATCCGTTGTTTCGGCTAACGTGCCTGTTTGCATTCATCGTTGCAAGGACTGACTCTAATCTAGCAACCACTTGCGGATGAGCTTGCCCTTCCCGCGCAAGCAGGCATAGTTAACCTCCGACGGCTTACGTTTCTTAATATTTTATCACAGTCATCCCACAGGATTTTTGAAAAAAGTGCTGGAACAATTTGTTTAGCCCTGCCACACGGCAGGGATGAATAAAAAACCAACCGTCCCAGCGCCGTCAAAACTGAATCTTTTGCGGCAGATTTGCAACTTCATTC
>CAIXUZ010000037.1 GCA_903922735.1 uncultured Verrucomicrobia subdivision 3 bacterium
GAATTCGCTTTCCGGTGGAACACGCGCCGAGACAGTGATGGCAAGCGGTTGGAAAGGTTTGCCAGACGAATCGAGGGCAAACGGCTAACGTATCACCAGGTCTCACAAACTTTGTGCGTTTGTTAAGTATACAAGCCCGTTTAGCCCATGTCACCACAACTGGGGACAGGCGGAAATTCCCGTCTCTGGTAAGCTTTCCTCGTTGGGAGTTGTGTCCCGACCGAAAAAATAAAGTGTGTTGAAAGAGCCCGGAGTAGTGTCCGGGCTCTTTGCTTTTATCGACAGGCCCATTATCAAGCATTTCGAGCGGTTTTTCAAGGGTTTTTTCAATGTTTTCGGTAACTAGGGGTAACCCAAACCCTGCTCAAAACCAGCTCATCCCCTAGTTTTACTGGCAGTTTTACTGGCAGTCGAAACTCGTTTAAAAAGGCCGCCTGCCCGGACCGGACGAAAAGTGCGGGCCGCACTGGCAAACGACGAAGAGTATTTTCGGGTGGAGCGGGTGCAGGAGGCTAATCTAAAAGGAAAAGCCGGAGTGACGCGACGTTTGAGGTCGTTCGGGAATCGGGTGGATTGGTAAAGTAAAGAATCGTCACCATCACGCCGTGGACAAAACTGCGGTGGCGTGTTTTCATTTTGGCGGACAAACCTGACCACTTGATTGCCTACCTTGCAACTTTGACAGCCGTCGTTACGGTGACTTTCTTTACCGGCTGGCGGCTGGGGCGGCGGCGGGGCAGCGGCCGAAGCGTTCACCTTTCCCGGCGAGCCGCCGGAACGGTCATCGGTCTTGGACTGGTTTGGTTTATCGGCGCGTGGCTGGCACGGCGATATGCGGATACTGACTCCGCCGGATCACCGTTGGCGGAATGGTTTGCCTATTCCGGCCAGTGGCTGGTGTTGCTGGCGGCAACCGGTTTTGGCAGCGGTTTCATTTTTGGCGCAAAGCAAATTCCGTCGTCGCCATGGAGCAGAACATTGTATTTTGCCGCCGTTATTGGAATCGCCGGACTGGTGGTCGGCCGGACCGTGCCGATCTATTTTCTGCTCGGCGACGGACGGCGCGATGCGGATAATTTTGTCCGCCAGTCGGCGGATTACGAATACACCTGCGGCGCGGTCGCGCTGCTAAATTATCTCGAACAGTTTTGCGGGTCCAAAGATCTCAGCGAGCGGGAAGTCTCAAAAATCTGCGGTGTCACCGCGGCTGGCACCACCACGACCGCGCTGGTGCGGGCGGCGCACCATTTCGGTCTTGGCAACGCGTCGGCGCAGGTTTTGAACTGGCGGGAACTGGAAGCACAAAAGTTGCCGGTCATTGTTTCGATCTCGACGCTGCCGCAGGTTCGCCACGCGACGCTGTTAATCCGGCTTGATGAGAAATCCGCCAGCTTCATTGACCCGGCTTACGGCGCGTGGAAGATTTCGCGGGAACGGTTTCAGCAGATTTGGTATGGCAAGACGGTGCTGCTGAAGTAGTCGGTATTTCCAGCGGCGCGTGCCTGACTCACCGGGCAACATGCCCGAGTGAATCCATAAACTTCGTGTGTTCTGCGACAACCGTCTGCCAATTGGGCCGCTCGTTGGTGCGGACAAAATCCAATGTCTGTTTCAAACGAGTGCGAAACTCATCCACTGAGACCCGTTCACTACATTCGCCACCGCCCAACTGGCCAGTATGCGGACGAGTGCCTTCTCCCAAACCAAAATCAACGGGAATAATAATCCATCCCTTATCCTTGAAAATAGTGGGTGGAGCTCCATGCCAATTCCAGCGGGTGGGACGGTTAAAATACATGAGCACCAAATCTGCCGGGTCATTCTCTCGCAGGCCGGCAACATAATTGTAATCATTGGTCAAAGCCCTATATTCGCCTCCTCTTGCCTCGTTGATGGTCGCCAGTGAATCGCGGCTTCGTCCCCCCAAATTCGGAAAAGGCTTCGGGTCATTCAGAATATCTCCGCCGTTTGGATGCATCACCATCAGAAAATCGAGCGTAATGCCCTTGTGACACGTTGGCCTGCCGTTCCAATCCAAAATCAGGTAGTAATAGCCGAACGCCAGCGCGATCAGAAGTGCGAGCAGTCCGGCGATCCATGATATTACGGGTTTGAAACGCATGGTGTGTGTGGTTGTTATTAGCTCATGCTCATCGCGGCGTCGAATGATTTTTTGGCGCGTTGGAACTAGCAAACAAACCGCCGCTCAAAACGAGCGCGAGGTTGAGGAGAAAATTGGGGCTCATGGTTGCTTATTGTTTTTCAATGGCAAACCGGTAGTTGGATCCATGAGTAAATTACCCCAAGGCAGGCCGGTCGTCGGATCAATGTCTTTTGGTGTGTTTGAAATGGCAGGAGGTGGCAAGGTGGCAATCCGATGGCTAAACGGCGCATTGGTGAAACCCCTCACTCGATTAACATGCGTTAAAATCGCTTCACAATCACCATTCGTCGAAAGCACAAACCAGAATTGCGGCCCGGCACCTCCGCTGGCCCCACCGGCTTGAGCGAAAAATGGCTTCTCAAGCTTCACGTTGCCTCGATAGAATTGGCATTGCTGTCCCGTGCTTACCATCACATCAGCAACAAAATTTGCGCCACGCTGTCCAACATGTCCTGACAATTTCAAAAAATCATCGCCACCAACAAGAAAATCTTCATCTAAATGAATCCGAGTAGAAAGAAACCTGCTGGCAGAACCGCCATCATCAGTTCCGGAATACACGTAGAGTGGCAATGAGTCTGTTTGCCGGATCGCAGTGGTGCGATGAGCCGTTGAACAGCCAAATAACCCGCCGCTCAAAACAAGCGCGAGGCCGAGGATGAGTTTGGGTTTCATGGGCTATTGCGTGGGGGAATAAATCAAAAGTTTTTCGCCGACTGCCGGTTGAAATGTTGGCTGCGAGCCGGACGCGTGTTTGGCCGCCATTTGCGGATTTATGGCATCCAATTCCTTGACGGTCATCCCCGAAAGTTCTGCAATTCTCGCCAATGTGTCGCCTTGCCGGATGGTATAAAGGCATTCCAAATTCTTCCGCCGCCATGTCAGTTTGCAGTCGAAATTCATCTGCTCAATGCTGGCAGTTCCATGCAACTGTGGCGGCGAAAGTTTCAGACGGGTAATTTTTAATTCGCCCTGGCCAAAGGCTTGAATCCGGTCTATGTCATCCATCGTTATTTCATTTGTGGATTCAGGCGCGTTGATGATTTTGCCGACTTCCGGCGAGAAGATGAATTCGCGGTCATCATTCAACATCACGACGCTGTGCTCATTGCTGGAATCGGTATTGTCTTCATTCCTAAAATGCCAGCCTTCGATGTGCGTTGGATTGGGCCCATGGAGCGGCAATGTCAATCCTGCCAAGTTTTCCTCCCGTCCGTTTTCATAAACGCCAATCCCCCAGCCATATTCTTCCGGTATGAGCGTGAAGATGAATCGGTCGCCAAATGGATGTTCAAACCGCTGGCCCGCCTTGATTGAACCGGAAAATTCAATCGTGGCCGGGTCGCCGAAAATAAGCTGCACCATTGGATCGGTTATTTTCTTTTGGTGATCCGATTCATAATCCGTGGTTCGATCCAGCAGCCAGTCTTTTCCATCGGCATGAGGACCATCGCCACACGGTAAAATGCGGCCCATTATTTCATGGAAGCCGTCCCGATCCAAATAACACAGTGCGACCCGGCTGCTGCCACTGCTTTGATGGGAAAAGGTGATCAGACGCGGTCGGCATCGGCTGTCCGGCGAAACGATTTCAAGTCCGCCAAACCAAATATCACCAATAAATCGATAGCCTTTGATGGTCTGCTTGAACGCCAGATAAAGGTTTCCCCCCGTGCCGCCCATGGCCGGTTGTGCTACAAACAAATCATCGCCTTCATTTTGAAAAATATCCGCATGAATGGTTGTTAGCGGATAATAATTCGTTCGCACCAAAGAACCGGCATTTGTGCCGAACACCGAATTTGCCCACACATAAACTTCCGACTGGCTGGCGGACCCATTTAGTAACTTTCGCGGCGCGGTGAAAGTTGCGCCATCGTAAGTGGTCACGGACGTCGGTGAATGAATTTTCGGAGCGCTGGAACAGCCAAACCACCCGCCGCACAAAGCGAGCGCGAGGACGAGGATGAGCTTGGGTATCATGGTTTTGTTATTTCAGGCATTTAATTTGCCAGCTTATTGGTGGCGGATAAATAATCGGCGAACAGGCTTTCTGGAATTACCAAGCTATTTTGCCCGAGCATGGCTAACTTTCGCATAAACTCATGCCCAAACTCTTGATCGTTTTTAAACGACGTGTAAGTGTAGGGGGTCGGAAAACTGATAATGCGAAAGTTAAACATCGCGCTATTTCTGGTTAAAGATGAGATATATGATGACTGCTCAATGCTGGGATTCGCGCGTGGCAGCTTCAAGGAAGCTTCCACCAGTTCCATGATGATGGGCTTACCGGTGAGTATCCTGCCTTTATGGTCAATCGCCATGCCTTGAAGCTTTCCATTTAGCGGACGATCCAACCAGACGTAATTCCAACGATGAAAACTTCTGTCTTGGGAAAAATCGCCAACTGGCGGGAATTCGCTCCCCGTAAAGAAGAAGACATAGTCATCTTCCGCACGGAAACCATTTGTATCCCTGGTTTCCAGGTTCCGAGAAAATGTCCCGGGTGGATTTCCGCGAATGGGTTTAATCAGCTTAAAATCCGCCGTATAACAGTCACCAATCAAACCGCCGTGGGAATTTGTCACAGAATGTGGCCCGTAGATTCGTCCGGCATGGAAAATTCCAATGTGGTTGGCTAAACAGGTTTGCCATTCCACGGAATCATACATGGCACCATAATCGGCTTGTGCAATTTGACAATAGCCGCCGCTCAAAACGAGCGCGAGGACGAGGATGAGTTTGGGGTTCAATATTTTCATTCGAAACAGTTATCAGTCCGGTATGGGAATATGACTAAATGAGTAAAACACTATCGCTCCCAGTTGGATTGCCATCACCAGTGCAGCCAGCAACGCCAAGCCAATTCGTTTTAGCACGCTGAACTGCAATAATGTCGCAGAACAAACACAAGTTGAGTAAGCAGTCAGAAGCATATACGGTTGCCAATAAAGTTCTGGCAAAGGGAAATGTGGATGGAGAAGAAATATGAGGAAAAACGCTATTGGGCTAAACGCGCCTAAACACCAAAGCGCAATCAGCCAGCTGGAAGCCGACTTTTGAGTTTTATTCATGTGAAAAAACTTGATAACCCGCCGCTCAAAACCAGCGCGAGGCTAAGGAGGAGTTTGAATTTCATGATCAATAGGGCGACAAAAACACTCTCAAATTATTATCCACAAAAGGACAATCAAATTGTGGCGAAAACAAAACCATCGTTTCCCCTTTTGCATTCTTCCTGAATTTCTGACACACGCGCGTTTTGAAAACTGGGGCCGTGGTAAATTGATTGGTTGTTAGAAAATCCAACGCAAACGTGTCCCCGTTGCAGGAATTTGTCATCTGCATCCAGCGTGACTCTATTTTAGATACCGCTCGTTTGTATCCCGCTTCATCATAGGCTCCACCACCAAAGAAAAGTGGGCGTTTTTGACTGATCAACCTATGTCTCTCATCCCCTTTATAAGCGTGTTTATCATCAAACACTATCCAATTTGTTTCGCAGATTATTTGTCCCGGCCCAATTTTTTTTGTGTAATACGGAGGTGGAGTTTCCATGGTGTTTCCACCTGGATAAATCCAATAATGAATACTTTCCCGATTGCTTCTAATAAAGAAATCCAAACTAATAAATTCACGGTAGCCAAAATCAAAGCTCGGGTATTCAACCTCATTTGTGGTTGCGTTTCGTATCCAGCAATGAACAACTGCATTGGTCATGTCCACCATGGCTGCCATTTGAAATCCACCGGCCGGTTCACCCCAATGCAAATCGTTGTCATTTGCCGTATCGAGTTGGCTGGCCATTGAGGGAATTGCCAAAGGCATGCTCATCAAAACGAGCGCGAGGCCGAGGATGAGTTTTGGGTTCATGTTGTTACTTTGACCGTTTAAAACATTATTCATTCAGCGGTCGAATATAAACCGCCTCATTTGAATCCGTCGTCACCGACTTTGGCAGCCTCTCAATACTTCCAGACCCAATCGCCATTACCGATGTCAATGCCGGTGGAATCTTTTTTCAATGCAACCACGCCGCCATCATCTTTTTCATTCCAACCGATGGAATACAAAACAAACTTTCCGTCATCGGTGCGGCGGTATTTCAACGGCTGGCCACCGATGACATCACGCGGCACTTGCGCGATGAACTGCGGCACCAGGGCGTTGAGCGTTTCCGGATATCCGCCGTGCGCCAGCCGATAACGTTCCAAGGCACATGCCGTGCGCGCCAAGTCCGCCGCGGTTTGCGTCCAGGCAAATTTTCTGATCCCAGCACTCAAGCTGGGTATAATAATTCTTTCCAGATAGGTGTAGGGGGTTAAGCGGCGACTTTCGGATTCCAAAAAGGGATCACGCTGTCTGGCGGCTTCAGGATGGACGGTTCTAGTTTTTAAATTCACAACCGCATCCAGATTGGTGAAATAACCACAAATCCTTATCTTGTTTTGCTCCATCCAACCGGACGGCCCCCAATTTGCCATTATCCATCTTGATGTTCCCGATTCAGAAGATTTCCCGAATATTCTCGAATAGTTTTTCCGACTGCGCTGCAACCAATTAACATTGGCAACAGCCACGGCTCTTTCGCCACGCATGACGGCCTGACTGTCCGCCAAAAAATCAATTTTTTGCAAATCCGCTTCAAGCGCCAGAAGTTGCGCGTCCGACCAACAATGCTCCGACAGGCCTTGGTAAATGGGATACAATGCACTTTCTAAAAGTGAGGCGCGGACAAGATGTGAAATGACAAACGGCTCATTACGGATGGAATCCACCAACCGCAGCGAAAGTTTCACATCGTCCAGAGCTTTTTCGTTTAGGCCATTTTGCAGTTCAGCGCCGGCCCGCAGGTGAAGCACCTGCAAGCACCTTTTCAAGACGCTAAGGTGAGGCAACATAATGTTCCCCCAGTAGTCCTCGTCATATTCCAGCGGAAAACGGGAGAACGGCAGCATGGCGGCGACCCGCAATTCCTCGATGGTTGAATCAAATTTGCCCAAGGTCAGCAACACATCAGTTGCGGGCGCCTGCGCTTGCGGCAAAACCTTGACGTCGCCGGTAAACCCGGCCAAGGCCCGGTAAAATTGCTGGAAGCTTTTCAAATCCAAACTGGTGCCCTTTGCCCAAGAACCAAATGTGTTCGTTTGCTCCAGTTTTCGGAAAGCAGCATAAAAGATATCCGGTTGATTTGTGAGCGACTGAGTCTGCAAATAATAAAAAAAGACATCCATATTGAGACGGTTGGCGAGATTGGTATTCCAGTTGAACTGCGGAATGACTTTGCCGGCCCGCGTCAACTCTTGTCTGTAGCTGGAATAGACCACCGGCGTGAGCGCGAAATTCTGATCGTCCGGCACCGGCGGCGGAACGACCGAACGCCAATCAAAGCGCTCGCCCTTAGCTTCCCATTCCCGGCGGAAATTTTCCCACGCCCGCCGGCCCCGCCAGTTTTCCTCCGCGTAAAACAGGACAACCAAAAGGCAAAACCCGGCCAGAATTCCTACCGACCAATGGAATACACTTTTCTGCCGGGGCGGCGTCAGCTTCCTTCGAATCCCACGAACAGCCAGTGGCAGGGCGAATATCCAGGCGATGAGCAAATAAGGGATTTCAATGTATTTAAAACGATAGTCATCAAGCGAATTATCCTCTTTAACAATACACGTGAAAAGGCGCGGATAACCTTCGGGAAAGCCTACCCATCGCGAAAAAAATTGGATTCCCTTTGGCGGTGAGCAATCAAGCCAGCTATTGGACCTGCGCGGGTCGTTTTGCTGATCATGCCTGACGATTACCGGCGTGTTGTCATATCGCGTCACGCCAATTCCCACGGTTCCCACGAAGAATCCAATTTCGCAGTAACATTTTTGTCCGGCCGGAAAAGAGAGCTTCCAATTGAAACACATCAGGCTGACCAGCCAAATGATTAAGGTGACGCCGCAGAGCACCGAGGAAAGCACGGTGCCATTTCTTAAAAGTCTAGTTTTGGAAATTCTGCGCTTGTCCAAGGACATCAAAATGAATATCGCAATCAGCAGAAGAATGATGACGATGGATTGGTTCATGATTTTTTATCGCGTGCTTTATCCGGGTTACAACCAACAAACACAAGCAATGCGCCGGTCACAACCAGCGCGAGGTCGAGGAGGGGTTTGGGGTTCATGAAATTGCTAAATGGGCGGTAATTTATTAGACCGATAAATCATACAGCTAACGCAAACAAAAACCCGAAAAGAATCCAAGGCGACGCTGCAGCCAGCAATGCCAAACGAACCATCCATCTGTGCGGTTTGCCGGCTCGCCGATATGAAACCGAAAGAATGATTGCAAAAACGACCAATATTAACGGAAACAAAAAACCTATCGCCTGCCAAAAGTCGCTTTGGCATCCGAACAAGCTGTCTCTAAAAATGAATGAAAACCACCACAACGCCGCCAGCGCGTAAATAATCGCCGACTGACTGCGAACACTCACTGTCATGTTTTTTACCACGAGCATATTAAATTTTGCTGCTTCATAACGGGGCCTTTCTACCGCAATTTATTTAGGCCGAAGCTTGTAAAAGTTCTGGATTTCTTCGGGTGTTGCCGGTTGTGGCCATACCCAGTCCAAAGCGTGGGAATTTTGCCAATGGAAACTCGAAGACTGGAAATTCTTTTCCAAAGAAGGATTGCCGCCGTCGTCTTTCCCATTTTCACCGACAGAATAAAGCAGGAAGGTTCCGTCCGTATTTGGCCGGTAGCGCAACGGCTGGCCGTCCATGCAATCAATCGGAACGGAATTCAGCAAGTCAGGCGTCAAATCTGCAAGCGTGGCTGGAAACTGATGGTGACGGATTTCGTAGCGTTTGAGTGCAATTGCAGCAATAACGACGCTTCGCCTGGTTTCTACCTGTTCCAGCTTCTTAAATGCAGAAAGCTGGTGGTGGGCATAATGGGAAATCAATGCGTAGGGATTGTCCTTCACGGAATCGAAGCCCATCTGAATGAAATTCGTATTCAAAAACGAATGAACCGCCCCGAATGAACGGTTGGTCTCCAGTATTTGAGTCCCGTCAATGACCGACCGCCACATTCGCACTCCCCGTATTTCATCTGTGTATGACCCAAACCATCGCCATTGAAATTTAGCCCACTGGGTTGAAATACCATTTATCACTTTGCGAAAAATAGATTCATCCAAAACATAAGTTCCATCCGCTTTTCGAATATAGCGATTTTCTTTGTCCGGGAACGTTGCGAACTGCGTCCACGCAACCTGCGAAGCAAGATTGGTTGGCGTTTGACGGAGATGATCCACTAATCGCAACTCGCTCACGCGTTCGAACAAGTTGGCATTTTTCAATGGGACAATAAATTCGAGCGACTCCCAATCGTGCTGCAATTGTGCAAGGTTCGCGTCGGAGATATTGCTTGCCTGCAAGACATTCCAAGTGGTATCCGCGGCGATTCCAGCGAAAGCCCAACGGACCAATTGGGAAATTAAAAATCGTTCATTGGCCTGGGCTTTTACGAAGGCAAGCAGCGTGCGAGCGTCATTGCATGCCTCTGCGGTTTTGTCTTCGTGCAAATTGTAAAAAACCGATATTTCCAGCCATTGAACCGCCATCTTGATTTGCCCAAAACGAACTGCGAGCGCGGGACTATAATTCTTGGGATCAGAATAATCGTAATTGAAATCAATGGTCGGGTTCTCGATCAGCTTGCGTAAATCACGAAGGTCATCCCGCCGTTCAGCCAATTGCGCACCTAAATCGGCCCATGTATTGGTCAGGTTGCTCGGAAAAGAGTCCGGACTGTGAATGACGGGCTGTCGCCAGCCAATCATTTTCCTGCCGGGAATGGCCCGGCTCATGGCATACGGCGGATTGTCGTAAATTATTGAATTGGTGTATTTGCGATTGATTTGAGCGAGTGCATTGGTGATGAGCGGGGCGCTGTTTTTCACCGGCGGAACGGGCGGCGGGATCACCTGCGCCAAATCCAGCGGCTCGCCTTGGGCTTTGAGTTGAGCGAGGTATGCCTCCGTCGCGGCACGCAGCTGGCAGTGGTGAATGGCTTTGACCGAACATGAAACGACGCGAGCAACTACGGAATTGGGAGCGGCGCAGAAAGACACGGCGCGCGAATTAAGCGCGAAGCTGGCGAGCCTCAAGGGCATCGTGTGGGTCGGCGTGCTTGTTTTCTTGTTCGGCATTGCGTCGATGTTCTATCCGCCACTCAAGGCCATCATCGGTAGCATCACCACCAGCGCCGCCATCACCGTTGGCGGGCTTGCGCTCATCGTTTTGCCGACGGTCATCGTCGGGAATGAACTTCTAATCATGGGTGGTGTGGCTGCGGCCGTCGGGCTGTGGTTTCTGGCGCACCGGCATGGGCAACTTCGCGGGCAGGTGGATTCAAATAATTCTCCAACGAAAGGCGACGCATGAACTCGGCACAGGAACAATTTCTAAATCTCAAAACCTTGCCGGCCCGGATCCGGGTCGAGGAGGCTGCTTGGTATCTTGGTTTCGGGACACACGAGATCACCATGCTGATGTCCGAGGGTTTGCTGAAACCACTTGGCCGACCGCCGACCAGCGGCGTGAAGTATTTCTCCACGGTGACGCTGGAGGAATTGCGTCGCGACCAGAAATGGCTCGCCCGCGCTTCCGACTGCATCGTCCAATACTGGAAGTCGCGCAATGAAAAGAAAACGGCGCACCGTGATGGAATTCACGATGCGCCGCGCGTGCCGGACGCCGCTGCCGAGGCCGCGGCATTGAATTAACCGCCTACGCCGGTTGCGGGACTTCAGTCTTCTTCTCGTAGTCTTCCAAGGTTGGCAGCAACATTTTTGCGCGTTTCGCGTAGGAGCGATGCACGGCCTGGCTTTTGTGGCCGAGCGCCTCTTGCGCGAAGCGTTCGGGATAGCCGGCCGTTTTCGCGCGTTCGGCCCAAGCATACCGGTAGCTGTGCAGCGTGACCCCGGTGATATTGAGCCGGTGGCAGCGTTTTCTGAACTGCGTGGATCGGTCGCCAGCGGACATGGCGGCAATGCGGGAAAACAACGGACCGCTCCCGGGCAGGTCTTGCAGAATCGCCGACACGATCGGGCCGAAATGCAGCCGCGCCACGGTTCCGGTTTTGCGCCGGAAAAAGCCGATGGTTTTCTGCTCCCAATCTACGTCCTCGGCGGTGAGTGTGGCCAGATCGGTTTGCGCCGCTCCCATGTGCCAGGCCAATTGGTAGAATGCGCGCCATTCGGGATTTTTCTCCTTGGCAATGATGGATTCGTGCTCGGTCTGCGTGATGGCGCGCTTTTCCTTATACACCGCCTTCGGCCATTGCCGGCGGGGCACGATGGTTTTCGGAAGCCAATTCAATTCGAGGGCGAAATTGTGCATCCGACGCAAATAGTGATTGGTGGAAACAGTGCCCGTGCGGAGAACTTTCAGGAAGTGTTCGGCGTTGGTTTCCAGTAGCGGCAGGTCGGCAATCAAGCCAAAGGCCGGGTCTTTCCATGCGATGTCATAGCGGTGGCGGGTGACGCCTTGCTTGGTCGCGGCCATTTCGTCCATGACAAATTTCCAAGTGCGGTTGGCCGCTGCGGTGTCGGTGGCGCTGAGGTAGGCCAGGGCGATCTGGCGGTTTAGAATCGGCTGGCGGGACGCTTCATTCTTGGAATGGAGCAGCGCCTTGGCGGCGGCTTCGTCGCGCGTGCGTAGGCTTTCCTGCTTGCCGTTCTGGGTGTTCTGGGCATAGTAAATGCCGTTGCGGCGATAGAGGCTGAACAGTTGTTTCATAACATTACCTTTCTGTCGATAATGCTATTGAGGCGGACAGTTCTTCGTAATTGAGCAGGCCATTAATTGGGCTTCGGTAGCTGCTCGGTTACGCGAATTTGCAAACTGTTTTCGCGATTTACTGGCACTTCTACTGGCACCAAGGGTCTGCCGCATCGTAAGTTGCTAATGCACATGCATTAACCCTCCGACGCAAGAGCCGTGTCCGGGCTCTTTGCTTTTATCGACAGGGGCATTATCGGGCATTTCTAGCGGTTTTTCATCGGATAAACGCCTGGCGGGAAAGCGCGAATTTTACGGTTTCATCCTGGTCGTGTGTCAAAATACTGTTCCGGTGATGTTCTTCGTTCGAAATCTATTTTACGTCCGTTCCAGTGGCTGGCAACCTACCCGGCATGTTGTCTCAGGAAACCATTCAAAACGCGTTAAGGGCCGTTCATTATCCAGGCTATTCGCGCGATATCGTCTCGTTCGGGATGGTCCAGGAAATTTCCACCGCGAACGGCAAGATCAGCGTGGTCCTGCAATTGCCTTCAACCCATCCCGAAACCGCGCAAAAAATCAAAGCCGACGCGGAGCACGTTTTGAGTGCCTTGCCCGGCATGAGCGGCCTCAATGTGGACGTGCGGCATCCCGTCGCCGCTCCGGCGACACCGGAAAACATGCCGGAAGCCGAGAACAAGATTCCCGGCGTGAAACGCGTGATCGCCGTGGCCAGCGGCAAGGGCGGCGTGGGCAAATCCACCTGTTCGGTCAATCTGGCCTGCGCATTGCAGCAGCTTGGCGCACGCGTCGGCTTGCTCGACCTCGACATTTATGGGCCCAGCATTCCGTTGATGATGGGCGTCACCGAGAAACCAACCATCAGCGCCGCATCGCGGCTCGTCCCGCCCGTGGCGCACGGCGTGAAAGTGATGAGCATCGGATTATTGATGGAAGGCGACCAGCCGGTCATCTGGCGCGGGCCGATGATTGCGAAGACCATTCAGCAATTTCTCATGGCCTTTGAGTGGGGCGAATTGGATTTTTTGCTCGTGGATTTGCCGCCGGGCACCGGCGATGCGCAACTCTCGCTCTGCCAGACGGTGGCGCTCGACGGCGGGGTCATCATCAGCACGCCGCAAGAAGCATCGCTGGGCGTGGTGCGCAAAGGCATCGAGATGTTCAAGCAAGTCAACGTGCCCATCCTCGGCATCGTGGAGAACATGAGTTATCTGACCACCCCGAACGGCGACCGGATGGAAATCTTCGGCCATGGCGGCGGCAAAGAGGAGGCGGCGCGGCAAAAAATCCCGTTCCTGGGCGAAATTCCGCTCTTCACGGAAATCCGCGCGGGCGGCGACCGGGGAACACCCATTGTGGCCGCAACACCACATCATGCGGCGAGCCGGGTCTTTCTTCAGATGGCCGCGACATTGCAGAAGCAATTTCCTTGATGGAACCCGACCATTAACAGTGGCCACGAAAATGTGGCACCAAAAAAGCCGGAACGAGCTCACGTTCCGGCTTGTGGTGCAAAACAATCAGATTCAAAGACCGGCTACGGTCCGCCGGTATGGCAATCGTTGCAGGTAGGATTTTCGTCCAAGTCGCCACCGGGATGGATAAACTTCTGGCCACCGGGCGTGAGTTTGTTCATCCCCTCACCAATCCCCTGCGCGAGAATCGTGTGGCAGGTGTTACAGTCGCTGGCCTTGATGGATTGTTTTTTATCCTCGGTCTTGTGCCGGCCATCATGACAGCGGAAACAGCCGGTCCAAATCATGTGACCCAAGTTATCCGGATACGCGCTCCAGTCGGCCTTCATTTCGGGGAAGAAGTTGTCGCGATAAATCTGCTGCAACACCGGGATAGCGGCGCGAATGCGCGAATCGCCGGGATACCGTTCCGCCAGCGCAGTGGCGATGCCGTCGCGCGCCTGGTCGTCGGTGGCGTATTTGCGGGTCAGGACGAAAACCGCATTGGTCTTGATCCAAGGGAGGGTGCGGTCGATCTGGCCCAGTTCCATGGCCAGGTTGACGGCGCGATCAGGCGACACAAAGCGGTGCGCCGGACGGTTGTGGCAATCCATGCAGTCCATCTTGCGGATCTCGAACTTGGAAATATCGTTGGTGAATTTCGGATCGCGAAAAACGGTGACGACGCCCTGCGAATCGGTGGTTCGCACCCATGGAATCTTCTGACGGACCGCATCCGTGGCGATGTATTCGACTTCATTCCCCACCACCATGTGCCAGTGAATGCCGCCGACCGGACCGCGGGAAGGATCGGCACCGCCGATTTTAATCGAAAGCCGGATGGAATAGGGCGAGTTGGACGCGTCGCTTTGAAAATAAGTGAACGTCCGGTCCAAATTGCCGGCAAATTTTTGCGGCCAGTGACATTCTTCGCAAGTGTCGCGGGCCGGACGCAAACTTTTGATGGGCGTGCCGATGGGCTTCGGATATTTGTTGAACGCGACGGAATAAAGCTGATACGAGCCGGAAATCTTGGACTTCACAAACCAGGAAACCCCCTTGCCGACGTGACATTCCACGCAAGCCACCCGGGCATGCGGGCCGTGGTCGTGCGTGACATTTTCGGGTTTCATGACCTTGTGGCAAGTCTCGCCACAAAACGTCACGGACTCGGTGAAATTGAAGGCGTTATAGGAACAGATGGAGGCGAGCAGCAGAAAAACCACGCTGCCGGCAACAAAGGCCACGACCCCGCGCCGATCCCGCGGGCGGGTCAAATCGATCTGCAAAGAAGTCACCCCGCCACCCTGCGCCCGGCGACGGCGCTCCAACCCGGCCCCCACAAACACCAGCGCGACGCCCATGACCAATAACGCCGGCACGGCGATGAAGGTAATGATGCTGACATAGGGATTGGAATTTTTGGAGATCGCATTGAGGATGGTCAGCAGCAAAAAGGAGAAGATCGCGCCGATAATCACCACCACCCCGACTAGAGAAACCCAGTTGCGAAAGAGTGAAGACCGCGTGTTCTTGGCCGGTATATTTTCCGAATTCATTAATGAAAATTGACAGGTTGGAGGGGTCGTATTTTACAAATTATTTTAAAAAACTGATTGCTGGCCAACCACCGGCAAACCGGCCTGACCAGCAACCAGATGACAGATTGATTATTTTTTCAACCCGCGAACATAGGCCACCAACGCCTTGATGTCGGCGTCAGACAACGAATCAAACGGCTTCATCAGCGACTTATCATCCTTCTTGAGACCTTCCTTGATGGCTTTGGCAGCCGCATCGTCCTTAAGATCCGCCTGAACCTTGGCATCGCTCAAATCTTTGCAGCCCAGTTTCTGACCCATCTTGGTGTCGCCCTTGCCGTCCGCACCATGGCATTTAGCGCAAAGGTTACCCCAGTTTTCCTTGGCATCAGCCGCCTTCGCAGAAAGCGCGGCGGCGAGGCCAAACATCGTGACTAGCAGAAGTATTTTTTTCATGAGTTTATTTTTGGTTGTTTTACATTTCAGCGCTTATACGCCTAGCTACGAGAATAATCTCGAATAATTCAGAGATGTAAACTAACCATTTTTTACCAAACGTTTGGCATTTTCTGACACAACCCCATGCCAAAAAGCAAACCGACATTTTGCTCAGCCGACAAAAAAAGGCACCCGAGCCGGCAAGCCGAACAACCGAGTGCCAGTAGATTTCCGCAAGGTCTATTTTTTAGACCCGTCCGCCAGCGCATGCTCACTAACGGGCAATTGCTCGGACAAAAACAGTTTCACCAGCACCGTCAGAATGATGAACGGCAGGCACAGAATGACGGCACTAATCAGCCAGCCTTCCTGTCCGGCAAACTCCATTTTGTAACTCATCACGCCACGGAAGCTTTTGGAGAAAAACTGACCGCCCATGACGACGTTCCAACGCATCATCAGCACGCCAAACAGAATCGTCGCACCGCTCAAGAAAATCATGGTCCGCCGAACCGCCTCCGGCACGCGCCGGCGTAAAACCTGAAGCGAACCCAGCATCATTAACGGCAACAACGTGCCGACGCCAATCTGGCCGACATTCAGCGTGTAAAAAAGTTTCTCGTGGATCATGGTCTGCAACACCGCGAAACCTTCCTCCGCCGCGAAGCCGCGATGAAGCACGTCCAAACCCTCAATGGCGGCGTCCACCACCAGAGCGTAGAAAAGGAACATCGCCATGGCATCCAGGCAGCGCATGTCCACCGCCTTACGGCGAATCCAGCTCAGCACGATGTAGTTGAACACACACAGCGCGATGCCCGACACGATGGCCGACAGAATGAACATAATCGGCATCAGCACGTTGCCCCACCACGGATTGGCTTTGATGGAACCGAAAATGAACCCGACATAGCCATGCAACAAAAAGGCGGATGGGATGCCGACAATAGAGAGAATCCATTCCATCTTCATGTCCAGCTGCACGCTTTTCGGCGAAAGATCCGTCACCCCCAATGTCAGCGCCCGGTAGACAATCCCTCTGAATCCAGACGTGGTTTGCGACCACCTCACGAAGTCCTGACGAAAATCAAACCACAGTTCCAACAGCAGAACCGCCATCAAATACCACGCATAAACGAAGCCGAAAATCGCCATGGGCGAAGTCATGTGCGGAGTCATCATGATCTCATAATTCCGCTCGGGATGACCCAGATGGCAGAGCAACGGCAAGGTGGCGCACAGCAAAAACGCCAGCGCCGTCAACATCGAGAGGCGATACACCGGCGCCAATGCCTTAACATTGAACACGCGCACCAACGAGGCCATGATGAACGCCCCCGCCACCAATCCGGTGATGTAGGGATAAACAACAATCAAAGTACTCCAGACCGGATTCAAGTTGGCTTCATTGGGATACACGTATCCCTGAAACTGAGGCAGCGCCTCAACCACGATATTAGTCACCTCGTTAATCATAAATTATCTGACCTCCTTGTCCAAAGCGGCGTAAAGCACGCGAGGTTCAGTGCCCAGATGCGGCTTGAGCACCTGCACCCGATTTTTTTCATAAAATTTCTGCAACGGATCCTCGGCCGCCATATTTTTCAAATCACCAAAAATGCGCGCTTCCGCCGGACAAATCTCGACGCAAGCCGGTTTCAGGTTGCGGGTGATGCGATGATAACAAAGGGTGCATTTTTCAGCAGTCTTGGTGACTGGGTTCAGAAACCGGGCGCCATAAGGACAGGCTTGAATGCAAAAGGCGCAACCGATGCAGTATTTCGGATCAACCAGCACCGCGCCGTCAGGGGCGCGAAAAGTCGCGCCGACGGGACAAACTTGAACGCACGGCGGATTCTCGCACAAGTTGCATAACTTCGGGACGAAAAACGCGTGTTCAATCTGATTTTTCGGAATGGTCGGCTCGGGGAAACCGTGCATCCCACCGTTGGGCGAGTCCACAATCGCCTCACCACGGGTTTGATCCGATCCCGGTTTTGGTTTGGGGATGATGTAACGCTCGATCCAAGTGCGGAAATAAGGTCCCTCCGGCACGCCGTTTTCTTTTTTGCACGCCTCCGCGCACAACCCGCAGCCAATACACTTGTTGTCATCAATGCACATCAACCATTTATGCCTGGTCGGGTCGTAACCCTTGGGCGCAGTCGTGGAAACGAATACTTTTTGCACCGCTGCTTTGGCGGCACGCGCGGCGGAAAGCGCGAACAGACCGGCGATGGCTCCCCCCATCCTCAGCAATGAGCCGCGACGACTAATTTGATTTTTCATGGAGATTTAGTGGGTTGATGTGGCAGGTGGCATTCCGTGCATTTGGGCCCGTAATGATCTTTGACGACGATTTGTTTGAGCCAAGCGGGACGGGCCAGATTGACCTCATGGCAACGGATGCAATGACTGCCGGTGGCCTTGACCGGCAGGATGTCCGGATTTTCGCCATGCTCCCGACTCACGCCGTGGCAACCCTCGCAGGAAAGTGTCTTATGCGCATCCTTCGCCAGTTTTTGCAAAATGCCAGAGTGGCATTCGTCACACGACTTTTTGCCGGCAAAGGCGGGCGTGCGCGCCGCAATCTCCGCCAGCGCATCGCCGCGATACCAGCCGTATTGCCCAAAGGATGGCGGAGTCAAAAAAGATCGCGCGATCAGATAGGACCCGACGATGGCCATAGCCACCAGAACCAGGCGCAGAATTTGTGGCGGTAATTTAAAGGGGAGCATAATGCCGGACTTTAGTTTATCTTTCCAAATGGACGGGGGTTGCTTTTTCGAAAAACGATCCGGCAACCCCCGCCTTCAAATCTTGACGGTTCTTATTTCTTCAAACCGCGGACGTAAGCGACCAGCGCCTTGACCTGGTCATCGGACAGGGGCGTATCGGCCCCGGTGACGAAGGCCTTCATCTTCGTCTTTCCATCCGCATCCTTGATGCCGTCTTTAACGGCTTTGACGGCGGCTTCATCCTTGATTTCGGCCTGCACCTTGGCATCGGTAAAGTCCTTGGCACCGAGTTTCTGGCCCATTTTGGTGTCGCCCTTGCCTTCCACGCCATGGCATTTCGCGCAGAGGTTTTCCCAGTTTTCCTTGGCATCAGCCGCCTTCGCAGAAAGCGCGGCGGCGAGGCCAAACATCGTGACTAGCAGAAGCATTTTTTTCATCGTTATTCTTCTCCGGTTGGTTTTTGTTTATTGGCGCGGCAGCGCCGATTGCAATGAGAATTTCGCCGAACATGGGGAAGTCAACTAACCACCGCTTGCCAAATGATTGGCATTTTTTGGTCAGGTGTTCCGGCGGCTCAAAATTTCATCCCCGCCGATGCGCTGGCGCCTACCAAGGACCGTTATTGCTTTCAACCGCCAGCCGGATCAACTGCGTGGTATTACCCAGATGAAGCTTTTGCTTGATGTGCGCACGGTGGGTTTCCACCGTGCTGATGCCGAGCTGAAGTTTTCTGGCAATTTGTCGAAGCGTGTTTCCCTGACCAATCAATTTGAAAACTTCAAGCTCGCGGTCGGTCAAACGGTTGATGGCATTATCGTTCAAGGCATCATTGCCCACCAAATTTAGGATCATTGAAGAGTTGATGGCTGGACTGGCATACACTCCGCCATCCATGACGGTGCGGATGGCATTAATCACGGTGGCCGAATCCTTCAACTTCATGACATAACCGCTGGCACCGGCTTTCAGCACGCGGCGGGCGTAAAGGTTTTCGTCATGAACCGACAGCACGAGAATGGGCAGTTGGGGATGCAGGGTCTTGAGATTTTTAATCAACTCCATGCCGCTGCCATCCTCAAGCGACAAATCCAGCAGCACCAGATCCGGCTTGAGCCGGGCGACCGCCGTCACCGCATGCGGTGCGGTGCCAACCTGTCCGCAGACTTCCAATCCCAATTCGCGGTTGATCAACTCGGCAATCCCCTGCCGCACCACGGCATGATCATCCACCAGCAACAGGCGGCGGTTTTTCTGACGGGAACTTTTGTTGCCAAGATTGTTTTTTTTCATCGTAAAAGGGAGGATTGGGTGTTACCCGCGGGCACGGTGCAGGTCAGCAGGGTTCCGCCATTCCGGCGCGGCTGGATTTCCAAAACTCCGCCGATTTGCTCCGCACGGAAGCGCATGGTTTTCAAGCCCAGCCCACGAGTATGGCTGGCATCGGAAAACGGCTTGCCACCGTTTGCCACCGTCAACACCACGCGGCGCGAGCGGCGGGTCAGGCTGACGTAAATCTTGCGGGCGCTGGCATGTTTGACCGCGTTGTTGACGGCCTCTTGCGCAATGTAAAACAAATTCAGCGCCACCGCCGGATGGGCAATGCGCACCGGCCGAGGAATGCGACAGCGCAAGGGCACGCCGAAAAGCTCCCGCGCCGTATCTGTCAATTGCTGCAGCGCCGTCATCAATCCGGCCGGCACCGGCTCGACCGGTTGAACGCCATGAACCAGCGCCCGCAATTTTTCGACAGCGCGATCAAGCAGTTGAATCACCGGCCGCACGAAATGCGCTTCGGCGGGCGCGCGTTTTTGCAAATGCCATTCGAGCAAATCCACCTTGATTCGTAGCGCCGTAAGAAACTGGCACAAGCCGTCGTGCAAATCCCGCCCCAGAAGTTCACGCTCGCGCTCGATGGCGACAAGGTTTTCAGGAGATTCAGGCCTAAAGAATTTCGAGCGAATCAGTCGGGTTGCCCGCTTCGACTCCCGAAACTGGCGCGGGTTGGGAATACACCCTCCCTTGGCTCCCGGCTTCCCTTTGGACATCGCCTTCAACGCGCCACCTTTTTGCTTATCCCTCAACCTCATGATAATTATCTGCTACAATTTCGGTTTTCCCGCTGCAATGTTGCGGATTGAGTCTTTTCGCTTTTATCCCTGATGTCAAACGGTTAAAGCCATTTTAGCATCATGGATTCCATGATATATACTTCAAGCAAACCACCATATCACGCCCTGCTATTCTCTGATAACATAAGCTCCGCTGGTGAGAATCAACACCACCGCCGACCAATCACAAAGAAAACGCCATGTCATTTGACCCAGCAGAATCCAACAACAACCGGATAATCCATCTCGACGATCTGGAACGAAAACGCACCGTCTGGCTGCTTTCCACCTTCGGTTTGGCGGGCACCGCCATGGCCGCCGTAGCGGCAGGGACGGCAATGGCTGAAACAGTTTGGATAAGCGCCATTGCGGTGGTGGTGGCGACCTCGCTGCTGATTTCCGGGTTGATTGTTTTCATACGCTACAACCTGTCCACGCGGGAGAAAAATCGGGTTGATAACAAGTGAGTATCATTCAATATCTCGGCCTGGGCTTGCTAATATTGCTGGCTGTGTTTTTCTTGAAACGAAGAGTGCTGCCGCCTTAAAACAGCGCCCGCAAAGTTTCCAGTCAATAAAAGAAGCCCGGCAACCACGCTGGAAGATCAGCATTCAAAGCCGCAAGCCAGCATCGTGCGAAAACACCAAATAAATCGCACTCCCGCCTTTCACGAGAAACAAATGCGCTCGTGGACGGTGGCATCCATAATTCTTTTTATCATCCTGTTCACGGCGAAACCAATTTATAGAATTCAGACGGGATTACCTGACGGATTGGCAGGGAGACTTGATTGGTGAGCGTGGAACCGGGCACGATCATCCAGTCGTTCGTGTTCACGCTGATACCGGAAGCCTGCTGGTTCGTCTGCACCAGCAGGCGATAGCCCAGATGACCCAGCGGCCAGCTCAACGTCAGGTTCGTCCCGCTCAAACGGTTGGTCATGGCCGGCGAACTGGTGCTGGGCAGTTGCTGCACTTTCACCGTGTAGATCAACTCCGTCAAACCGTCCTGCGCCATCACCCGCACCCGCACCACGTTCGTCACCGCCGGATTGGCATTCAAGGTCAGGGCTGCGCTCGCCACGCCGGACACCAGCAGGTTGGTGCTGTTGCCAAAGATCAGCCGATTGGCGGCGGTCAGGTCGGCATTGACCACCGTGACGGTGGGGGCGTTGCTGTAAGCTTCCGTCGCGGTGTAGCTGAACTGGTTGCTGCCAAAGCCGGGCGACAAGATGCCCGCTGGATTCAACGCCAACGAGGCCAGATAGGCGTTGCTGGAGGGATTCACCACCAGCAACGCGCTC